>CAYQKH010000031.1:0-25298 GCA_964417945.1 uncultured Opitutales bacterium
GGCGGCAGCGGCTACCATCACGGGAGACATCAGAATTGTGCGACCTGTGGGGCTGCCTTGCCGGCCTTTGAAGTTGCGGTTGCTGGAACTCGCACAAAGCTGGTCGCCGAGCAGCTTGTCAGGGTTCATTGCGAGGCACATGGAACAGCCCGCAGCCCTCCACTCGAATCCGGCCTCCTTGAAGATCTTATCTAGACCGCGGGCTTCGGCTTGCGCCGCAACAATCTGCGAACCGGGAACCGCAATTGCCTTCACATGCTCCGCCACCTTTCGTCCCTTGAGGTAACGCGCAACCTCTTGCAGGTCGCTGAGTCGGGAGTTCGTGCACGAGCCGACGAAGGCAACATCGATCCGTTTGCCCTTAATCGGTTCACCCCCGGCAAACTGCATGTGGCTCAAGGCCTCCTCTACACTCTCCGCATGGTCCGGCCCTGCGGATTCGATCGTCGGTATGGTCTCTTCGATCGACATCGCCTGACCGGGATTGATTCCCCATGTCACGGTTGGAGGAATGTCCTCCGCCCGAATCTGAACGATATCATCATAGGCGCATCCCTCGTCACTCGCGAAGGCTTTCCAGCGCTCCACCGCGTCTTCCCACGCGTCGTCCTTTGGGGCATACGGCCTGCCCTTAAGGTAGGCAAACGTTGTCTCATCCGGATTCACATAGCCGACTCGGGCGCCTCCTTCAATGGACATGTTACAGACCGTCATTCGTTCCTCCATCGAGAAGTTGTCAAATACTACGCCTCCATATTCGTAAGCGTACCCGGTGCCGCCGTTTACCCCGAGTGTTCGAATAATATGCAAGATGACGTCCTTGGCATAAACGCCGGGGGAAAGCTGGCCATCCACCTCGATCCGGCGCACTTTCAGCTTATTCAACGCAATGGTCTGGGTGGCGAGGACATCCCTTACTTGGCTGGTTCCAATTCCAAAGGCGATGGCGCCAAACGCACCGTGGGTCGATGTGTGCGAATCCCCGCAGGCAATTGTCGTTCCCGGTTGGGTGATGCCCTGCTCTGGACCCACAATGTGGACAATACCCTGCTTCCCGGTGTGGGTATCGAAAAAGGTGACCCCGAATTCCTCGCAATTCTTCCGAAGCTCTTTGATCATTGCATCCGCCAACACATCCGAATACGGCTCGGAAAATTCGTCCGTGGGCACGATGTGATCTACGGTTGCAAAGGTTCGCTCGGGAAAACGAACCGATATCCCACGATCGCGTAACATCCCGAAGGCTTGGGGGCTCGTCACCTCGTGGATTAGATGAGTGCCAATTAAGAGTTGGGTTTGACCATTCGACAATTCGCCGACGCTGTGGGCCTCCCATACTTTTTCAAATAGGTTCTTAGCCATTATCTTTAACAACTACAATCGATGAAACTGCAAGACGGGCAAATCCGGTGCAATGCCATTTTCTCCAATCTAACCGGAATCCCCCGTCCAGCAACCCTTGCCTCTTTTCTTCAGCCCCTACCTGATACGAGGACTCTCGGGTGCTGCCCAAATGCTCAGTCCTTTAAGCGGGAAATCGATCGGCGATGAAAGTCTCGATTCGACGGCAGACCGCCTCTTTCCCGAGAACCGTGATCATCTCGTAAAATCCCGGTCCAACGCTGGTTCCGCTAACCGCCAGGCGAACCGTTTGGATGAAGCTTCCGGGACCGGTCTCGTGCTCACGGCATAGGCCGTCGACCATCACCTCCAGCGTTTCCGGATTCACCGTTTCCAGGGCGCTAAACACGGTGAGGAACTCCTTTAGTCGTTGGTCAGGCTCCCCTTTCTTCAGCACCTTTTTCGCGGCTTTTTCATCCACTTTAAAACTATCGGTGAAGAAATAACGAACAAAGTCCGGGGTCGCCTCCAGGGAACGGATTTTCGGCTGGCAAAGGGCGAGGATTTCCTGCAGCCGGTCTTCCGGAAAGGATTCATCCAACAAGCCGGCATCATGCAGGATCGGGCGGGCAAGCCAGGTAAAGGTCTCCACCGGCTTCCGGCGCAGGGTTTCCGTATTGATGAAGGATAGCTTCTGCTCATCAAAACGGGCGTTGTTTTTGCTTATTTGGGGGAGGTCAAACAGCTTGATGATTTCGTCGATCGCCAGCACCTCTCGGTCGTCCTTCGGGGACCATCCGAGAAGGCAGAGATAATTCCGGACCGCCTCCGGAAGAAAATGCCGTTTCTGGTATTCTTCGATGAGGGAGCCCTCGTCCCGTTTGCTCATTTTCCCGGGTCCGGAGGATTTCAGAATCAGAGGGATGTGCCCGAAAATCGGAGGCTTGACTCCGAAGGCCTTGAAAAGCTCAAAATGTTTCGAAGTGTTTGAAAGGTGGTCCTCCCCTCGAATCACATGAGTGATGCCCATCGCGATGTCATCAACGACGTTGACGAAGTGGAATACCGGTTCTCCGCTTTTTCGGAACAGGACAAAATCACGGTCTTCCCGACGCTCGACCACTCCCCGAACTGCATCCTGGATAACCATCGGCGCGGTCTTTACCTTTTCGACTTCCTTCTTCAGATGAGGATCAAACTCCATGTAGCGCTCCCCCTCGAGTCGAAACCAGATGGCACCGTCCCTTTCGTAAATACGGCCGGTGGCCTCCAGTCGGCTGAGGTAATCCTTGTAGATCTCGCCCCTTTCGCTTTGGAAATAGGGACCCGTGTCTCCGCCGACCTCTGGCCCTTCGTCCCAGTTCAGACCGAGCCAACGCATGCCTTCCAGCATGACCTCCAAGGCCTCATCAGTATTCCTCTCCTTGTCTGTATCTTCGATACGTAGCACAAAGCTGCCCTCCGTATGACGGGCATACAACCAATTAAACAGTGCCGTCCGGGCGCTTCCGATGTGGAAGAATCCCGTCGGGCTGGGGGCGAATCGGACACGGACTTGACTCATTTCAGAAATAGGAAAAGTTCCTCTTAACTCAAATCCCGATGGATTTCACGGAAAAACTCCGAGTTGAAGCGTTTTCATGAAACAAACCACATTCGATGTTGAGGCCTTTCTCGATCGTCTCAAAGCGGTCGCGAAACGGGCTCTTTTTTCTGTAGAACCCTTTGGGATGATCGGCGGCTTCCCCTTAATTGCCCTATGCAGAGAAGGGCAAACCCCTGACCACCTCCCTCTTGAACATCCCACTGCCAGAATTTACCTCAGCGCCGGAATTCATGGAGATGAACCGGCCGGATCCCTTGCGTTGCTTCGCCTCCTCCGCGAACGCTGGTTCAGCCCCGATATTTCCTGGCACCTCATTCCTCTTTTGAACCCAGTGGGCATTTCCCGGAATCAACGGGGAAATGCAGATGGTGCCGATCTCAATCGCGACTATTTCACCCGTTATACCCCGGAGGTCGATGCTCACCGCATATGGCTGGATTCCCGTTTTCCCGTGAACCCGTTCGATCTTTCCATCCTTTTGCACGAGGACTGGGAGGCGGAAGGATTTTATCTTTACGAGGTCACACGGGATTTTCAGCGATCCGTTGCCTCTCCCGTATTACAATCCGTCTCAGGAGTCCTCCCTCTTGAGAATAGCTCAGAAATTGACGGCAGAGTTGCAGTGAATGGGCGGATCGCTCCTCTGGAAATGGAAGGCCTCTCCCTCGAAGGCGATGATCTCCCCGGGGCAGAGGCGATTTTCCTTTCTCAAACCGGTTCCGTCCTGAATTACACCTTCGAAACGCCTTCCAGATTTCCCTTGGCGGACCGCGTAGAGGCCCACGTGCGAGCGACTAAGACGGCAGTCAAAGCATTCCTTCAATTGCCCGAAAATTCTACCAACAAGGAATAATCGTGACCAATCCGCATACCCCGGTTAGTATTTTAGAAAAAATGAAGCGTTTTCATCTGCACAAAACCCTTTTCCTTTTTAACGCGGTGGTTTTCTCCTCCGCGCTATTTGCCGAGAACGAAGGGGAACCGCCCGCGGAGACGAACCCACAGGAAAACCCGGATTCCACGATCCCCACGAACGAGGTGGAAGACTCAGATGGAGCGGTCTCCGCCATGCCTCCACGACGAGAAAAGCGGGCCGACATCCCCAACTCATCGGAGCAGGAAATAAGGGAGCTCCTTGAAGTCGAAGTAAAGGAGGACATCGGTCCTGACCCGCGACCTCTTCTTGACGATCCCCTGATCCTCAAAACCGAGAAAGACCGAAAAAGAGAATTAATTGATAAACATATGGATCTGGCTTCTCAGATCCTTAATTCCTGGACCATCCCATTTCTGGGAAAATCTCTCGCTGAGTATGCCGAAGAGGCGGAGCGTCGCGAGAAACTTGAGGTGTTCAAACAAGAGCAGGAACGGAATCTGGAGGTTTTGAAAAAGGTAAACAAAGAGCTCTATCGCGAAAAGAGAGAAGAATATTACGACACCGTAATTCGAGCACAGGGAGATCGTTGGCAGGATCCTTTAGATTCTTCGTTCTGAGGCCCAGCGGTTCGGCGCCCGACGCATTTTCCGCCTTGAGCGATACTTTGGATTATAGAGTCCAAGGGGACCCTTTCTTAGGACGGATTCTCGTTTTGGAAGTTTTTTATAGTCGATCGCCTGCATCAACAAGCCCAGGAGGACAAACAGGCCGACCAACCAGAATAGGTAGTGGAAGAGACTACCACTCCCGACAAAGTTGCGATAATTAAATCCACAAAGGGTAAAAAGTAGCGGGCTCCCGAAGATCCCGGCCAAATAATACCAGAAAGCGGCTTTTCGCGTTAACGATATTTCGTGTATATACGCATGCCAGAGGCGAAAAACCCCGCAGCCGATCGCGCCCAAGCCGGCGATTAAAAAGGGTATCCCGTTGGGGTTTTCCAGGTCCGCAAGAATCCCTAAGCCGAAAAGGCTCAACAACATCCCTCCTTCGGCAAAGAGAAGACCGAGAAAGAAATAGAAAAAAAGCGATACATGCATTGAGAGAAAGCGCCGTTAACCTAATCTCCACCCCTCTCAGCCGCACGTCGAAAAGAAATCTCCTTTGTTAAATTTCGGTGTCGGTAAAGTCGGGACAGCGATCACCCAGCACCGCTTTGGCGAATCCCAGGAAGTCTTCCGGTGGCGGTGCCACCCAAAACCAACAACTGCCCGGAAAATGAAAAGTCATCCGGTGCGCATGGAGGGCCTGCCTGGGGAAAACCAGCCGCTCGTGCAGGTTTTCCGTCCAGCCCTTCTCAATAAATTCCAGAAAACAGGTCGGATCGCCACCATACAATTTATCCCCCCCCACAGGGCATCCGAGCCATTCTGCATGGGCTCGAATCTGGTGTTTTCTTCCCGTATGCGGAAGGACGCGACAGAGGGACCATCCGGATCCGGCTAGAAGCACCTGAAAGCGGGTCCGCGCTTGTTGTGCTGTTCGATCCTGGCGAACCACCTGCTTGGAGTGTATCGGACAACCAAAATCCTTCGCCAGCGGCTGTTCGACGGTCAAATCCTTTTCAACGGGCACTCCACGAAGGATCGCGAGGTAGTGCTTTTCCACCTTCCGCTGCTCCAGTGCTTTTTGATAAGCGCTTCCGGTTCGCCTGTTCTTTGCAAGGATCACCAGACCGCTGGTTTCCCGATCCAACCGGGAAACCAGATGTAACTTCTCCAATCCGAGGTGGAGCTTTGCCGCCCCCACCAGGCTTGAGAGAGGGCCGTTTTTTGATGGATGGCAGACCAGCCAACCCGGTTTGTTCAACACCAGAAGATCCTCATTCTCAAAAAGAATCCACTTTTGAAAATCCTCCAAATCGACCATCGGAGTCCCCTTCCCCAGTCCTTCCGGCGGTCTAAACATCATTTTTTCGGTAGCTTTCAAGCCGAAGTCCTCGAATCAGTTTCGCCGTTAACGGTGCAATCCAACGTATCGGGGCCGTGTGCCCGATTCCGCCTAAAAACCAGTTCGCCCAACCGCTGGTGGTAAGCGATTTCCGGCGCTTGATCGCTCGAAAGGTGGTTTCGACAACCTGGTCCGGGGTCTGCCCGAATCCCTTGGTTGGCTCCTTCTCAAATCCTGCCCGATTGAAAAAGTTCGTTTCGGTGGGGCCGGGGCAAACCGTCAGGCAAAAAGCACCGTCCTCTCGCAATTCCTGGTGAAGCGCCAAGCCCCAGCTTAGTAGGAAGGCCTTCGTCGCCGCATAGGCTGACATGTAGGAGAGCGGTTGAAAGGAGGCCGTCGAGGCAATGTTCACAATTCCGCCGCCACTCTTACGGATTCTCGGCAGGAAAAGCCCCGTCAACTGAACGACGGCTCGAAGGTTCACATCAATCATTTTTAGATTCGCCTCCAGGTTCGGCTCCGGAAACGAACCGTAACAACCAATTCCACTGTTGTTGATCAAGAGGATCGGGCCTGTAATCCCGCTCTCTCGGGCCATCTCCTCAATAGCGGAATAAGCCCTTTCGATGGCCTCAGGCTCACTGAGGTCGGTCTGAATATGTTTGAAATTACCGGGGTTAGGTCTCAGAATCGGTTCAGTTCGCGAAAGATTCGCTATGGCAACTGGCAATTCAACAGATATTAGTGACCTCAAAATTGCCTTTCCGATTCCGGATGAACCTCCTGTAAGCACAATTAAAGCAAAAGGCTGCAGGGCTTTCTCTATCGTCTTCATCTTCGGCTCTCCTTAGGTCTATTGTTGCCCGAATGCGAGCATTTACCCCCAATCAAAGAAAGGAATAAAATAATATGAAACAGCATGATGTCATAATCTCTGGTCATCATCTCCCTCTCACCGAGGCTATCAAAAATATGGTCCAGCAAAAGGTGGAAAAGTTGTTTGTCCATGAAGAGCGCATTATCCGGCTTCGAGTCGAACTCAGCCATAAGCACCTCACTTCTGGAAAGGACCAGTATTCCGCGAAGGGTCATATCGAAATCCATGGAAACGACATCATTGTGAATGTAGAAACCGACGACCTCTATAAGTCGATCGATGAGTTGGTAATGAAGCTGCTTAGAAGTCTAAGGCGTCGTTCCCGTCTTAAAAAAGTGAAGCAGAAACAGGTTCATCCCGTCGATGTTCCCGCCGCTATCCCCAAAGCCGAATCTGCCTGATTTACGCGCCTTTTTTTCCAGCCGACCCCTCCCATGAGGGTCGGCTTTTTTTATCAGGACAGAAAACGAAAGCTGAGTAGGTTTCCAAGATTTCCCTGGTGCCCCTTAAAGAGCAGGAAAAGGGAATGGGTTCCCGCGTAAAAGGCTTTCAATGGCCTGCGAGTTACTTGCCATCGGTGCCACCCTCCCGTGTCCGGAATGGGGATATCAACCAGGAGCGGACCGCGTTCGTGGTCGATCCTCACCTCTATATGCCCTTCGCCGGTTGCGCTTCCAATAACAACTTCAAAATCGGATAAGCGGCGCGTGAAATGAAAATAACGGAATTCCGCTGCGCTTCCGTCTTTTAAATTGGATAAATATTCGATCCAGGGATCCGTCCCACTCTGAGGATAGAGCACCGCTGTCCACAAATTTCCCGTTAGGCGGCACGCTCGAAAGGCTTCCAACTCCTTTTCGGGATCCAACGGCCCGGATGCTCCTTGGGTAGTCATCTCGACCGGGGCTATCAGTCCGGATTCGTCAAAGAAGATCGGCTCAACGCAAACCCTGCGGTTATGCCGATTATTGTGGTAGGAGCGGTGGTAGAATATATACCACTGCCCGCAAAATTCCTCAATCGAACCGTGATTGTTCCAGGTTGCGGGATCGCAACCAGTGTTGTCGATGATGGCCCCTTTCTTTTCGTAAGGTCCAAGGGGATGCTCACTGATGGCATAGGACAGTGCCGAGGCACGACCGGAAATACTGATATCGGTGTAAACCATATAATACCGCCCAGCCCGCTTCCGGATCGACGCGCCCTCATGAAACCCGTGATCGGACTTATTCAGGATACTGGCTTTCAAGGTATCCGGAACGAGACTTCTCAGGTCCTCTCGGAGTTGGGCGCCTCTTAAGACAAACTGGCCCCAAAAATAATAGAACCGGCCATCGTCATCCTTGAGAACTGCCGGGTCAATCCCGTCCTTATCCGCACCCGCTAGGGGGCTCGCTTCGGAAAAGGGGCCGCTGGGATAACCTGAAACCGCGACGCCTTCAGACCAGTCGTCACCGCAATAGAATTGATAGAAACGCCCACCATGCTCAATGCAGTCCGGGGCAAAAAGACGCTTGGTCTCGCGAGAATGCCCCTCTTTTACTGAGAAACTTTGGCCATGATCCGTCCAGTTTACCAAATCACCGGAGGAAAAAACGTGAAATTTAGGGCTACAGTAAAAGGTCTCCCCACTGATGTCGAAGGATCCATACAAGTAAATGCGCCCATCCGGCATAACCCTGGCCTCCACATCCGGAATAAAATAAGATTTGGGTAGGATTGGGTTCACTCCCTCATTGCGGACTGAACAGGTTCCAACGGCAATACCTTGCGTTCGAAATTTACAGCTTTGCGAGGTCTTTTTTGATCCACCGCTTTAGCAGCTCCTTCTCATAAAGAAATTCCACCATATCCAATTGCCGGGAGTTACCAAGTGTCTGGTAATTCATGTCGGTAAGCTTCGTTGTGCCTTCCTTTAAAACCTGACCATCATCGGCAACCAACTGGTAACGGAATTTGAGAACTGGGGGGTAGATGCTTTTGTAAATCCTCATATCGGTGAAATCCGGTCCTCGCCACGGCTCGTACGCCCCGGCCATATCCACTTGTGTGAAGGTGATGGAAAGGGTGCTGTCAGGCGGAAGTTCCCTGTCCGCAACCTTTTGCAAAAATTCGGTGATTTCCTCCGCGAAGAATTTGAACGCTGGACTCCCCTCAATTTCCAAATCCCGGTAGTTGTCCGTATTATTGAAATCGACTTCCACCAAACCCCAGATCGTGGTGGGGACCATCAGGAGTAAAATGAGCACGGAGTATTTTTTTCTGAGATTCATTCTTTTAAAAAACAATGAAATCCGCGAAATTGTTCCTTTTAACCTGACCGGCAACCGGGGATCTGGACGGAATAATTCCCTCCAGTAAAGAATCGCTCGAAAAGTGGCCTGCCAATCAATTTTAAATATCTGCATAACAATATCTTACGATTCTACTGGTCGATTCAAGGTTTTATTTTGAATGCGGTTAGGAACTTCTTTTCGGGAATTGATGTTGTTCAGGAATACTCCTTTCACCCTTAGCGCAAATGATTCGCTCCGTCGGAAAAGCTTTTATCGCCATCATCCAGGATATAGGCTCCATTGCCCTCTTTGGCATCGATTCGGTTTTACGCTCGGTTTACCCGGATTTTTCCATCGCGAAAATCTCAAGGCAAATTTACGAAATTGGGATCAAGTGTATCCCCCTGATTGCGATCGTCGGCTTCTTCACTGGGATGGTTCTCGGTTTACAGGGTTATACCACCTTGGTCCGATTTGGCTCTGAGGGTCTTCTTGGATCGGCTGTCGCCCTGACTCTTGTTCGGGAAATGGGTCCGGTTTTATCTGCTTTGCTAATCGTTGGACAGGCCGGCTCCGGCATGGCGGCGGAAATCGGTATCCAGCGAAATTCCGAGCAAATTGATGCTCTTCAAACCATGGGGATCAATCCCAAATCCTTTCTCGTCGGGCCCAGGATTATTGCCGCTTTCATCGCTTTTCCGGTGATGGCTACCATTTTCAACGTCCTTGGAATTTGGGGAGGGTATTTTACGGGGGTCGTGGTGATGGGAGCGGACGGAGGCAATTACTGGTCCAATATAAAATCCAATCTGCTTTGGAGTGACATCTCCGGTTGTTACGTCAAAGCACTCTTTTTCGGTGGTTTAACAACCATGATTTGCTGCTACGAGGGGTTTTTCACCCACAAGAAAGCAAAGTCTTTCGGGGCTCGAGGAGTCAGCCTTTCCGCCACCAATGCGGTGGTTCTCTCCAGTATAACCATTTTGGTGGCCGATTACTTAATCACCTCTTTCATGCGATGAGCTCAATAACACCGGAATCCAAACCTATCATTGAAATTTCCGGGCTTCGGAAAAGCTTCGGCGATAATCACGTGTTGACCGGGGTCGATTTGTCCGTCCACCAAGGTAAGGTAACTACCATAATCGGAAAGAGCGGCACCGGAAAAAGTGTGCTGTTGAAGTGTGTCGCCGGTTTGCTGAAACCCAATGCCGGAAGCGTGCGCTTCGAAGGGGACGACATATGGTCCGGTGCTTCCGCTTCGAGAAACCGCCACATGCACGATGTCCTGAGCTACATGTTTCAAAATAATGCTCTGTTCGATTCCATGACGATCGAGCAAAACGTAGGGCTCCCCCTTTCGGAAAGATCCCGCGCCACCGGTCTTGAGATCAGGGAAAAGATTGAGGAGCTTCTCCAGAAACTGGACTTGCAGCCGGACATTCTCGGCCGTTATCCCTCCCAGCTCTCAGGGGGCATGCAAAAACGGGTTGCCCTTGCTCGCGCTCTCATTACCGATCCCACAGTCGTCCTTTTCGATGAACCCACTACCGGCTTGGATCCCGTAAGAAAAAATACGGTCTACGAGATGATCTCTCGCTACCAGGAAAAATTCGGCTTTACCGCTCTCATGGTTTCCCACGACATTCCCGACGTTTTATGCATCAGCAACCACATTGCCATTCTCGACGAAGGTCGGTTTCAATTTTCCGGCTCACCGAACGATTTAAAGGATTCCAACCCGCCCATTCCTGCCGCATCTTCGCACTTGGAGTTTCAAAATCCATACCAACAGAAAATCCTCGCCTACCTGGCGTGAGTCTGAATTCGAATGAATGACGCAAAGCTTGAAACCATCGCTGGACTATTCGTTTTTATCGGCCTTCTCCTGATCGGATATCTCGCCTTCAGGATTGGTGATGCCCAGTTCTTCACCTCGAAACCCTTCGTTGTCTATGCCGAGTTTTCCAACGTCGGAGGGCTTAAAGAGGGCGGCAAAGTCCGCCTTGCTGGCGTCAGCGTTGGTAACGTTTCCGAGATTTCTCTCGATCGGGAGTCTTTTTTTGCAAGGGTAAAACTTTTACTGGAACCCGGCATTTTGCTGGATGACGACACAATCGCCTCGATTAAGACCAACGGCCTGATCGGAGATAAATATATCGACCTGCTCCCCGGTGGTTCCGGAGTGGGCTTGGAATCAGGGGAGACCATTTTCGACACCGAGTCGGCTCTCGATCTGGAAGGCCTTGTTAGTAAAATGGCTTTTGGAAGTGTTGAAACCAATTAACCATGAATAAACTGAAAATTCTAGGCATCACCTCGGCCTGTTTCCTCATGTCCCTTACCGCCTCCTTCGGCGAGGATCCGCAGAAGGAATTGCAGGCAACCGTGGACGAAGTGATTCAAATCCTCTATGACCGGAATTCTCCTCTCCAGCAGCGGCAGAACCGCCTGCAGAATGCCCTCGAGGACCGCTTTTCCTTCGAGGTTATTTCTCAGCGTTCCATGGGCCGAAACTGGGATTCCCTTTCGGAAAGCGAAAAAGATCGCTTTACGGATTTGTTTTCCGAGTTGCTCATACAATCCTACACATCCGGACTGGAAGGCGAAACCCTAGGCAACCCACCCGCCATAAATTGGGCCGGGCAGAGGGAACTGCGCAAAGGGCTTATCGAAATCCAATCGGAAGTTACCCTCGATAAACAAACCTACCCCATCCGCTACCGAATGGCCCGATTACAGAACGGATGGCAGGTCTACGATGTTCTTGTGGAAGGGGTTAGTCTGGTGGGTAATTATCGAAAGCAATTTACGAGTATTCTGCAGCGGGGTAACTCCGCCGAATTGTTTCAGACTCTTGAGGAGAAGGTCCGGCAGAATCGGGATAAGAACCGCCAGCAGGTAGAATGAAAACAACTTCTACAGGTCCCAATCAAACCTTCGGGATGCAGAACGACCGTTTTACTTTCCTGCTTCCGATCTCTTTCCTCCTCTACTGCCTTCTCTTCGCGACCGGGTGCAAGTCGAATTCCATTGCAAATGTGGCGGATCCAACTCCTCACTCCCAAAATTTCGCGATAGGGGATTCGTCCGCCAAATCCCTCGATAATACCGCAGAATTGGATTTAGAAGCTACAAACGAGGAAATTGTCGCCTTTGATGATATCCTTGCGGATGACTTTTCGGACGACGGCGCAATCCTCATCGAGGACCCGTTTGAGGATCTCAATCGGGCTGTTTTCCAGTTCAACGACGGCTTTTATCTTTATGTCCTCGACCCCCTCGCCAGCGGGTATACCTGGATCGTCCCTGACCCCGTCGAAGTGGGCATCACCAACTTTTTTGACAATCTTAATTACCCTGTTCGCTTGGTAGCCTATTCCTTACAGGGCCAATTTGATTTGGCCGGTTTGGAAACGGTTCGCTTTCTCATCGATTCAACCGTGGGGATCGGCGGTTTTTTACGGCCTTCCGATGATATTGCTGCCCTCGCTGACCTTCCGGGAACGGATTTGGGTCTGACCTTTGCCTTTTGGGGCATCGATCATGGTCCTTATTTAATTTTGCCCTTTTTGGGACCCTCGTCCGTCCGCGACACCGTGGGTTTTCTCGGCGAGCGATTCCTCGACCCGATCAATTATTTGGAGGATGAGGGGCTCGAAATCTCCCTCAACGCACTCGAAGTTCTCAATCGCTCCCCGGAGATTCTTGAAAACTACAGTAGAGCCAGCGATATCGCACTTGATCCCTACACCTCTTTGAAAGATTTTTACATCCAATTGCGAGATCGCCAACTACAGGACCTGCGATCTGCGGGTGGCGATTAATTCATCTCGGCAGTCTAAACCCTTTTTATTAAAGCTTTCCGCAAGTTCGGTCGATACGGGTTACATGATAGTGAGTGAGTCTAATTCGACGCCGGTCTTTAATCGAAAAGGTTTTTTGTCGTTGCTTTCCAATAATCGAGAAGCTGCGATTTCGGTTTTAACCACCTATATTGAACAGTCCCAGCAATTGATGTCGGAAATTCAAGTTGCCGCGGATCACAACGACCTTTCCATGTTGCTCTACGCAACCCATAAGTTGGCGGGCAGCTCCTCCTCTATTGGTGCGGAACGCTTCGGGCAAAAATGCAAGTCCCTTGAGATGAAACTCCAGGACCAATCGTCTGAAAAAAGTGCCGGCCACTGGATTTCTGCGGAGGTAAAAGCGGAAATCGAACGCGAGTATGACCGCCTCAGGGAAGAGGTTGAACAGTTCCTCGCCACCCTCCTGAGTTGAACTTAAAGGAGTCTTTCATTCGACAGTTTCTCAATGACGCTAATTACCGCGGAATTGTCCATTTCACCATCTCCAGCCGCAATCATTGCCGCATATAATTGCGTGGCTACTGCGCTTTGAGGAACGGAAACATCATACTCACGTGCCGTGTCCATTACGATACCAAGGTCTTTCAATTGCATGTAAGCTTTGAATCCCGGTTCGCGATTTCCTTCGAATAACCGGGGTGGCTTTTTGTCCAATGTCCAGCATTGAGCGGCACCGCCTTTGATTGCGGAGATCACTTTTTGGGGATCGGCTCCGGCCTTTTTCGCCAAAATTAAGAGCTCTGCTTCTGCGACCATTTGCGCCGCCACCATAATCTGGTTACAAGCTTTCGCCACCTGGCCGGCACCCGCCGGACCAATATAGGTTACACTCTTTCCCATTGCTTCAAAGGCCGGTAAGACCTCCTCAAAAGCCCCCTCATCGCCCCCTACCATAATCGTCAGAGTACCTTCACGTGCTCCAATATCCCCACCCGATACTGGCGCATCCAATGACTTTATCCCAATTTCCTCTAAAACGTTCGCAATTTTGCGGGCCGTCGCCGGTTTGATCGTGCTGTTATCCACAAAAATGAGCCCTTCGTGCGAACCCTCCAGAATCCCTTCCTCTCCTAAAACAACCTGCTCCACATCCGGAGAGTCAGGTAAGTTGGTAAACACGATGTCGGTGTTCTCTGCCACTTCCCGCGGAGTTTTTCCCTCCTTGGCCCCCTCTTCTACCAAGTCCTCTATTTTCCTCCGGCTTCGGTTATGAACCGTAACCTCAAATCCAGCCTTCAATAAGTTGCGAGCCATCGATTTTCCCATCAGGCCCAAACCAATATATCCAATCTTTTTCATGCTTTCACGGTAGCTGGAATATTTCCCGAAGCCAAGAGGAGATCAGTCTGTTTCCTTCTTCCGGAAATTAATGAAATCTGGAACGGTTAAAACCCACTACTTCCCTCTATCTGGCTTCCTTTTCGAAAGCAGTCTTAAAAAATTTGTAAAACGCTACAGGGCAAACTGTTACGATGCTGCAAAAATCATTTTGGTTGGGAGGTCAGCCGAGTCCTTTTTCTTGCTGGCTAGCCGGATTTAGGGGATATTGCCTAAACTCTTCTGCTATTGCTTTAATGCTCTATTTCCTGGAATCAAACGAAGCTACACGGAAGGTCCGTTGGATCTCCTTGCTTCGATCGTCTCTCTTTATCCTTCTGCTGGCGGGAACATCTCCCGTCGACGCTTCATTAAAGGTTATAGTGGATTCCATTGCTGACGGAGAGGATTTAAATTCCGATGCGGTTCCGGACGGCCTCGATGGTGATACTTCTGTCGGCCAATTGACTCTCCGCGAGGCGGTCCAACTCGTAGATGACGGAGGTACCATCCATTTTTCTCCGAATCTTGAAGGCCAAACCATTCTCCTGCAGGACCCGGATTCCGATGGCACTGCACTTTTAGTCCCCTCCGATAAATCATTTACAGTTGAGGGGCCTCAAGGCTCCTTAACCCTCTCTGCCGCCACCGACGAAACCCAACTGATCCGTTTCCGAATCTTTTCCACCGACAGTGACTTGATTCTCCGAAACCTCCGACTGGAAAATGGAAATGTCTCCACAAGCTCTGGAGGACTGATTCAGGTGAACGGATCTGGCAGCATCAAACTCGATCGCTGCCAATTGTTCGATTCAACAGCACAATCCGGTGGTGCCATCGCACTTCATCCTTCTGCAACTGCCCTTGTCCAGGACTCCGTTCTCTCCGGAAATTCAGCTCTTCAGGACGGCGGAGCCATCTGGGGTGGGCAATCCATCCAGATTGTCCGTTCTGAAATTTCTCTGAACACCGCTCCATCCGGACAGGGAGGCGCTCTTTTTTTTGAAGGGGAAAACCTGCGGATTCTCAATTCCACATTTTCGGGCAATTCCGCCAGGAACCATGGTATTCTGCTCTACCTCTCCGACCAACCGGCCATCGATTCGGTTTCCGTTGAAAACAGCACTTTTGTCCTGAACAAAGCCCAGTCTATCAACACGACGACTGAGGGCGATTTTCAAGTATCTGCAACAACGCTTCCTTCCCTCCATCTCGCGAATTCCCTCTTCCTCGAAAACTCTTTTTCCGGCAATTCGTTTTTCAACGACATTAATTTTGAGGGAAGTTTTTCCGGGGGTGGAAACCTGATCCAGAGTAGTAAAACGAATGGGGGGAGCATGACCCTTCAAAGCCAGGGTGTTGCCGCGAAACTGACCGGTAGCGGGTTCGCGGACGAATATCCGAAATTTCATCGGCTTAAACCGGACAGCCCTTTATTGGACGCCGGCGATTCTTCTCTTGTCAGCCCGGAAAACGTCTTCGACCAAAGAATGCAACCCCGTGTTGCGAATGCCGCCGTGGATATCGGAGCATTTGAACTACAAAATCGACCTCCGGAAATATCCATTGCTGCCCAATCGTCTGAATTCCTGACTCCGGCCACGGAGTTCATCATTCCCTACAGTCTAACCGATGATGAAACCCCTCTCGGCGACCTTAACCTGGAATTGATCCATGACCCTACCGCTTTTGGAGTCATACTCGACCCCGACAACCGCGAGATCCGGATTTCAAATCCGTCCCTTTCCTTTGAAGAATCCCTCGCCATGTCCCTCAAGGTGGACGATGGAGACGGAAACGTTTCTATCCTCGATTTTCAATTCCTTCTAAAGCCACAACTCCTGTTTGTGGACAGTTTAGCCGATGTTGAGGACACCAATGGTGATTCCATTCCCGATGGTTTGGATGATGATATCAGCGCAGGTCAATTTACCCTCCGGGAGGCCTTTAACCGCTTATCATCGGAAGGCGGCACGATTCAATTTACCGATTCCCTTGCCGGAGGAACGATGACCGTAGACACTCTTGCGGGCGGCAAAACAGCCTTTTCCATCCCCCTTGGCAAACCGGTTTCTATCATCGGACCGGATGAGGGAATTACGATTACAACCGCCGCCAACCCTTTTACCGGAAAGGAAGTCCGGATTTTCGAGTCCTTCAGTGACCTGTCCCTTAAAAATTTAGTGCTGACCGCTGCCTATATTGAGGACGACTCAGGTGCCGCCGTTAAAATTCATAAAGACGCTCCCGATGGAACTTTCCTTCTACTGGAGAATACGGTTTTTTCGGACAATCAAGTTTATGGAGGAAACGGCGCAGCAATCGCCCTCCTCAGCGATAATGGATTTTTCGAAGCCATTCGTTCCGAATTCCGAGACAATCAGTCCGAGATAAATCCGTCTTTTCCGGACCCCAACCAAGGCCGAGCCGCCGCCCTCGAAATTGGAGGCGAAGGAAACAGGGTCACGATTCTCAACAGCTCGTTCTCCGCTCACGAAGTTGAATTGGGCCCCTCCGTTATTTATGCACCCAACGCTTCGGAGATCACCATCCGGAATACCACCTTTTTCGAGAATTCCGGCGGAGACCAGGTCGCCTTCCTCGGGGCGGCTTCGGGGGAAGTTGAATTGGTTCACACCGCTTTTGTGAAAAATGGGGACAGTCCCAGCATGAACGCTGTTTTTATCGAAGACGGCCTGAATCAGGTGACGCTACAAAACTCACTTTTTATCGATAATTCAGGGAACGACTTCGCTGTCGAGAATGACTCCGCACCCGGTCTTTCAATCATTAAGTCGAGCAACTGGATTCAACAGGACATTAATCCTTCCAAAAGCCTGAGTGCCGATGACCTTCGTTTAAGCGAGAACCTATTCTTCTCTGATCCTCAATTGGGGAGACCTGCCGGTTTGACCATAACCGCAGCGGATAGCCTGTTGATCGATAATGGGAATGATGGCGCAACCATTGCCGCGGATCTTCAATCCGACCAATTAGGGTTCCCCCATTACGCCCTCCCGGGAGGTGGAGCTAACCTGGTCGATATCGGTCCGGTCGAATACCAGGGGATGCCACCCGTTATCACGGATCCGTTTGGCTCCCAGGTTTCCTTTTCCCCTCTGGAGGGAGATGCACTTACCTTGGAATTTGATGTATCGGACGATCGAACCCCTTTCTCGTCCTTGGGGATTGCCGTGTCCAGTTCCGAAACCTCAGTCCTTCCTCTTGAAAACATTTCTTTCACCCTCCAAGGATCCTCGACTTTGTCACTTCGACTGGCTCCCGTTGTCGGCGTGGTAAGTGGCTCCTCCACGGTTCAGGTCCGCATTGATGACGGCCTTGGAGGAGTATCCACACGATCTGTCGATTTTCTGCTTTCAACCCCAGCCATCGTTGTCGACTCTTCTCTGGACGAAAGCGACGGAGATTATTCGGCCGGAAACCTGTCGCTTCGGGAGGCGATAAACCTGATCAGCCCTGGAGGTTTGATTACTTTTGCCGAATCCCTTCGCGGAGAAACCATTGCGCTTTCGGATTTAAGCACTCCGGAAGGAATTCGTATCGAACGACCTCTCACGATTGACGGTGAGGATCGGAATATCCGCCTCAGCACGATTTCCGATTCCCAGAATGGTCCTTTTGGTGACCCGGATTCCGATTCCGGCATCGGCCCCTTTCTGCGTCACTTTTATATCGATACCCTGTCAGCGGAAGACACCGTAACCTTGAAGAATTTCTCCCTTAGCAACGGGGTTGCCCTCTCCGGCGGAGCAACCGGGTCGGATGGAGGATCCATTCTTCTCCAAACCGGAACTCTTTTTCTCGAAAACATGGTTTTCGAATCCAATTACGCTGGCCGAGGCGGTGCGGTCTTCCTTTCTTCAGTGGACCAACCCCGGTTTTCCGTTGTCAGGTCTGTTTTTAAAGAGAACACCGCACTCCTTCCGGAAAGCGGAGCGACCCTCGAAGGTGTCGGCGGGTCTGTCTACGCGTCCGGGAATCAAGAAATTCGGATTGAGAATTCCACTTTCCTGAACAACATCGCCTCCGATTATGCAGGGGCACTATTCGCCGGGGAGAACGCCGGGCTGGAAATCCTCAATTCCACTCTTTCAGGGAATCGATCCACGAATGGAGCTTCCGCCATTTTTAAGCAACTCGCTCCTTCACTGGGTGATGAAGTCGCGATCCTGCAGTCCACTATTGTTTTCAATGAAAGCGACAACGACTTCCTTGGCCGCGGAGCCGTTCATCTGGAGGGACCCCCGCCCACCTTTAACCTGAATCTTATCGAGGTCCATAATTCACTGTTTTTCGGAAATGCGCATGGGCCGTCCCCCTCCTACAGAGATCTTGTCCTCTCGCCTTCTCTTTCGCCTTCGCTGGAATCCAGTTATTTTCATTCGGACCAGGCAAACCCCGGGGACATCACTCCTTTTAAAATCGGCCTCAATCCTCAGCCCGCACCCAATGGGTCTGATTTTTCGGAACTGATCACCCATGCTATTTTCTCCATTGAGGGATCACCGCTAATTGATCAAGGCCAGGATTCTCGAATTCCGCTGGGTATCCTGACTGATCAACGGGGTTCACAGAGAACCTATGACTCGCCGGAGTTCGGATTTGGGCAACGGGTGGATATCGGAGCGTATGAGGCCGGTGACCGGACTCCTGATATCCCGGGTCTTCAAGAGGTTTCCGTGAACCCCGTGGAGGGCCCCTTCCAAATCGAATTAGCGATTCCCGGCTCATCCGGATCCGACTTTGAACTCCTCAATCTCGAGTTCGATTCCAATGGTTTTGGATCTGTTCAAGGAGCACTGAATAATGAGCAGTCCGGTATGGTGCTGTCATTGGATGTCATTCCAAAGCCGAATGTCCTCAAGGGTTCGTTTTCCATTTTTTCCGCCATTCAGGACCCCCAGGGGAACGCTGCGGGAACGGAATTCCGGATCACCTACAAAACCACCTCCCTCGTTGTAGACAGCCTTCAGGATGAATCGGATGGTAATTTCGAGCAAGGGGATCTCTCTCTCCGGGAGGCTTTCAGAGAAATTGCAGATGGCGGAGTCATTACCTTTCATCCTCAAATTTCGGGCTCACAGATCCATTTGACCCTTGGCGAAATTGATGTTTCCGACGAACGGGAGATCATCGTGACCAACAGTGGCAACCTGATTACCCTTCAGGCCGATAATTCGGAACGCCACCTGAAAACGAACGGTGATCTGTCTATTACAGGTATCCGGTTTATCGGTGGCGACAGTGATTCTTTTGGAGGAGCGATTTGGGCCACCGGACCCAATTCCTTGTCCCTTCAGGATTCCGTTTTCCTCAATAATAAGAGTGACCAGGACGGCAGCGCGATTGCAATGAGTGGCTCCGGGACCAATCTGGTAATGGATCGTGTTCTGGTTTCCGGATCTGAACTGGATGCCGCATCCTCTCCAAGCGTCGGCGGAGCCGTTTACGTCGGCGACGGAAACAGGGTCACCATCACGAATTCAACCTTCCTCGACAACGCTGGCGGGGCCGGAAAGGGGGCTTCCATCTTGAATCTCACCTCCTCTGAAACCCATATCAGAAACAACACCTTTTCCAATAACACCGACTCGGATCATCAGCTATTCCTTTCCGGTCTCGGAGGTTCCGTCTCCGTGGTCCACAACACCTTTGCCTTCAACGAATCGTCACGGGCGGCACTGCTTCTGGAGGATACCGATGCGAGTTCTTTCTTCTTTATCAATAACCTCTTTGTTGGGAACGAAGGGGTAAGCAGTCCTTTCGCCAATCCTTCTGCCGGAACCTTCTTCGAAGATGGTAATTTCATTTCGAGCGAAGATGCTCCCGGGGCCGACCCAGTCACGCTGGGTTTCGATTCCGTTGCCCGGGCCAACGCCAATCCCAATGGGGACCTTTTAACCCATGCCCTCTTGCAAGGTAGCCCATTGATCGATTCGGCCTCCTCCACTTCCCTTCCCGAGGATCTCCTGACAGACCAAAGGCAATTCCCCAGGCTCGCTTTCATCGCTCCGGATCCGGGAGCCTTCGAATACCAAAGTGCCCCCCCTCACCTGTCACTGGCGGAAGAATCCTTTCTTTTCGATTCCGGTAACCGAACGCAGTCCCTGAGGATTTCCGTAACTGACGATCGGAGCACGGCCGACGAATTAACGGTTAGTGTTCAATTTTCAAAAAGTGGGATTTCGTTAGAGTCTTTAGATGCCGGGCAGAATCAGCTTTCCCTCAATCTTCTTCGCGATCCCGATCTGCTTCAGGGGGATAATCGGGTAATCGTCACCGCTATTGATCCAACCGGAGGCAGATCTGAACTTTCTCTGGATTTCCTCATCGAACCGCTTTCCCTTGTCGTCACCGAGGAAGGTGATGAGGATGATGGAGACTATACTGACGGCAAACTCTCCCTCAGGGAGGCGATCAGGCTGGTTACTGATAACGGGGCCGTCCAGTTTACTGCTGAGTCCCCCGACCAGATCCTCCTCAGCGGAACGCTCAGCGTTGCTAAAAATATCATCGTTGATGGGGGAACCAGAAATCCGCTGATCCTCACGGAAAATGGCTCCTATCGGCATTTTATCCTGAACGGCGAAATTTCCTTGAAGAATCTACGTCTCAGAGACGGCTCTACCGATGCTCTCGCAGCAGGAAACCCGGATGGTGGCTCCATTCTTGTGGAAGGAGGAAAAATCACCCTACAAGGCTTGGAGGTTTCTGGAAATCGCAGTCCGAATCGCGGAGGAGCCATTGCCGTATCCAACGGCGAACTGATGGTGGAAGATTCCTGGATCCATTCCAACACCGCCAGCGCCAATGGTGGAGGTATCTTCATTAATTCCGGAACCCTGAAAGTGGAGCGGACCACTTTGTCGGAGAACACCGCAAATCTTGGAGGAGCTATATTCGCGGGGGATCAAACGACCTCCCTTGAGTTGATCAACTCCACCATCAGCTCGAACGAAGCCGCCGAGTTTGCGGCACTCTTCCTCGGAGGAGGAGATCTAACTGTCTTGCATTCCACCATTGTCCAAAACACCAGCAGTAACCGAACCCCCACCGATAGTGTCTTTCAGGTCAACGATCCCGAAGGCTTTTCTATCCAGATCGATAATTCTCTTTTTGCCTTGAATCGGATTCTCGATACCGGAATTCCCCTCGTGGAACGGGATTTAAACACCCAGGTCGTTTTCATCGGAAGCGGGAATTATTTTCACTCACAGGCGACCGAACCGCTCACCTTAACAGCTCAAGACATTGGTTATGATCCTGCCTTGGCGGCGAATCCGGACCATTTGAATCTCGCGCCAACCCATGCTCTGCTCGCGGAAGGAAGCCTCATTGATTCCGCCTCTCCCGGCCCCGCAGTTTCGTTGACCCAAGACCAGAGAGGTCTTTCACGGATTGAAGGCAACGCTCCCGACATCGGATCCTATGAATCAAGAAACCTTCCCCCGCTTTTAAATGCTCCACCGCCCCTTTATCGATTGGACGAAGATGCCGGAATTTTTGAGGCTCCGTTAGATTCTCTTTTCACCGAATCGAGGGACGATGACTTTATGGGATTTTCCCTCGAAGTGGTGGACGTCGAAAACCCCGCTCTTTTTGCCAGTCTGCCGCAGATCCTTTCCTCCCCGGACGATGCTCCCCTTCTCCGGTTTCTATCGGCACCCGATCAATTCGGAGAGGCCTCCTTTTTTCTCCGGGCGACAGATAATCTGTCCGACGAATCTATTGATTTGCAGGCAAAAGTTGAAATCCAGCCCGTCTCCGACCCTACACGCTTGATAAAAGAAATTCCCGACTTTTCCCTGAAAATCGGATCAAGCGAGATCCTTGGTTTTCAGGACTACTTTTTTGATCCCGACCCCGGCGAGATTCTTTTGAATATCGACGGCTTTTTTCCCGATTTTATCGGAGCGACCGTCAACGGTCTCGATGTCATGGTGAATGGCCTTAAGGTCGGCCCCTCCCCCATGGTCCTGTTTACCTTTCAATCAGGGGATTCGTTTCCACCGACCCGGACGGAACTCCTCGTAAATGTCATTCCCCGGAACTCCCCACCTCGTCCCCTTTTGAATCGTCCGTCACGCGAAAAAATCGAAGCCGGCGGTTCACAACTGACAATCCCTCTCGCTAATTACTTCGCCGACGACGACGGAGATCGTCTGGATTATCAAATCATCAAGCTCAGTCGGGATGACCTAGGCTCGCTTCGTTTGGATCCATCCGGCCAAAGCCTTATTTTTACTCCATCCGGATCGGCAAGCGGTTTGTTGAACGTCATCGTCCAGGCCACCGATCCCTCCGGGGAATCAATCCGGGTCGAAATCAACATCCTTTCCGGTGAAGGAAAATTAACGCGGCGTTCCGTCAGCCTTCAGAACGATTGGAAATTTGATACACGCATCGGCCTGTTCTGGGATGCACATTTGCCCTGGATTTACCATTTCGAATTGGGCTGGCTCTACATCATTCCAATTAATGAAGATACCTTCTTCGCCTACTTCCCGGATTTTGGCTGGGTGTATATTAATCCGGAAAATTACCCCTACCTGTATCGAGCTTCAGATCAAACCTACCTTTATTTCTACGAAGGCTACCAGCCGAAAACATTCTATAACTTTTCGACGGGCGAACGGGAAATTTATCCCTGATTCTTATCCGTTGACAATTTCTTAGCTTTTTTTAATCCCAAAGCTTTCCCCGGAAACCCCATGTTGAAGGGGCCTAATGGGGGGTTCCTGTGTAAGCGTCCGGCGCTCGTCCTCCTTGACGGATAGTTGGGTGTATCGTGTTGGTCAGGATTTGGATCCGCCTTGTGACGTGTTCTATACGTCTATGGTGACGTTTTCTATATCCTGCTTGTGACAAGCTGGGTCCTGATTGAATCGAGGGGGACTCCAGTTATGGGGCAGGAAGGGCTCAAGGTCGTCCTGATTGGACATATTGGGCAGTTTGCTCAAGAGATCCTTGAAGTAGGCGTGTGGATCGATACCAAAACGCTCACAGCAAAGCAGCAGCGTGTAAATCACAGCGGATCGTTTTCCGGCCTGAGGGTGGCCGACGAAGAGCCAGTTTTTTTTACCCAGGGCGGTGGGCCGCACGGCGTTCTCGATCAGGTTGTTGTCCAGCTTGGCCTGGCCGTAATCGCAGATGACTACGAGGGCTTCCCACTGCCCGAGCAGGTAGCTGCAGGCCTGACCCAGAGTGGAAGCCGGGCGCGCTTTTTCCCGCAGCTTCGTGGCCGCCTTTTTCAGCAACGTCAAAGTCATGGTAAAGTCCTGTTGCCGCCGGACGGCCCGGAGCCTGGGGGAAGTGACTCCCGCTCGTTCCCACTGGTTGTCCAGATGGTAAAGCTGGTTGATCAGTCGCAGCATAAACAAGGCTTGGCTGGACCCGCCCTCGGCGGCATCGGCAAACTTTCGTCGGCAGTGCGCCAGGCAGGCCAGACGGGTGACTCCGTGATCCGGGCTGCTCAGCTGGTTATAGCCACTATATCCATCGATCTGCAGCAGACCCTTAAATCCGCCCAGCAGCGCTTCGGCGGCATCTTGTCCGCGTGAAGGATTCCATTCGATATAGACGTAGCCGCCAGGCTGTCCCATCAGCCAGAAGTAGCCCGTTGAGGCTTTGGCCCGTTTACGGTCTGGATCGATAAACTTTATCGGCGTCTCGTCGGCCTGCAGATAGTCGCACTGCAGCAGTTGTTGTTTGATTGTGGCGTAAATTCCTTCCAGAAGAAAAGCCGCCGCCCCAACCCAGTCGCACAGGGTCTGTCGTGCGATTGAGCCATTCCAACGCTTGAACATTTTTTCCTGACGATAAAGCGGAAGATGGTCGCGGTATTTGCTCAAGAGCACCCAGGCAATCAGCCCGGCCGAAGCATAGCTGTTGTCAATCACACGCTTGGGAGCAGGAGCAATGATCGGAGGACGGCTCCGGTCGATACGGTGCTTGTATTTCGGGCGGACGATTTCACGCTTGAACAGCTTCGGCGGGGTAATATCGACCTCAAATCCACGCTCCTCGCCGATCTTCACGTAGAGGTCCGGATCGGCCTTCACCTCCTCCGGCTCGATCACCACCTGTTCCTTCACCGGGAGGTGCTCGAAGCGTTCCGCCGGGTTCGCAGCGCTTTCCGGCTTTTTCCGCTCATACGCGATTTGCTGACGCTGCACCAACTGCTCCCGGGCCTGCTCCAGCTCCTCCAACTTCAGCCGCATCTGCAGCGCGTCCTGCTTTTCGCCTTTTCCGCTCCCGAACATCTGCTTTTTGAACCACTCGATCAACGCCTCCATCTGCGCCAACCGTTCCTTCAGTTCGGCGATCTCAGCTCGTGCGGCCTGCAGGTCAGACATGCCTTTTGTATTACCTATATGGGTACACTTCTGGCAAGCATTCTATCGCTCATACCACCCTTTTTTGCAGCCCTCTCTCAAGTCGATACCTCCCAGGAGCATCGTCAGCGATTCCGGCCGCATCACCAGCTTCCTGCGGTCGGACCCTGTCGGCCAACTGAACCGGCCCTTCTCCAGACGCTTCGCGATCACAACCGCCCCGCTTCCATCCCAGTAGAGCATCTTCACCAGATTACGCCGCTTATTGGTGAAGACAAAAAGGGAGCCACTAAAGGGATCCTCCTTTAACTTTTCTTCCACTATCGCCCACAGCCCATTAAACTGCTTGCGCATGTCTACAGGCTCCACCGCAAGGTATATGCGCAGACTCGGAGGAAACGCCAGCATCCCTTATCCCCTCAGCATCCGCACCACCTTGGCGACTGCTCCGGCATCGCTACCACGGACGATCTCTCCGCTGCCAAGTTGCACCTCCACTCTAAAATCCGATCCGCTCCCGGGCCCGGCAGCAAGCAACACTTCATGGAAGGCGTCCGAACGGGACTCGCCACCACCGGCTCGCTTCTTCCCAAGCCAGGAGATAAAGGTGTGACGGTTGATCCCTTCACGCTCACAGAACGCCTTCTGGGTTAAACCGCTGCTTTCGTAGGCTGCTATCAAGCGTTCGCGCTCCACTGCCTTGATGATCCGCAGACCACGAACATCGCGCTTGCCTCCATCATTTACCACTTCCGTTTCAATCGATTCCATCCCACCAGATTACCATTCCACACTCATCACGGGAAGGGGGTCGCGCACCGGACGTTTAC
>CAYQKH010000032.1:0-8757 GCA_964417945.1 uncultured Opitutales bacterium
GAGGGGGAGGAGGAGGCCGGCGAGGCCGCGGAGGAGCAGGGGAAGGACAAGGGAAGCGCCGAGCATCCAGAAGAGGGCGGCGAGGTAGCCCATGAGCGGGAAACGAACACCCGCCCCGAGGGAAACCGGAGGAAACCAGCAAAAGAGGGTGCCGAGGGCAAGGAGGAGGATGCCGAGGTCCACCCGCTGGAGGATGGGTAAGCCGGGGTCGACGTAGCCCCGAACAAGAATTTGCGCAGGGGGAGTCCGGGAAGCTTCCCGAGCGGGAATCCAACCGGCGAGGGTGGCCGCACCGGTTCCGAGGAGGAGGCCGAACCCGACGTCGGTGAAGGTGAGCCCGGCGGCTTTGACGGAGGTGGCCTGGTAGAGGGCGTTGACGGTTTGGGCGACGCCGCGAACAGAGAGCTGGGCACCCGCCCAGCCGATCAGAATGCCGAGAAGACTCCCCCCCAGGCCGAGGAGAAAGGCTTCGGCCAACCAGGCACGGAGGAGGGTTTTTTGATCGATTCCGAGTGAGCGAAGGGTAGCAATTTCCGGACGGCGTCGAACGACGGCGGCCTCGAGGGCCTGAATAATGAGGTAAAGACTAACGACGAGGGCGATGAGGGAAAGGATGGTGAGATTGAGACGGAAAGCACGGGTCATGGTGGCGCTTCGTTCGCGCCGTTCCTGCGGAGATTCGACAATCCAATGGGCGGGGGCTTCCGGGGTCAGCCAATCCTGGATGCCGGATCGCACGGTTTCCCGATGAGCGCCGGGCTCGGTAATCATTTCAATTCGGGTGAGCTCGCGCTCAAGGTTGGCAACCCGTTGCAGCTCACCGATATCGAGTATCATCATGAGAGGTGAGGGTTGGGGAAGGCGGGGATCCTGCGGGAGGAAGCCGGCGATGGTCAATTGCACCGACCGGTCCTGGATGAAGAGCTCGAAGGGGTCGCCGGGCTCCAATTCCTTTTCGGCGGCCCATTGGGAGTGAACGAAGACGGCCCCCGGACGCTGGAGGGCCTCGAATACGGAGGACTCCTGGGTATCGTCGGGATTTTGAAAAATCAAGCGGGATTCGCGCTGGCGGAAGGCGGGAAGATTTTGGATCTGGATGAGATCGAGACCGACGAGCTGGATCCAATTGTCCGAGGAGATGGGGGCGGAAGAATCCGAGGGAAAGGCAGCGATCGATTCGAGAACGGGGATGAGATGGACCGGGCGATTGGCACGCCGCTGCCAAACGGCTTCAATGTCCGTATTCGTAAGCCTGCCGGACGCAGAGCGGAGGATGACATCGGTCTCCCCTGTGAGGGTTTGGACAAAGCCCTCAAAGCTGGTCAGGGAAGCGCGGTTGGCGAGGCGGATGGAGAGATAAGCCCCTACCCCGATGGCAAGAAGGAGGAGGAGGGCAAGGGTTTCTTTCAAGGATTGTCGCCAATGGCGGAGGGTAAACCGGGTGATGAGGAGGGCAAAGAGCCCGGTATCCGACCTGGAGGGTGAGGGCACCATGATCAAGTGCGGGATTCCTCCCGGAGGAGACCATCAAGAAGGTGTAAAGTCCGGCTGCAGATTCGTGTTATGGCAGGATCGTGGGTCACGAGAAAGAGAGTGACGCCGGTTTCATCGCAGAGCTTCTCAAGGAGGTCGAGGATCTGGTTTCCGGTTCGGCTGTCGAGGTTGCCGGTGGGTTCGTCGGCAAGGATGAGACGCGGGCTGGGGGCGAGAGCCCGTGCGATGGCCACACGCTGCATTTCCCCGCCGCTGAGTTGGGAAGGGAGGGCAAGGGCGCGGTGGTCCAAGCCGACGGCCCGGATGAGGGTATCGACGCGTTCGCGGCGCTCTGACGGTGAAATTCCGATCAATTGGAGAGGAAACTCGACGTTTTCCGAGGCGGTGAGGGTTGGGAGGAGATGGAAAAATTGAAAGACATGGGCGATTTGGGACCGGCGAACGGCGGCGAGGGCCTCGGGTGCGAGTTGGACCAAGTCCTGTTCCCCGAGGAGGATGGACCCCTGGTCCGGACGGTCGATACCGCCGAGGCAGTTCAGAAGGGTGCTTTTTCCGCTGCCGGACGGCCCCATGAGGGCGACCCGCTCCCCGCCGACGAGGGAAAAGGAGAGATTCCGGAGAATGGGACGGTCACCGTAGTCCTTACAAAGATCCGCAACCTGAAGTAAGGAGGAGAGCGAGGCTGATACGGGGGATTTGACTTTATTCCGGCTATCTGGATCGATCATATTAAGTTTTTGCAAAGAAGCGCACACAACTTGCTGGGACGGTGGCAGATGTGTCTGAATCCAAATTTACCAATATGCCCGAGTCTGAAAAAAGTCCAACGATCCTGGTAATCGATGATGATGATGAAATCCGTTATTCGCTAAAGCGGGTGTTGGCGGCGCGTGGCTATACGATAGAGGAAGCCGCGAGCGGTGAAGAAGGGATCCGGATGGCGGGGCGGGTCAAGCCGGCGGTGATCCTTCTGGACAACCGGATGGAGGGGATGTCCGGATTAGAGGCCTTGCAGCACCTGAAGGCCGAAGTCCCGCTGGGCATGGTCATCCTGATGACGGCCTACGGGAACACCCAAACGGCGATTGAAGCGATGAAGTTCGGGGCTTTTGATTACGTGATCAAGCCCTTCGACCTGAAGAAGATCATCGAATTGGCGGCCTCGGCGATGACCGCTTTCGAGGAGTTGGACCAGTCCGAGGGTGTTTATAAGCCGCTGCTGAACTCCGATGATTATAAGGAGGGTATCGTCGGGACGTCGGAGCCAATGCAAACGGTGTTCAAGATGATCGGAAAGGTGGCGGCGAGCGACGTGACAGTCATGATCACGGGGGAGAGTGGAACGGGAAAAGAGTTGGTGGCCCGCGCGCTTTACCAGCACAGTCACCGGGCGGAGAAGCCCTTTATTGCGGTCAATTGCGCGGCAATCCCGGAAAACTTGATCGAGAGCGAGCTATTCGGGCACGAAAAAGGGTCGTTTACCGGGGCGACGAGCCAGCGGACGGGGAAATTCGAGCTTTCTGACGACGGGACGATATTTCTCGACGAGATCGGGGATATGTCGCTCTCGACGCAAACGAAGATCCTGCGGGCGATCCAGGAAGGGGAAATCCAGCGTGTGGGAGGATCGGAGACGCTGAAAGTGGATGTGCGGATGATTGCAGCGACAAATAAGGACCTGGAAAAGCTGGTAGAAGCGGGCGATTTCCGAGAGGATCTTTATTACCGATTAAACGTAGTCCGGATTCGGCTTCCGGCTTTGCGGGAGCGCAAGGAGGATATCCCCCAACTGGTGGATTTCATGCTCCAACGATTGGCCAAAGACCGAAAGATCCGGGTTAAGAGCTTTTCCGCGGAGGCGCGGGGTCTTCTAGTAAATTACGAATGGCCGGGAAATGTCCGTGAGCTGGAAAACGTGGTCTACCGCAGTGCGGTGGTGGCCAAGGGGGAGGCGATCCTCCCGAAGGATTTGCCGGGAGACGTCATCAAGGCCGCCCGCGCACGTAGTGCCGATGTAATCGGGCCTGCGGAAACGAGGGCCGTCCCAGGGATGGAAGTTCCGAAAACCGATCCTGTGGAAGTTGGGCCCGTGAATGCTGCGGCGGGAACCGAGGCCCCGGCTTTGCTGGGGGTGCCTGCGGAGGGTGCACCGTTGGCGCTTTCCGAGTGCTGGGACCGGGTCTACAAGCTCCTTCGGGAAGAAGGGGAGGCAGCGCTGTTACCACGAGTGGAAGAAGCGATCATCCGGCGGGTGCTCCGCGAGACCGAAGGGAACCAGATGAAGGCGGCAGGGGTGCTGGGGATTACGCGTGGGACGCTACGGAAGCGGATCGATCAGTATTCGATCAACCCGAAAAAAATCGATTGATTTGCGAACCCGGTTGAAATGTCAGAGGTCGGGTTCGTGGCGGAGGTTCCGTTTGCGCTGGAAGATCCAGTAGCGGATGAGGATGAAGCCGAAGAGCATGCCGCCAAGGTGGGCGAAGTGGGCGACGCCGGAGTCGGTACGGGTGAAGCCGAGGTAAAGCTCAAGCGCTCCGTAAACGATGACGAAGTATTTCGCCTTCATGGGGATCGGCGGGATGAGCAGGACGATGACCTGATTGGGGAAAAGGAGGGCGAAGGCGAGGAGGAGTCCGAAGACCCCGCCGGAAGCGCCCACGGTGGCGGCGGGGAGGTCACCTCCGGCAGCGATTCGAGTGGTGACGAGGAGTTGGACAACCCCGGCCCCAACGACGCAGACAAGGTAATAGACGGCGAAGCGCCTGCTTCCCCAGACCTGTTCGATGGTTTTGCCGAACATCCAGACGGCAAACAGGTTGACGAAGATATGCGCGTTATTCCCGTGGAGCCAGCCATAGGTAAGGAGTTGCCATGGCCGAAAGTCCGGCCGGTAGGGGGAATCATGGATCGGCCAGAGGGCAAAATTCGCAATCAGGGGAAGGTCCGCCGTGCGCTGCAGGATGTAGACCACGAGGTTGCTTACGAGGATGAAGCCGACCACTGGGGTGACTTGCGCCGACTGGGGGCGTGAGGAAACCATTACTTGTCCTTAGAGGCGAATCCACGCGGATGGTTCCGATGCCATTTCCATGCCGTTTCGACAATGGCCTCGATGGAATCATAGAGGATTTTCCAATTGAGTTCTTTTTGGGCAAGTGAGCTGTCTGCATAGAGCGAAGGCGGATCGCCGGGGCGACGTTCGGCCTCGACAACAGGGACCTTGCGGCGGGTGACAGATTCTATGGCCTGGATGACTTCACGAACCGAGTAGGGCTTACCGGTTCCAAGGTTGTAGAAAAGGCCGATTCCGGGGGTGTCGAGCTTCGGGAAGGCGGCAATGTGTGCGCGGGAAAGGTCGTCCACATGAACATAATCGCGGAGGCAGGTTCCGTCCGGGGTGGGGTAATCGGTCCCGAAAATCTTAATCTGTTCGCGCTGACCAAGGAGGGTCTGAAAGATGACGGGGATGAGGTGGGTCTCCGGGTCGTGATCTTCCCCGATGCTGCCGTCCTCGGCGGCTCCGGCAGCGTTGAAGTAGCGGAAAGCGGCAAAACTGATGCCATGCGCATGGGAGAGGGCCTTGAGGGCGTTCTCGACGTCGAGCTTGGTCTGGCCGTAGGGGTTGATGGGATGTTGGGGAAGATCCTCGGTGATGGGGAGGCGTTCGGGGATTCCGTAGGTGGCGCAGGTGGAGCTGAAGACGAACTTTTTCACGTTTGCTTCTAGCATAACTTTCAGAAGAGACAGAGTGGCGACGAAATTATTTTGATAATATTTAAGTGGATTCTCGACGGATTCGCCGACATACGCGTAGGCGGCGAAATGCATGACAAGCTCGATATCTTCCTTGTGCAGGATATCGAGGACCTGCGCTTCGTCGCCGAGTTCACCGGTGTAAGCGGGGATGTTTTTGGGGACGGCGGCGGCATGGCCAAAGACATAGTTATCGAGAACGACCGGCTGGTGACCGGCGGCAATTAACTGCCGGACGCAATGGCTTCCGATATATCCGGCACCTCCCGCGACTAATACTTTCATGGTCATGAGCTTCGGGAAAATCACTGGGGAATCCAGTCAAAAGGAGGATCCGGCTTTTTTCGGTCCTTTTTTTTCAGGGTGGGAGCCGACGGACCGTTGCTGAGAGTGGAGAAGATTTCTAATCGTCCGCGGGAGCAGATGAAATAATCGGGACCGGTTCGGCAAAAGGGTTAAATCGCTATTGACAGAAGTGTTCCGGTTTTGAGTTTTTGATACCTTTATCCCCTATGGAAAAAAGCCGAATCGTCATCACCGGCGTTGGGCTAACCGCGCCCAATGGCAATACGTCGGCTGAATTCCGGGACAATCTTTTGAAGGGACGTCCCCGGATTCAGACGTTGGATCTGCGCTACATGGGACCGGTTCCGGCTGGAGTGTGTGATTTTGACGACAAAAAATACCAGCGGAAAAAGGAAATCCGGATTGGAACGCGAGCGGGCAGTATCGCGATCTATTGTGCGTGGGAGGCGATTTACTCCTCGAGGATCGATTGGGAGTGCCTGCCGAAAGACCGGGTGGGGGTCTACGTGGGGACAACAGAACACGGGAATGTGGAGACCGAAAACGAAATATATAATATTCAGCAGTTTGATTACGACACGAAGTATTGGACTCACCACCACAACCCGCGGACGGTGGCGAACAATCCGGCGGGGGAAATCACGATCAACCTGGGGATCACCGGTCCCCATTACACGATCGGTGCGGCCTGCGCGGCGGGAAATGCGGGATTGATCCAAGGGCTGCAGATGTTGCAACTAGGTGAAGTGGACTTCGCTCTGGCAGGCGGAGTGAGTGAAAGTATCCACACCTTTGGCATATTTGCGGGGTTCAAGAGCCAGGGAGCACTGGCCCACCACGAAGATCCGAACCGGGCGAGCCGACCTTTTGATATGGAACGGAACGGCATCGTGGTTTCGGAGGGCGGGGCGCTCTACACCCTTGAGCGACTGGAGGACGCTCTTGCCCGAAATGCGACGATCCTGGGAGAGATCGTTGGATACTGTATAAACAGCGATGCGCTCGATTACGTTTTACCGAATCCGGAGCGCCAGGCGGAATGCATGCGAAAGGCGTTGTTCCATGCAGGGATGGAACCGGATGACATTGATATCATCAGCACGCATGCCACCGCGACGCCGCAAGGGGATATTCAGGAATGCTCTGCGATCCGAAGCGTTTTCGGTAAAACAAAGAAGACCTGCGTCAACAACACGAAGAGCTATATCGGGCATGCGATGGGCGCGGCGGGGGCGCTCGAACTGGCGGGAAATCTGCCGAGCTTCACGGACGGCATCGTGCACCCGACGGTGAATGTGGATAAGCTTGACCCGGAGTGCGATCTACCCAACCTGATCCTGAACGAACCCAGAGCGGTTGGGACGGTCGACACGATCCTCAACAGTTCTTTCGGGATGCTTGGGATCAATTCCGCCCTGATTGTGAAACGCTTTACAGACTAGACAACCTCAACAAGTTGGATTTAACCCTATCATTGATGACCAAAGAAGACATTAAAGGGATCGTTAAATCGATCATCGAGGAAATCGCCGATGATGACGATCTGAATTTTGAAGAACTGAACGATGAAGGACGGCTGCGCGACCAGCTGGAGCTCGATTCAATGGATTTTCTGGATATCGTAATGGAGTTACGGAAGCAGCACGGGATTGAAGTGCCGGAAGAAGACTATCCGGAATTGGCGAGCCTGCAGAGCTGCGCTGACTACCTGCTTCCGAAGTTCGAGGCAAAAGCGGCCGCCTCCTGATCTTTAACCCTTCGCATCTTGGGGTCACTGTCCGGCCAGCACTACGACGCCGTCGTCATCGGAGCCGGGATGGCCGGGATGGCGGCCGGTATTCGACTACGTCTAGGTGAAAAACGGACGCTCATCCTGGAACGGCATGAAGCGGCGGGAGGCTTAAACAGCTTTTACCGGCTGGGCGGCTACCGTTACGATGTCGGTCTGCATGCGATGACGAATTACGTGGGTCCGAAGCAGCGGCGGGCTCCCCTCTCGAAGCTTTTCCGCCAGCTGCGAATTCCGCGTGAGGCATTTGACCTAAGTGAACAGGAGGGCAGCCGGATTCAGTTCCCCGGGGTATCGCTGCGGTTCACGAACGATTTCGAGGTATTGTGCGAAGAGGTGGCCCAGGTCTTTCCGAAGTCGGTGGATGGATTCCGAAAACTGGCGGATTTTGTTCGGACGTTTGATGCCACCCGGCTGACCGGGGAAGCGGTATCGGCTCGGGAACGGGTTCAGGAATATATAGGTGATCCGCTCCTACTGGACATGCTGATGTGTCCGATCTGTTTCTACGGCAGCGCTCGTGAGAACGATATCGATCTCGGGCAGTTCTGTATCATGTTCCAGGCCCTGTTTTTTGAGGGATTTGCGCGACCGTATGGTGGGGTTCGCCAGATCATCAGCGCCCTGACACGGAAGTATGCCTCGTTGGGAGGGGAGCGACGGATGCGGATGGGGGTCCAATCGATCGAGACCCGTGGATGCAAAGCGGTGGGGTTGATCCTGGATAGCGGAGAGCGGATAACCGCAGACGAGATCCTGTCCTCGGCGGGCTGGTTGGAGACGCGACGGCTTTACGGAAGGAAGGATTCGGGAAAGGAAGAGAGCGGGATAGGAAAATTGAGCTTTGTTGAAACGATCAATGTGATGAAAGTACAGCCTCGGGATCTTGGTTGGAAGGACACGATCGTTTTTTTCAACACGACGGATCGCTTCGATTACGCCCGTCCGAAAATGGAGGCGGTGGATCCGCGGAGCGGAGTCATCTGCTTACCGAACAACTACCAATATCCGGATGGGAAAATGCTTTCGGAGGGCTGGTTACGGGTAACGTCGATCGCGCATTACGAGCGATGGAAAGCACTTGAACGATCGAGCTACCTTGCGGAAAAGGACCGCTGGTTCGATATCCTGACACGCCAAGCGGTCGAATTGCTGCGGACATCGGGGGGAGCGGCGGTCGACCTGGAGGCGCAAACCTTGGCGCGGGACATGTTCACGCCGACGACGATTACCCGCTATACGGGCCATTTGGGAGGCGCGATTTACGGTTCGCCCCAGAAGCAGAAGAACGGGAGAACGGAGCTGGAGAATGTGCGGATTATCGGAACCGACCAAGGCTTTTTGGGGATCGTGGGGGCGATGTTGTCGGGGATCTCGATAGCGAACCAGCTCCTCCTCTAACGGAGGCGAAG
>CAYQKH010000032.1:8767-25127 GCA_964417945.1 uncultured Opitutales bacterium
CCACTTTCGCTTCCAGATGACGGATTCAGCCGCGGGAATTGAACCAGAGGATGAGGTTGTAGATCATCATATAGCCGACAATGGCAATGAGGATCCAGCGCAGGGGAATTTTTCGGGACAGGATGGAGGGTGAAGAATCCTGCCCTTCCGGGTTTCGGGGTCTGTGGTTCATTTTCATGAAAAACGGTAAATTCCCTTTTAAAAAAGAAGCGGCCGAATATATTTCATTTTCCCTTAAACTGTGAGCATGCCTTATTTTAATAGCAAGGAAGCGGTTCCTGTCACCGAATCCGAAACCCGCGAAAGAACCGTTCTGGATACCTCCTGGAAGGTGGTGGTGCTGAACGACCCGGTCAACCTGATGAGTTACGTGGTGATGGTTTTTCGTAAAGTGTTTGGATATGACAGGGAGAAGGCGACCCGTCACATGCTGGAAGTGCATGAGCAGGGAAAAAGCATCCTCTGGTGCGGTAACCTTGAGAAGGCGGAGGCCTATGTGTATGCCTTGCATCAGTGGAAGCTGACCGCCCGCCTGGAGGCGGCTGACTGATGCCGGAGCTCAATATTCAAATCAATCCGTTCATGGCGGACGCCCTCGTGCAGATGATCGAGGCGATCTCGGGAAGCCTCGAGGATACGTTGCCCGCCTCCGACGCGGTTCCGGAAAACGATCCGGACTTACGTTCGATCTGGATGCAGGGCCTGCGGGATATTCAAGATCGGGATTGTTCGATCCTCCTCCACATCCTTCGCCACCGCGACTTCGGTCGTTCGGCGGTGCCTTTCGATGAGGAAACCGGAGAAGCCTTGTTGCGATCCTGTTCCGCGATCCGATTGAAAATTCAGGAGACCCTGCTGAAGGATGTCGTCCCCGAACAACTGGAAATGGCGCAGATCAATGTCCAGAGGCTGGAGCCCGAACAACAGCGTGGGTATGCCTGCTACCTCTTTCTCGCCACCTTGCAGTCTCAGGTCATCCATGAGCTGTATCCCGATCTGGAGGATCTTTAGCGTATTTTATAAATTCACTGGGCAAAAGGATCAGGTCGGAGCCTGACAGCGTTATGCACATAGCAGTTTTGCTCAGCTGTCGTATCCAAGCTTCAATGGGATAAGAGCTGGAGGAAGCTGGAAAAATTATGACCAATTGGGCGGACCGCTTCTACCGTTTCCATTCCGTTCGTAGCCTGGTAAACCAGGGAAAATCTTTAAATTTTGCGTTTGACCCCTTCTCGGGGATGATTTCGATATGTGGATGGAATCGATTAGGAATTATCATGCGGACAAATTGATAGCGAAGGTTTACCCGGACCGGGATACGATGGGGAAGGCGGCGGCGGACTACGCGGCGGAGCTGTTAAAGAGGATATTGGCGGAGCAAGGGGAGGCCCGGATTGTGGTGGGGAGCGCGCCCTCGCAGGATGAGTTTTACGGTTATCTATCGGAGGTCCCGGTCGACTGGTCGAAGGTGGAGGTTTTCCACATGGATGAATACATCGGCCTTGCGGGCGATCATCCGCAGAGTTTTCGGAAGTATCAGATGGAGCATTTCGTGGGGAAGGTGGGGCTGAAGGCGTTTCACCCGATCCGCGGGGAGGCGGAGAATCCACAGTCGGAATGCGATCGGTTGCACGGCTTACTGGGGGAAAAACCGATCGACCTGGTGTGTTTGGGGATCGGGGAAAACGGGCACCTTGCCTTCAACGATCCGCCGGTGGCGGATTTCGACGACTCCGTATACGCCAAAATAGTCGAACTCGACGAGATCTGCCGACAGCAGCAGGTGAATGACGGCTGCTTTCCGGATTTTGATTCGGTGCCGGCGCAGGCGATCACCTTGACCTTGCGGGTTTTTCGGGAGGCACGGCATTTGAGCGGGGTGGTTCCGGCGCCGACGAAGGCAGAGGCAGTAAAGGCTACCTTGACCGGCCCGATCGGGACGGCGTGTCCGGCAACGTTGATGCGAAAGCATCCCTCGGCTCGGCTGCATCTGGAACCCGACTCGGCCACCCTTTTGTAGGTTCGCGGGTCGAGCCGACACCTCCGAGGGTTGGTTTTTAGTAGGGCCTCCTGCTTACAGGATGGCCTTGAGGGTTTTGGACCGATGGGGTCATCGGTCCCTACCGTTGGGAGGTCGTCGGGGGAGCCGGCTCCTGCGGGGGGAAAAATATTGGGAACGGGTGACGAATATCGGGGAAGGCAAGGGGTCGCTTGACGGAGGGGGAACTGAGCGACAGGCTTAGGTTCTTATGTCAAAACACATCCCTCTCATCAGTTCGGGAGTTGCAGGTCCGCTCGGCGCATTGCACCTCCCTCGCCTCTGGTCGAAGCTCTCCTTGGAAGCAGTCGAAAAACTTGCCGACGGATACCCCGGTGCCGGTCCGGGATTTGACCAGATGGTGATCGACGGCCTCGGCCTGAGCCGCGACGCGGTGATCGCCTACATCAAGGATAGGAAGCCGACTTACCCGGAGTTTGAGGCCTGGGTCATCGCCAACGGCACGCAGATCACTCCGCACAGCATCCGAGCCTTGAACGAGGCGATCCGGGGTTACAATCATGACGCGGAAACGCGGAAAACGATTTTAAACGCGGCGGGGGTCCCGGATAATGCGGTGGCACCGCAGGACGCGATCGGGCTGAACAACCTCGAAGATTGGAACGATTTCTGGGAAACGGAAATCAAGTAATCCGTTCCACGAATCCTTTGAAAAGCCCCCGCCGGAAGTGACGGGGGTTTTTTGTGTTTCCCGAAAGGGGAGGGAATCCGATCGAGATTCAGATTGCGCTTAATTCGGGTTACGAACGTTGGAAGAAGCGGAAGGAGAAGAGGTTGGCGTCCTTGAGGATAAAACGGAGACGAATGGGGATGCCGACGAGATCGGAGACGTCGGGGCCATTCTGCCAGGAGACGACGCGGCTGATTTGGTCGCCGAAGATGAGCTGGCATTCTTCAGCGGAAAAACCGGGGAGGGGATCGCCGATAAGATCAAGGATCTCGACGAAAAGCTCCCCGGCGGCGGAGGTGGCGTAGTTGATCTGAAGACGGTCCCCGGAGAAGGTGAGGGGCCGTGTAGTGCAGGCCCCTCCCTCGTAGGGGGCCTCTACGGAAACGAAGCCGTCGAGGCGGAGAGAATAGCGGGTGAGGTGAGCACCGGGTTGGGCGTAGTGGGAAAGCCGATACATATAGAGTTCCTTGTCCTTCCCCGGGACGATACCGAGGGCGGGAGCATTATCCCGCGCGATCCAGTCCTGAGGATCGGGGCCCGGACGGATGAAAGCCTCCATGAAGAGGCGATCAAATTCATATCCCCCCCGGGTAGACATGAAGACGGAGTCGCTGGAGTGTCGGCAGTATTCCGGATCTTCGACAAGGCTCTGTCCTTCTTCGGGAGGGAGGGCGTTTTTTCCGGGAAAGAAGCGCTTGGCGAGGGCAAGATAGACATGGGGGGCCCGGAAGTAGGGAGTGGTTCCATTAGTATAGATCTGCTCAGCGGGGGTGTTTCCGTAATGCATTTCGGCGCAATCGGACCAGTTGAGAAAGTCGGCGGAAACGACGCGGCTGACGGAGCGGAAACCGGTATAGCCCTCGCCGGTCCAGGTCCGATAATAACCGACGTAGCATGCTTCTTCCTCGGACCAGAAGACCACGTTGTGGGAATCGAAGAGTCCCCAGGTGAGGATAGGTTCCTCGCGGATTTTTTCCCAATGGATCCCATTGGATGAGACAAAGGCGAAGAGGCCGGATTTTTCGGTGCCGGCGACGGCCTTGTAGCGTTCTTCTTTCGGGATGCCCGGTTTGGTATCGATAAAGGGAGCGAAGTTATGGGTGAACGGCTCTTCGGTGAGGAGGACGTTATTCTGTGTGGTTCCGTTGATCTCGTGGAGGCCGAGGTCGGGCTTGGTCCAGTTCACCCCGTCCCGGGACTCGGCGTAGCAGAGGGTGGCGGTGCGGTCCTCCTTCACCTTGTCCCAGCCCCGGTAGTAAAGGCGGTAAAGGCCATTATCAAAGAGGACGGTGGGATATCCGGAAAACTTCCCCTCCCAGGCGTAGTTGAAGCGCACGGCGACGTCTTCGCGCACCGGTTCGTGCATTTCAAGGTAGCAATTGTCGAGGTCGTCGAGGATGCGCCCGTCGACGAAGAGTTCGCGCCGCTCGCCGATGTCCCAGAGTTCGGGAACCGGTTTCGGTTCCGGAATCTTCCAGATAGTGCCGAGGATGCCGACCTTGACCCGGTCGGGGTTTGGTGGGTGAGGGGGATTCTGCTGCTTTTCCTTTTGGGGTTGGTCGTCCTGGTAGTAGACGGTGAGGATGCGTCCGGGTTCGAGTTCGATGGAAACGGGGTATCCGAGGTCCCATCCGTTGGCGTCGGCCCGAAGGATGACTTCATCTTCCTTCCGCCAGGTGATCCCGTCCTCGCTGATACAGGCCCGTTCGCCGTAAGGATATCTGCGGTGGGAGTAGGTGGCGAGGACCCGGCCGTCGGAGAGCTGGGTGATGTGCTGGGGAAAGCCCCAAAGGGGAGTTGGAAAGGGGGCGGCCCAGGTTTCGCCCTCGTCGTCGGAGAAACTGACATACATGTAGGAACGAGGGGAACGGTCGTTGTAGGGGATAGCGGTGGCGCGGATAACGAGGATGATGCGACCGTTATCGAGCTGGGTAAGATGAGGTTCGCCGAACCGGAATTTCCGGGGCTCGGTCGTGATGACGTTGGATATGCGGTACCAGGGCTTCCCGGGCGCGTCGGCCTTGTAGATGCCGATGTTCTGGCCCTCCTGCCGGTAAGCGGCGACGAGCATGCCGCCCGACTGCAATTCGGTGCCGCCGTGGATGGAATCTACTCCCGCGTAGGGCTCGGACCAGGTATAGCCACCATCGGTGGAAACGGTATTCCATGCACCCTGGAGGTGAGCACTTTTGAGGTAGTCCTCCCGGGTGACGCGCTCGATCCATGGCTGGATGGTTTCGGGAAAATAGGCGTGGTCTGGAAGGTCCTGGTAGGCTTTGGCATTCCAGTGGGTGCTCCAGATATGAGTGACAAGGGTGCCGTCGCGGAAGGCAGTGATTCCGGATTCCCGGTCGTCGATGAGGGATTCAAAGGCGACGACAGGGTCTTCCCAGGTCTCACCGTTATCCTTGGAGCGGCTGAGAAGAATCTTTCCCTGAGGGCTGATGTGTTCTTCGGTGCAGGTGAAGAGGACAACGAGATCGCCATCGGCGGTGCGGGCTATGGCGGGCCAGGCGCAGTATTCGTCTTTTTTCTGGTAGACGGTGAAGTGTTTCTCGATGTCGGCAAATGGGGAATCGGTTTTGGAGATAGGGAGGGGCATGGGGGGGAGGGGTAGGCGGTAAACGGTGAGAGGTGATTGGTAAGGGGTGGGTGTGGGTCGGTTTCTGTATCTCAGTCCGTCAGAGGGGGGAAGATGAAGAGGAAGGTGAGGAGGAAGACTATAAGGTGGAGTCGAGGGCGAAGCCGTTGTCCTGGGCGACCTGTCCGTACCAGCGGGCGGAGGCCTTCGGGAATCGTTTTCCGGAGGGGTAGTCGGTGTAGACGATACCGAAGCGCCGGGTATAGCCGAGGGCCCACTCGAAGTTGTCCATGAAGGACCAGAGGAAATAGCCGCGCAGCTTCACCCCGGAGTTGATGGCTTGGTAGCACTCGGAGAGGTAACCCTTGAGGAATTCGATGCGGAGGGAGTCCTCGACGATACCGTCAACGAGCTGGTCGTCGAGGGCGGCGCCGTTTTCGGTGATGTAAATATCCGGTTGTCCGTAGCGCTGATCGATCCACTGGAGCATTTTGCGGCAACCCCAGGGAACGATGTTCCAGCCCATGGCGGTTTTCTTCCATGAGGGGTCGCTGGTAAGATTGACGTCCTGGTCCTCGGAGATGCCGCCGTTTCCGTAGGGATCGACCTCGATGTCCTCATCCGGGTTCACATGGGAGGCGAAGAGGGTGGAGTAATGGTTGAGACCGAAAAAATCGCTGGAGCCGACGAGGAGCTCCTTGTCCTCCGGGGAAAATTCCGGGAGCCGTTCGGCAACGCGGCTGCGCATGCATTCGGGGTAGTCGCCGAAGTAGAGGGGATCGGCGAACCAGCCGAGAAAGAACTCGAGGGCGCGCTGGGCGGCTTCCTTGTCCTGGTCCGAGTCGGTGAGCGGCTCCCGCCAATCGCAGTTGTTCGTGATGCCGATGGTTCCTTTTTGGGAATCCTGAAAGCGGGTGCGGTAAACATGGACGGCATTGGCATGGGCGCGGAGGAGTTGGTGGGCGACCTCGTAGGGTTCGCTGGTGGAGACCCGGCCGGGAGCCATGACGCCGTTGCCATAGCCGAAAATGGAGACGACCCAGGGTTCGTTAAGGGTGATCCAGTGCTTCACGCGGTCGCCGAAATGCTCGAAGCAGACGGCGGCGTATTCGGCAAAGGCATCGGCGATGGCGGGGTTACGCCAGCCATCCATCTCCAGCTGCAGGGCGAGGGGGAGGTCCCAGTGGTAAAGGGTAACCCAGGGGGTGATGCCGTGAGCGAGGAGTTCATCGATGAGCCCGGAGTAGAAGCGGATTCCCTCGGGGTTTACTTCGCCGCGTCCGGTGGGGAGGATGCGGGACCAGGAGATGGAGAGGCGATAGGCCTTAAGTCCGAGGTCGGCCATCAGCGCGACATCCTCCTTGAATTTGTGATAGTGGTCGCAGGTGACATCGCCAGTAGCGCCTTCGGCGATTTTACCGGGGGTGTGGGTGAAGGCATCCCAGATGGAAAGGCCCTTTCCCCCTTCCTGCCAACCGCCCTCGATCTGATAGGCGGCGGTGGCGGTGCCCCATACGAAATGTGTTGGAAATTGTTTCATAGATTGGAGAGGTTTTTTTTAAGCAAAAACCCTCCGTGGGCTCGGATCGAGAAAAGAAATGCGATTCGGCTTTCCAGGGTATCGCTGATGGAGCGAATGAAACGGTTGGAAGGGTCGCGTGGTCGAGACGATCGAGCGGTTTTCTTGGGGGAGGCACGGGTAAGGGGGAGGCGTGCTTGGCCCTTCGATAGACTCAGGGCGGGCGAGCAAGCGGCCCTACGGGGGTGGGGTGCAGGTAGGGGAGGCGCGCTTGGCCCTTCGATAGACTCAGGGCGTGCAAGCAAGCGGCCCTACGGGTTTGCAGTGCAGGTAGGGGGAGGGGGGCCTTGCCTTTCGACCACTGAGAGTGGACCTTCGCGGGAGGGATTTAAGCATCCTCCGGTTTTGATGGAGGGTCCTCCAGATCGAGGTCGGCCGTCCGGGTGGAAACATCGGGTAATTCCGGGAACTGCCCTTCCGGCGATTCATGGTAGACGTAGGCAGTTGCGGACCAGTCGTCCTTGCGCCAAAAGTTGCACCAGCCGTCCTGGCTTATTGAACGGAGCTCGATCTTTTCATTCATCAGATGTCGCAGAGGTCCATTGTCTCCCTGATCGAGACTGACCGGGATGAGGGGAGCCCCCTTTTTTTGGAGCGCCATGGCCTTTTCCTTCGTGCATCCACCAATGGTTTGAATGGCCACCCGGCATCCATCGTAGAAATAGATCGGGTCCTCGAGATGATACCGATAGAAGGCCCACTGGCCCTTTTCCGTGTCGGCGATGGGGCATCCCTGGTATTGATTTGAAAAGCTTCCCTGTCCCCAAGCGGTCCCGATGTAATCCTCAGTCCCCGTGCCACACAAGGTCGGGTGCGTGTCATCGCCGAACCAGACCTTCACTTCCCCTTCGCCCCACCAGGCCCCCTCATAAACGGGGTTGGTTAAAACACCCAAATTGCAGCCGAGAAACCGCCCTGCTCCCTGAAGGTGCGGTAGAATATGGAAATCTCGACCGAGCTCATTGGGAGACTCCCGACGCCAAAGGGCGTGCAGGTAGAGGGTTTCCGGGGAATGTTCGATGCGGAGACTTAAGTTAATATCGTAAAAAAGATGGGCTAAGGCGTTAACCGATTCATTGGTAATCGTGATCCGGGCAGACTTTCGAAAGGGCATCTGCAAAAAGCTGAGGAAGCTCCTCCCTTCCGGGTCGGCAAATAGAGCGCACTCGAAGCGAGACCGCTTGCCGAGGGCGATACCGAAAAAATCCCCCAGCGGCACCGAAACGGCAGGTCTACTGGCGTCGTCCCAGAACATATCCAGCCGCAAGCTCCTTAACATTTCGGGGCTTCGATCGTTGATGGTCAACCAGATGCGATGGATAAGGCCACTGCCGGTGATATCCAGAAGGGTCTTCGTTTCTCCGGGGGCGAAACGTTCAAAGGCATGTCCTTTGGCCCCCTTGTTCTCTAAGGCAGCCTGTCCACGCTTCGCCTGAGGGTTCTCAAAGCTGCTCCAACGGGTTTGAATATTTGAGGCCTTCTCGTAAATCTCCATAACGTTTCCAATCTTCTCTGTGGCATTAACCAACGAAGTGCAAGCCAAGCAGATCGGGTTCAGTCGATGGTCGGTGTGTGAAGATGGAGAACGGGGGTGCGGTGCGGGGTTTGGTGTCGCTCTCCTGGCGGTTGGAATAGCGTTGTCGCGCTGGATAGGTGCTGCTAGCGGTTGGGCGATGGTTTTGGAAGCTTCAGCGCTGGTGGTGATTGATTTGTTGGAGGATTTCTTCGATGCGGAGCTTTGGCCGGACAGTCCACTGCCGGGGCGACGGGTGGAACTGGTGAAGGCGGTGAATCGGGCGGCCGGGCGGTTTCGTAAAGCGGGGCAGCCGGTGATCTGGGTACGGCAGGAATTCAAGGCGGATCTGTCGGATGCGTTTCCGCATATGCGCCGCAGCGGAAAGGCCTACACGATCGAGGGGACGCCGGGTGCGGAATTCCTGGCGGGCCTGGATGTGCGTGAGGGCGACCCGGTGGTGACGAAGAAGCGCTTTTCAGCCTTTTACGGGACGGACTTGGAGGAGGTATTGAAGAACCTTGAATTGAGGCAGGTTTTTCTTGCGGGGATCACGACGTCCTGGTGCGTTCGTTCAACGGCGACGGATGCCTACCAGCGGGATTTCGAGGTGGTTTTGCTGAAGGAGTGCCTGGGTGGGTTTTCGGATGCGGACCATTTGCGGGATTTGGACGCTATGGATGGGTATATTGGGGCCGTGGTCGCAGGGCAGAAGGTCGAATGAAAGATGCAAAATATAGAAGTGGGTCCGGGTATATTCGCCGATTTTCTAAATCTCATTTTTCAGCCGCGAAACACATGAAATAGACGAAAAAGGAGTGTTAGGTGCCCCTGTTGTGGTTTGGGAAGATGCAGCGTTGACGAGGGTCGAGTTGGATGTGTAGAAGGGCGACGTCTTTCAAGAGGGGAGGCGCGCTTGGCCCTTTAATAGACACAGGGCGGGCAAGCAAGCGGGCCTACGGGAGTCGTGTGGGTAGGGCGGAGGCGGGCTTGGGGAGCAAGCTGGCCTACCGGAGTATTGTGGATAAGGGGGAGGCGCGCTTGGCCCTTCAATAGACTCAGGGCGGGCAAGCAAGCGGCCCTACGGGAGTCGTGTGGGTAGAGCGGAGGCGGGCTTAGGGAGCAAGCGGGCCTAGGGATTGGGGAGAGAGATTCCGGTAAATTCTATTGTCGATGCTCGGGATCCTTTTCAGCGTTACGCCATGAGTAAACCGGATTCGAACGAAACCTCGAGTGTTCACTTACCGCCGGCGCGGACGCGGCGGTTTTTCTTTGAGAAATGGGAAATTCCGGAGATTCGAGCGAATGCCCGGCTGCCGCAGTTGGCGCCGCAGTATGAGGAGTGGAAGGCAACGGGAGCGGAGCGGGTTCAGGCCGGATGGGAGGAGTACCGGAAAACGGGGGACGTTCTCTACGGGCTGCAGGACTTCTGGTTCCATTTCGCGCAGCTGGGAGTGGTTCAACTAGTGGAGCCGGAGGGATGGCGGGCACGATTGCTACAGGAGATGATGGAGAACGCGATCGGGTTGAAGATGTGGGATTACCTCTATGATGGGGACGCCCCGATCGGGATCATGCGGGCGTCGCAGGCGACGGTGAACCTGCTCTTCGTGCGGGAGGTGCTGGAAGGTGAACTCTCAGAGGATTTTGACCGGGCGCTGCTCCAGGCGATCGGGGACAAGGGAGCGCAACCCTGCTACCAGGCGGTTTTGGGGTGCGACCACCCCGACCGGGTAAAAGGCTGGGTAAACGATCCCGAATTGAACCCGACGGGGACGCCGGATATGAGCCGCTGGCCGGTGATTTTCAGCAGCAACAACCTGCGGGCGATTCCGACGATGGGCCTGGGGCTGGGAGCGCTGGCCTGCCGTGGGGTCGACCCGCGGGCGGAAACCTGGCTGCAAAAGGCGGAAACGAGCACCCAAGCGGTTTTTAAGCTTTTTCTCGGAGACGGAAGTTACTTTGAAGGGATGAGTTATTCGAATTATACGTTAAGCTCCCTGCTGTCCTTTTGCGGGGCGCATCAACGTCAGATTGGGACGATTGATTGGTCGAAGGCGATGAACTGGGACGGCTATATCGAGAACGTGATGGCGATGCAGGCCGGGCGTTACCCCGACGGCAGTCCCGATATCGTCAACTTCTCGGATGCGAAGACGTCGATCTACGCCTGCATCCCGAGCTGGGTAGAGCGCTATACGGGGAATCCCCGTGCGCAGTGGGTGGCCAACCACTGCTCGATGTGGGGCCACTTCCAGGATTTTCTCTGGTATCGCCCGGAACGGCCCGAAGCGGGGCCGCCCCACTCCTTAAAGAACTACCACAGCGACCTGGACTGGATCGTCTGCCGGAGCGGTTGGCGCGCGGAGGATGGGGTGGTGGCTTTTCGAAGCGGGTTTCCGGCGAATCACGAACATGCGGACCGGAACCATTTCTTTTTCAAGATCTACGGGGAACGGCTCCTGACCGATCTTCTGGGGGCGGCTTATTTTCGCAACGACCCGAAATGGTCGATGCGGCTGACCGGAGGGCATAACGCGGTCCTGATCGGCGGGGAGGGTCACCAGTATCACGACGGCGAGGAGGGAACGAATGAGTCGCAGTCGGAAGCGCGCATTACCCGGTTCGAGGACCGGGGGAGCCTGGTGTGGTGGAGCAGCGATGCCACGCCCGCCTACCGGTTGGTCAACCCAGCGGTTGAGGAGGTCACGCGCACGATGATCTACGCGAAGCCGGATATCCTCGTCGTGCTGGACAAGGTGCGTTTGAAGGAAGCAAACACGGTGGAGGTTCGATTTTTTCCTTTTGCCAGTGACGGGGAGGCCGTCCTTTCGCACTCGGAAGGTGATTTTTCAATCCGGCGCCCGGGTGCGACCCTTTTCGGCTCGGTTGTGGGGAATGGCGGTCCGGAAGTGGGAAGCGGGAAGTTGGAGCCGATGCCACCGAACCCGGATTTTATGCCGGATGCGCCGAAGCCGACGAGCCCACTGGAGTTTGGTGATTATCCCTATGTGCGGGTCGGCCAGGATTCGGCAAGCGAACATTGCCTCCTCACGGTTCTACAGGCGCGTCCGGGTGCGGGTGGGTCACGCCCGGCGTTCCTCATCCGCGAGCGGGAAGATGGCTTTTTTTGCAAAGTAGCGGATTTTCAATGCCAGATCGTGCCGGAAGCGGTGGGCGCGCGAGTCCTCCTATAGCCCGCGCCGGAAAAAGTTTGGCAGGAGGAGGGAAAAGGGCTCAAAGTTTTGAGATGCGACCCCATTTTCGGAGCCTTCGGGCCATGATCCTGTCCGGGTTGGCATTTTTGCCATTTACCCTGTTTGCGACCACACCTCCGCCGGAGCGGGAGCTAACGGATGCGGAAATCCTGAAGGGCTACCGCGAACGTTCCCAGATGGTCATCGAAGACCTGGCGACTTACGTCCATCCCACGGATGGGGACCGGGGAAGCCTTTATGACGTAGCGGCTGCGCTTTATCTCGGGACGAACGTGGAATGGGCCAAGCGCCGGTTGCGGACGGTAAACGAGAACCCCAGTGGTAACATGTTCTGGATGATCCCGATGGCATTGGTGATGCACGCGGGAGAGGCGAACCTCGACCCGAACGACTGGGCTTTTATCCGGAGGTTGTGGCGCGATTACTTTCCCTACCGGGGCGACACGGAGAACCACTGGCTGATGTATTATACCGGTCTCTATCTGGCGTGTGAGTTGTTTCCGGACGCCGGGCCGGAGCATTGGTTCAACGGCAAGTCCTCGGCGGAAAACATGGCGGAGGCGAAAGAATATATTCTGGACTGGGTTAAGATCACGACTTCCTACGGGCAGGGCGAATATGATTCGCCGAATTACATTGGGGAATATACTCGGCCGATGGCCCTTTTGGCAGGATGGGCGAAAGATCCAGAGCTCCAGCGAGCAGGAGAGATGATGATGGACTACCTCCTGCTGGACTACGCGGTGGAGAATCTGAACGGAATATATGGAGGAGCCCACAGCCGCATCTATCCCCGGCACATCATCCAACCGGTGCTTGCGATGGGGCCGATGCACGGTTGGCTTTTTTTCGGCCAAGGTGAGTATCGCCGCAATGCGACGAACACTTTAGTGACGATGAGCGGATATAACCCGCCCCCGATTCTTTATTGCATCGCCCACGACCGGAAGGCGGCTTATGTCCAAAAGGAACTAAAACGGACCCGCTGGCGTATTCGGAATGCCGGACCGGAGGCCTTTGAATACGATGGCAAATCGACGATTCCGGTCTATAAGACCAGCTTTGTGCACAAGGACTACATCCTTGGATCCTCCCAGGGCGGGCTGCTGCAGCCGATTCAACAACAGACCTGGAGCCTGATCTGGGGTGAGGAGAATGCCCGCGGAAAATCCAACACCTTTTTCGCGGTCCAGCCCTATTCCAACCCCTACGAAGGAACGATGTATTTCGGCGAGGATTGGGACACGATAACGGATTTGATCGCGCGGTCGAAGGTCGATTACGATTCGCCGGACAAGCTGGCCAGTGGTTCGCCCTTCGAGCAGGTTTTTCAACATGAGCGGTCGCTGATCGCCTTATATGCTATCGAGGAGGGCTCCCGCTTTCCGCTGATCCACACGTTCTTTTCACGGGATCTGGAGGATCTGACGATCCGGGATTCCGGCTGGATCTTCGCCCGGGGAGGTCGGAGCCTGATCGCCTACCATCCGATGGCTCCGGGGAAATTTCGCGAGGTGGACTGGACCGGATTGCTGAAGGGAGGAGCCGGGGCGTGGATCTCGACCAACTTCACGGAAATGTCCGCGGGAAGCCGGAGCTATGTCAGTGAGTATTTAAAAAATGGATACATCGTGCAGGTCGCGGCGGAGGAGGACTTCGAGGGCCTCGAGGCTTTTATCGAAGCGGTGGAGGCCCTCCCCCTGAACTACAGCCTGGAGGGGAAGCCGCGAGCGACCTTCACGAACCTCGATGGGGTAGTCTTGTCAGTCGAGTACGGTTCAACCCCCACGGTTGACGGGGTTCCGGTCGACTTTGAAAACTGGAAGCTTTACGATGGACCTTTCGCGGAGGCGGAGCGGGAAAGCCAAACCCTTCTGATCCGCCATGGTCGAAAGAGCCGGTTCCTCGATTTTATCAACCTGACGATCACCGAATCCGTGGAGGACGTAAAATGATAGACCGTAAAAATGGTATTCCCATCATCCTTATCCTCTTCCTTCTCTCGACAGGTGCTGCTTTTAGTGAAACGGAGACCCGATTCTTTGCAGCACTGGCGATGACGAAGGCGCAGGCGAACAGCAGCCTGCCGACGGATGCGGGGCTTTTTATCCGGGACGACTCGGAGTTGCACTGGCACCGCTTCGGTCCGAATGTGATAGGAATCCGCAGCCTGGCGGTGGACCCGGCCGATCCGATGCGAATGTTTATTTGCGGGGGGAACGGGATCCTGCGCACTGAAGATGGCGGAGCAAGCTGGGGGATGGTAACAGGCTGGGAAGAGAGCGATGTGCACCAGGTCGTCATCGATCCGGAGACTCCGGAGCAGATCTATGCGGCGGGCATCTGGGGGATCAACGTCAGCCGGGATGGCGGGGACACCTGGCTGGACGCCAACTCGGGACTGGAAGAAAAGTTCAGCCGGATGATTGTGATGGACCAACGGAATCCGCGGCGACTCCTGATCGGCAATGGGCGGGGGGTCTATGTTTCGGAGGATCGGGCTGGAACCTGGAAGCGTGCGGGCGATTTTCCCGAAGTGAATGTGACCGATCTGATGCAGAGCCGGGAGCAGCCGAATACGTGGCTGGCCTCCACCGAGGGTATGGGAGTTTACTTAAGCCGGAACAACGGGAAGAGGTGGAAGTTGGTGATCCCGGAGGCGGAGGCCGCTAATATGATTGCGGTGGCGATTAATCCCCACGATGGGGGCCGGATGGCTGCCGGGGGATGGGCGGTGGGTGCCTGGGTTTCCCGTGACGGAGGAAAAAGTTGGACGGACCGGACGGAGGGGCTGCCCTCGCCAAACGTAACCGAGTTGGTTTTCGACGAGCGGATCCCCGGGCGGCTGTGGGTTTCGACCTTTGAGGAAGGCACTTATTTTTCCGATGACGTGGGCGAAACCTGGGCGACCGGCGACCTCGATGGAGCTTATGTTTTCGATCTGGGATTTGTGGAGATGAGGAAGTAGGAAAGTAAACCGTAAGGGGTAAGCGGTAGGAAGAATCGAATAATGAGAATGATCCTAAGATAGGGGTGCAGTTCGTCGCGGACGACCTGGAATAGCGCGAGGTTCGGGATAATTTAGTGAAGCAGCTTTACGAATGAATGGTGAAACCGGGGGATCCGCTCCTAGAGGGACCAGTGAGCCAGCGGGCCTATCGAGTGAGGATGGCGGAGTTTAAGGCCCTTGGAAAAGGGGAGGCCTGAGGGAGCGGGAGTCGGGGGGCAGGAGGCGGGAGTCAGGGGGCAGGAGTCGGGGAGCGATCAGGACATGGGTAACACTTTTGGTTCAGGACATAGGTAACAGTTCTGAGGAGTGTAGATGCTGATTTAGGTTATTTGTTTGGTTGGTTTAGTTGGCTTTTTTGTAGGTTCGTTCCTCGGGGTGGCTAGCCACCCCGAGGAACGAGGCGGAAGAGAGTTCGATTGTTCCGATTCTGAGACTGGCGAAGTAGACGTCAAAATGATCTGCGTCGATTGGTTTTAGACCGACGGACCAATTGGTCACGGCCCTGCTGAGGAAAAAATACTGATTATCGAAGCAGATTTCCCCAGAAGATTTGACTCTCCGAGTGAGCATACCCTCGTAGCTGATGTCTGTTGGTGTGCCCTTATATTTTCTTTCGCTGGGCTGGTAGAGCTCGGAAGGTGTACGCATTCCAATCGCTTCGTGTGGACGTTCTTCGTTGAAGGTTTTCTTCCACATATCCAGGCCCGCCTGCTGTTGTCGAAGGTCCTCGGCCGCGCAGCTTTGCAGCTCCGCTGCAATATCGCGGTGCATACGCTCATGAGCACCGTTATCCTGAGGTTTACCCGGTCGACCCCTCTCTAAATCGATACCAAGGACGACCCACCAGGCGGAGAGTCGGCTTAAGCCTAACACCGCCTGGTTGCTGGCGAAAGGGGGACCATTATCGCTGCGGATCGCTTCTGGCAGGCCATACTCGCTGAAAACGCGCTCAAAGGCGGCCTGTACGGTTTCCGTCTTTGCGCTACCTAGTGAGCGCACCTCGATTAAATACCGGCTGGCCTCATCGCGTATGGTTAGTGGTTCACACCGCTCACCGCTATGGGTGTGCCACCAGCCCTTGAAGTCGATCGTCCAGATCTCGTTCGGATTTTTCGCTTTGCGGCCACTGTAGATACGGCCTGCTTGTGCACTGCTGCGGCGCACGCGCTTTTGCACCCATCCGCTGCGCTCAAATACCCGCTTGAAGCTGCTTAAGCTGGAGGGTCACCATGTCCACGACGATACACTTCGCGGATCTTTTTCGGCCCCCAGTGCGGGTGGCGTCCGTGCAATTTGTTGATGCGCAAAATTACCCTTTCACTCAGTTCGTTCGGACTGTTCTGGGGGCGCCGGGACAGGTCCTCCATGCCGGCAACTCCATCGCTAAGAAAGCGTTCCTGCCATTTATAACCTATTCGCCGACTGATGCCGTATTCCCGGCAGAGCTGGCTGAAGTTAATGCCCTCCTGTAAACTACGTAGGGCAAACTCGGTTCGTTCATTGATCATCGTACTGTTATTCCAAGGCATCGCAGCGGTAGACTGACGCTGCCTCCTGCGGACGAAAAGTGTTACCTATCTCTTGAACCTTTGTTGTTACCTATGTCCTGAACCTTTACCGGCCGCCTTCGCACGGGGCTTCCGCCTTCGCGCCTGCGGCGGCTTCGGCGTGACGTGTCCGCCTTCTCTTTGATACGGCGTGACAAGTCGGCGAGGCGAGGCAGGGTCTTC
>CAYQKH010000033.1:0-645 GCA_964417945.1 uncultured Opitutales bacterium
ACCGCTTGCCGGTTGGCCAAAACCTGGCCCGGCAACTCCAGGGTCCGATCAATCCCACGACCCTCCAGTTTAAATAGTTTGACCGGACGAACAACCGGTTCCCTTTCCGGATTCGCCTCCTTCCCGCAGCCGGTCAGCGATAAAAAGGATACCAGCAACACGAATACTGCCAGGGCTGAAATTGAAAGGGGTATTTGTTTTTTCATACGCCAGAATCGTTGAAGTTCACGTGCTTGGCTCCTCAAAATCACCGCCCAGCGCCAGATGCAGGTTTACCCGCTCTGACAAACGCAAATTCCGGATATGAATCAACGCAATTTCCGAATCAATCAGCCGCGCTCGCAGTTGTAATACGCTCAGCAGGTCGATCGCCCCCGCATCATACTGAACCTCTGCCAACTCCACCGCGCTCCGGTTTTCCCTCACGATCGACTCCAAAAGCGATTCCCGTTCGCGAAGAAGAAACTCATTGTTTAACGCCGTTTCTACTTCGCCAAACGCCACCAGTGCCGCCTGACCATATCCCCGCAGGACCGCTTCCTGTTGCGCAGTCGCGATCTCCACTTCCGCCTGGAGCTGGCCGCCACGGTAAATCGGCGCAAGGAAATTGGCACCCACGTTCCAGAAACTATTTCCGAGCCCCAG
>CAYQKH010000033.1:655-23712 GCA_964417945.1 uncultured Opitutales bacterium
GGAGTTCATTCAACCCACCATCCATTCCTCCTGCGCCTCCGCTCAGTCCGATGGAAGGCAGCCGAGCGGCCTTTGCCGAAGTTCTCAGGTTGAATGCCGCCGCCACGCGCTCTTGCGCCGCGATCAAATCCGGCCGGCGCTCCAGCAACTCCGATGGCAACCCCGGCGGCACCGGCGGCGGCACCGTCGCAAAGCCATTCCGAACCGCCAGCTCGGCCGAGGGATAACGCCCGAGAAGGATTTCCAGGCCACGCTGTGCGCTCCGGTAAGACCCTTCCACCTGGCGGAGGCGTTCTTCCGCACCCGCCAGGTCGGCCTGTGCGAGGTGAACATCACCCATTCCCACTTCTCCAAACTCTTCCTTGGTTTTAACGATTTCCAGAGTGTTCTCAAACAATGCCACGATCTCTTTCGCGTATTCGAGCTGCTGGGAGGCCTCAACCGCCATGAACCAGGCCTTCGCTACCTGCCCCTTCAACGATAAACGTGCAAACTCGTAATCAGCCAGGGTAGCCTCATACTCCGCCACCGACGCCGCCTTCCGCGACCTTAGTTTTCCCCATAAATCCAATTCCCAGGACACATTCAGACCATAGCTCGCAGTCTCTTGTGTTACCCCTCCCGAAAAGTTTTGCTGGGAGCCTTCTGCCGCAGCCGAGACAACCGGCTTCAGTCCGGCTCCCGACCGCGTTACTGAGGCTGCCGCCGCCTCTACCTGAAAGCCCGCTGCCTGAAGGTTTAAATTGTTTTGAAGCGCTTCGTCTGTCAGGGCCTCTAATTCCGGGTCATTAAACGATTCCACCCAGTTATCCGGAAGACTCCCGACATCCGGCCCGGGATCGGTCGCAAAAGTTTCCCGCACTTCGGTGGTTTCCGGCAGCACTTCTCTCAGGGCCACATCCGCATCAGGAGGCTCCGGAATGGCACAACCGGCAATGAATAACAACGCCGGAAGGACCATCCAGCCCGGGTGAACTTTTTCTAAACCGTCAAAATGGGGAGCAGGCTTCTGATGAAATAAGGTCATTCCTGGAAAAGAGAACCCTGGATCTATCCTCCGGCAATCCTCTTCGCAAGTGAAGAAGTGGTGGACTTCAACTGTTGAAATCTAAAATCCAGATCACGCCTCCAGAGCGGCTGCGGAACATCCCCGTGGATAGATCACCGTCGTCCACCATCCGGTCCATTTCCGCCACTTGCTCGTTTCCAACCGTGTATCCATCCACCGACACACCGTTAGAGTTGTGAAACTGGTCTGGATCCCAGTCATAGCTGCCACCAATTGGCGTCACCTTCTCCCACTGCGATTGCTTGAGGTATCCGGAATACAGCAGGCTCGCCGTCGCCGCGTCCGGCCAGGTATTTCCCAAACTGTCTGGAGGCCAATCGCCCCGTTCCAGAGCAAAGGTGTCAAAGGCCGCCCGAAACGTCCGCAGGTCGCTGATCGTTGCCGTGTTTTGCGAATGGGTGCGGATCTTCTGAAAAGCCGGCAGAGCCAAAGTAGCCAGTAAACCAATCAGGACCACGACGATCATGATCTCTACCAGGGTGAAACCGAATTTTGTGCGCATACTTACATAATGCTCTTTCGAACTCCCCTCAACAAGACGGAATTTCGCTGACCGCGGCTTTTACAGCTGATTTAAATAATTTGAATACATCCTTGATGGAACCCCGCCGTGGACGCAGGCAGGAAGTTCGGCATCCCCGGCTTTCGCACGCTAAGGGCCGTTTCCACAATCTCCAGCACCACACGCGGTTTTGCTTTCTCATCTGTAAATAGCGGCCAACGGTCCGACTCATGCCTTCAGCACACACTGCTCGTCGGGAGGTCAATGTCTTCAACGCCGCCAAAAATCCTTTTCTTTCTCATATCGCTTTGTCACTCTGATTCTATGAAATACTCTTCTTTTTCCACCTTCCTCGGATCTGCCGTTCTCCTCAACCTTCTGATTTTCTCATTCTCCGGTTGTGCCACCGGCCCGAAAATTTCCAGTCAGGGCAACCCGGAGATCGACCTCTCCTCCTATGAATCCTACGCCATCCTTACCCCATCCCGCCTTGTCGAAGGGGGCAACCCCGGTGCTGGAATCAAATACGGGCCTATCGTAAAGGATGCCCTTCGCACCAGCCTCAACGGAAAAGGCTACCGGGAAGTCGGACCAGAGGCCGCCGACTTTACCGTCGTCGCGAAGGCCACGATCATTCCCAAAACCGTCGTCACCGATTACGGATATGATTACGGTATGATCCCCGGTCCCGGCCCTTATGGTTATAGGGGGCCTCGATACCCCTATGGCTCTATGGGGGGTGGCGTCGACGTCACCACCTTTGACGAAGGCACCCTCATCCTTGAGGTCTTTGACGTGGAGTCCAAGCAAATGGCCTGGGTCGGCTGGGCAAAAGATCGGGTCCGGAAAAACGTCGAGCCCGACCTTATCCAAGCCGTCATTGCTGAGATCCTCTCCTCTTTTCCTGAAGGGAATTGATCCCCCCTTCCGCTGTCGTGTCACTACCCTTAATGATTGCCAAACGATTGCTTCCCAATCCGAGCTTCCCATCAGTGGAATGCCTCTTTCTCTGGCTCTTTCTCCCGTTTTTCGCTTCGGCTCAACCCTTGTCCCCAGCCTTCGCCACGGGCTCCCCGGAATCCAGCGTCCGCGGGTTGCTCCAATCCGTGGCCACCATCGTCGAAAACCCGGATATCGATCCTGCCCGGAAAAGAGAGGAGGTCGAATCCATCATCCGGAACAGCCTCAACCTTGACCACATGGCCAATCACGTCCTCAGCGGACTTCAGGCCGATTTTTCTGACGATGAAAAAGAAGCCTTTGCCACCGCCTTCCAGGATTTCCTTGTTGCCAACCTTCTCCAACGCGCCTCCGGCATACGCAGCGAACAGATCAACATCATCGGTTCCAAACCCACCGACTCCGGCTTCGTCGTTCAGACCACCGGAGGCATACGCAGTCCCCTTTTTTGGACGCGCAGCCAAACCCGCCCTCACCAGACACGGACCGATTACTTCCTGAATCTGAAATCCGTCCCGCCCCGAATTGATCGCATCCTCATCGACGGGATCGATATCCTCCAAAACTACCGTTCCCAATTCAATAGCCTCCTCCGTCGACAGTCCCCCTCCGAACTGGTCCGCCTTCTCGAACGGAAAACCGCCAACTTGTCGCAAAAGAATCCTTTTACGGGCTAAACGCCGATTGGAATGATCTCCGCACGGTTGAAATTTACCAAATTATTACCCTTTCTTTTGTAGTGACGTATCTGGGCTTCCTTTTGGCCTTTCTCGTCCCGCCCATTGTAATTCTTTTTTTACTGGGTTTGGGCCGAAAAAACCGCATTCCCGGCTATGGTTTCAGTGTCATCCTTCTCTGTTTGATCGCCTTTGCCTACACAACTCCGTGGGACAATTTCCTCGTTGCTTCCAACATTTGGGGATACTCCCGGGAGCGCATTCTCGGCACTTTCGGCCACGTCCCGTTTGAGGAATATGCGTTTTTCCTTCTTCAACCCATTTTTACTGGTCTCTGGCTGCGTTTCCTTCTACGCGGCCAGCAATTTCCCCTCATCCCCTCGAAAGAATACACTCAGTCGGACCGGAAATCCCGTTTTTGGGGAGCAGCACTCCTTCTTTTCCTTACCTATCTCGGTGCTGCTCTCCTCACCGTTCATTGGGGCACTTACCTCGGCCTGATTTTTGTTTGGGCCGGTCCCGTCCTCGCCTTTCAATGGGTCTATGGGGGCCACGACCTCTGGCGCCTTCGCAAGCTCTGGTTTTTCGCGTGGTTTCCGCCTACCGCCTACCTCTGGTTCGCCGACTGGTTCGCTATCCAACAAGGCATCTGGTTCTTTTCCGAGTACAAAACCTCGGGTCTCCTCCTCTTTGGTCTTCCCCTCGAAGAGGCACTCTTTTTCGTCGTGACCAACCTCATGGTCGTTCAGGGGCTGCTCCTCTATCAAACGACTCTGGGTCAGTGGTCCGCCGCTGAAAAATCATCCTTCTGGAAAAAACTTCCCATTCCCGGAAACCGGCGCTCCATCCGTGCAGGATGAGTCCATACGCCTCCGAAAGTGGGTCTTGCCACAGTGGCCAGTCGCCCTTGTTTTGTTGAGTGCCCCATGGCTCCTTCAGGACGCCTGGACGGCAAATTGGCCCACATTCCTCATCTTTCTTCCCTTTTTGGCCAGTGTTGTCCTTTTCGGCCTTCCCCACGGAGCAATCGATGACCAGATTATCGCCGGGATCTTAAGAAAACCCAAAGTCTTCTGGGTCAGGCTAGCCCTCATCGATACCGCATACCTCACCATCGCCCTGCTCTACCTGGCCTTCTGGTTCTTCCAGCCAGCCTCCGCTTTCGCCTTTTTTGTCGTCCTGACCTGGTTCCATTGGGGACAGGGAGATCTCCATGTCTTAAAGAAGATTATTCAGGCCCGCTATGCAGATTTTCCACCTCTGGCCGGGATTATTGTTCTTTTGCGAGGCTCACTCCCCATGGCCCTTACCGCCATGTGCTATCCCGGCGTATACACTGATGTAGCCCGATGGACCATACGTGCCCTTCGTCCCGGGAACGATCTTCACCTGGCTTCCGGCATTTACACAATCCTTCCGGTTACTTACTTGGTCCTTCTCTCTGCAATCACCCTCTATCTCGCATATATCAGTATGAGGACAATCCAGGATAAATCTCTCTCTGGATGGATCGACGCCGCAGAAATTCTTCTCCTTTTCTTTTTATTTTCGTCCATCCATCCCCTCCTCTCCATCGGCTTATACTTCTGTCTCTGGCATTCCACCCGCCATTTAAGCAGACTTCAAGGCTGGCTGAATTGCCGCCAACAAGAAGAAGGGGAATTTCAGCTCTTTCCCGCTAAAGTCCTCCTCCGGTCGATTCCCAATACTCTTCTATCCATTCTGGGTGCCTTGGGTCTCTGGTTTTTTCTCGGTGGAATCGAATTACCCCTAACCTCGATCCTCGGAATTTATCTTGTCGTTATTGCGATTTTGACCCTCCCTCATACTGCAGTGGTCATTTGGATGGATTGGATGGAGTCAAATTTTTGTGAAAGAAATCAGAGATAATAATGCCGTCTTCCAATAGAGATAAGCATTTCTAAATTAATGGCATACACTTGACTCTTATAAGATTCTCAATTCATCAAATAATTACCAAAGACGATGCTGTAGTCGTCGCTAATCCCTACCCCCAAAAACCAATACTTACAATCATGCCAGAACTATCGATTGCTCAATACAGCCTGGTCTACAACATGTTTTCGTTTACGATTGCGTGTATGTTGGCGTCTTTCGCGTTTTTCGTATTCGCACGAGACCGGGTTGCCCCTAAATACCGCATCTCCCTCATCGTTTCCTCTCTTGTAGTTGGAATTGCCGCTTATCACTACTTCCGGATCGCCCACAGTTGGGAGCATGCCTACACCCTGACCGGAGGTATCTATGCTCCGTCCGGTGAACCGTTTAACGACGCTTATCGCTACGTTGATTGGCTTCTCACGGTTCCCTTACTCATGGTCGAGCTTGTTCTCGTTATGGGCCTTGCTAGCGGCCTTACCAAATCGCTCCTCGCTCGTTTGACAACGGCTGCCTTCCTTATGATCATCCTTGGCTACCCTGGTGAGATGCTTCCCGCAGACCAGAAAACCAGCATGATCAGTGCCTACGGGCTGTGGGGCTTCCTCTCCACCCTCCCCTTTATCTACATCCTGTATGTCCTTTGGGTGGAACTTGGCAAAACGATGGATCGTCAATCCCCTAAAGTTCGGGTCCTTCTGAGAAATATTCGTCTCTTAACGCTCGCGACCTGGGGCTTTTACCCGATCGCCTACATGGGACCATTTCTTGGTTTCGGTAGCGGTGCCGGGGGAGAAGTTTTCGTCCAGGTCGGTTATACAATCGCCGACGTCCTCGCCAAATGCGGATATGGCATCATGATCTACCACATCGCCAGGGCGAAATCGGAAGCGGATGAAGAAGGGGTCACGGCTTCTGTAGGAGAACCTGCTCCCGCTTCCGCCTAACTTCAGCCTCTAAATTCTTAAATGTAAGCCCCCCGGTCACCGACCGGGGGGCTTTTTTATTCAGGCGGGACAAGCCCGATCTGCTGAAGATAACGGCTGATCAGATTGGCAATATATTCTTGGCGCTCTTCCGCCGGACCACTCTCCACCGGTCCGAGGATTTTCGTCTTATAGTAAGAATCATCGACAATGCGGCGTTCCTCCGGTTGAAGGACCCACAATCCGTTGACGCAGATCTGGTTCCGACGGGTCTCGTAGCGGTATCCCTCAAGTCGGATGTGAATCTCCAGAAGAGTTGTGGCCTCGAACAAATTCAGAAAGGCATTGTAGATCAAGTTGGCCATCAGCTCCATGTCGTAAGACAATACGATATCCTCTCCCCCGAGGGCGTCTTTGACCTCGCCCTTAATCTGGCCGGTGATCTCGTCCTTCACCGTCCCTGCGGGATCCTGTATCGCGTCCGCAACCCATAGCACCGTAAAAATGCTGTCCAAAACCTCCTGCCCCTGCTCCTTTTTCGAAGCCCATTCCTCCGGCGTTTGCCCCTGCGGGCAGACCCCGATATCCAATACCCGGGTAGGGACAAAGCGCGGACCGATCCAATTGCCTTCCTTGACCTCACCATCCGTGCACTGCCGCCTCGGACGGGCATTCGTCCGTGCACGAACCCTCGCATTCGTCGCGTTGGCATTATCGATTTTCTGACGGGCTGCTGCGGCCTGCTGTTTCGCCTGTTGGATCAGCTGTTTTGCCTGGGTCGGATTTCCCGAAGCCGTTGCCGCTTGCGCACCGTTCGCGGATTGCTGGGCATCATCAAGGTCATCCTCCGCATCATCCAACTCATCTTGGGCGTCATCGATTTCGGCCTCGTCCGCATCGAGGTCGTCCGGGGCGCCCGCCTTTCCATCGATTCGCTCGTCCGTATTTTCCGCCGCTTGCTTCGCCCGCTGCTGAGCTTCCCGAAGCCGCTCTAGTTCCCGTTCCAGCTCTCTCAGAGCCCGTCGGTTTTCACGCTCCAGCTCGAGAAGAGCCCGAAGATCCGCCTCACACTCTCCCGCCGCCAGGAGGAGATCCTCGATATCCCCCTTCTGTCCCTCAATCGCCGCTTCGCAAGCCGCGATCTGGCTTCCCAAATCGGCAATCGCCGCTTCCAGATCCGACACCTCTTGGTCGCAATTCGCCTTCGCTTCCTCAGCCGCTTCCAAGGCATCGGCGGCGGCATCCGCCTCCTTCTTCGTGTCGGCGATCGCATTCAAACGGCTCCAGAAGGCGCGCAAGAGGATTTTATCAACCCGGATGCCCCGTTCATATTGCAAGGGGTTCGGATCCCGGTCATACTCAATTAAACCGATATCCCGCCAATAGCCGGAATCTGTTGGGAAGGCGCCGATCATGCCACCCGAGCCCTTCGCAATATAGGTCGGAAGTTGTGCTCCCGGGTCGTCCGCCAGGGTCGGGTATAAGGAATCCTCGATCGCCGCCTGGACCTCGTCGAGGCCTTCGCCTTCCCCTGCAACCGCCACTTCCCAGTCCGGGTAATTGCTTTTGAAGCGGTCGATCGCCTGTTGGTGCGCGGCATCCGCCGCGTCTTTCTCCGCCTGACGGTCATCCACGATCCCTTCCAGCTCCTCACATTCCGCCTGCTTGGCCGCCAACTGCGCCTGAAGATCGGCCAGTGCAGCCAGCAGATTTTCAAGGTCGATTTCCTTCTGGGCCAATTCAGCTTCCGCCTGCAGCAGGGTCAGGCGCAGTTCTTCACATTCCTTCGAGAGGTCCGGAACCTCGTTCGCATAGTAGGTTAGCGGTGTCGAACTATTCGGCACATTCGGGGCAAAGGCCTGATCGGTCTCCGCAGCGATCGAATAGATCCCCTCGCCGGAAGTTGGCAATACCGGGCTCAAGGTGGCTGTCGCCGTTGCGGTGCCGCCGTTCCCTCCGCTCGCTGAAAAGGGCATCGATGTAGTGGCCAGCTCCGTCACGTTTCCATCTGGATCGGTCAACATCAGGGAAAGGTTCGCGTCAACCGCCTCGGGAGAGGAATAGTCAATCGTCGCCACGATCGACGGTTGCACCGAGGATCCCCCGATCAGCGCGGTGTCTCGTGCCCCCGATGGTCCGCTCCCGAAGTCATATTCCAGGTCGATGCCGTGGACTTGAGGTGCGGGGCTCGACGCCACCTCCACCACCTTTTCCACATGCTGCGGGTCGCCGCCGAAATGAATGACCGTTATCGTAGTGCTCCCCGCATTCGAATAGCTGACCTCAAACTCCTGAGGAACTTCTGAAAATTCCGAAAAACTTCCATCCCCCCAGTAGACAATTCCCTCCACTTCGGCGGGCGACGGAGCGGAAATCGTGAATGTGCCGACCACATCCGGCTCCAAACTCCCGGGTCCCTCCAAGGCCAGAACCGGCCGGGGATCGAGCACCTCCGGCAGAATATCCACCTCCGCATCCTCCGGAAAATAGTAAGGAAATTCGGGTATCGGACTGCTCAGGCTCAGGGGAACCCATTGCGCGTAGGAAAAGAAATAATAATAAACCGGATCCCGGCTCTCCTTCTGCCAGAAACCCCACGACTCGATGTTGAACCGGTAAAAATAAGAAAATAAATCGTTCCGGCTCCATAGCCATCCCACCCCCAGCTGGTAGAGATAAAAGCCCCCGCTTTCCGCCTCCCGGATCTGCATCAACCCGAGTTCGCGGTGAATCAGCCAATCCGTCCCCGTCACCGGGTAAAATGCGCCGAACACCTCCGAATAATACCACCCCTCCCCGTAAGAGAAAGCGTCCGGGAGGACCGACTCCACCGTTGCTACCGAATCCGCGGACAATGAACGCAGCGAAGCCAGCAGGACAAAACCGATGACCCAAATTAGTGCGGAATCCCGTAGAGAGGAACGGTTCACATTGCAAATCGAGGAGGCTCTAATTATTGTTCGATTTGTTCCAAGGTCAATGAAAAGCCTTTCGCTCGTGCCTTAAGCGGATCACCTAGCCGAATTCGATCCCGTCTCCCATCGATTCTTCGAACGATCAATTCAACCGTATCCGCGTTTAGCGCCTCACGCTCTATCCGGGCGAATGCACCCTCCGGACTCTCCAGGCTGATCAGGGTGAAAAAGCGTAGGGGAAGTTTTTCAGTCGCGACAACCCGGGCCTCTGGTGCGGGAAGGTCGGTGTAACGTCCCTCCTCTGTTCCCGGTGACCACCAGCCCGCAGTCGGATCCGAGGAGCCTTCGAGGAGGGAAACCGCACGCTGGTCTGGAAATCCTATATCCAGGATCAAGCGCCGCCCCTTCTGTTCTGACCAGATATATCCTTCCGACCCATGGTAACCAGCAGGACCCGGCCGGAAGTGCCAGTGCACCGCTGCGGATATTGGCTTATCGGTCGAAGTCTCATCTTTGGCAACCAGGCTGTCTACCACCAGCCAATAGGCCCCCTTTTCATAAAGCACCTGCCGGATGTGGACCATGCCTTTTTCTACTCCGCCCACCGCCCGGTGATCTTCATCCATCCGCACGTAACCGCCTTCATAACGTCCGACCGCATAATCCCGATCCGGCGTCGAAACCATCTCGCCCTCAGCGTCCGCTCCCCAGATTTGGCTCATTCCAACCGGATTCAAGGTCGATTGCGACCGGGAGTCCTTGGCCCGCCAACGAAACATCCGGTTATCTCCGATGATTCCGTAGCCGGGGTTTTCAATGAAGGGTATCCCCTCCGCCACAAGTTCCAGAGCCAGACCGTTCGCATTGACGTGGTTCGTCCCGGCCGGCCCGCAATCCAGGATTAGGTAGTCGGACGAACGCGTCCAGTCCTCCCGCATGACCGCGTAGCGCGCATCGGGGAAAAACCAGGAGGTCACCAATGGCTCATGCCCCTCCCTCCCTTCCGTGGCCACCCACATCACGTCCGGTTCATTGAAAAGACGACCGTACTCCAACAATTCCGCTCGCCGGTCTCGTCCCACGGAGTTGTTGAAGCGTGGCACCGTTCCATCGGGCTTTTGCAGGAGCATCCGCACCCGCACCGCGCGCCGCACCGTCTCCAGGTAATCCTCTGGAAAGGCGATATCCACGCCGTTGTGTCGGGCAAATTCCAGTGGCCAGAGAAGTAATCGGTATGCGGTGTGATAACTGGGCGACATTTCTTTGATGAAGCCATCAAGATAGAATTCCTTCTTCGCCTGTCGCTGTAGCCATTCCTTGCCGTGGGCGATCCAGTCGGCGGATCCTCGGAATTCCGGCCAATACACACCCGCCATCACCAGACACCCCACTTCGAAGGTGCAATGATTGCCCTCAGTGAAATGATGCTCCCGAACGAACAGGATCTGCTGGTGGAGCGATTTCAGAATTCGGACCAGCGTCTCACCATCCAAACGATCGGATTTCCAAATAGCCTCCAGCGCAAGCGGCCAGGTAAACATAAAGCGATACGTCGTGCTGATTTGGGACCAGCCGTAAGGTTGCGGGTACGTATAATCGATTCCAACGGGTAATGGATTCCGCTCAATAAATTCTAAAAGATAACTGACCAGCGCGTCTGCATATGCCTCCTCCCGCGTCGCGAGATACGCCGCAGAAAGCTCCTGAAGGAAATACATCCGGTTCAGGTGGTGGGCGTAAAACTCGGTATGGGGTTCCGGAATCGGCGGGCTTCGCCATTCAACCGGACCCTCGAAACGCACCCACTGGTCCCGGATCCAAATCTCCCTCCGGAGCGCCATTTCCGCTACCTCGTGATCCGTTAGGCCATGCACGTCCTGCCGGTAACGGTCCAGGCGTATTCGAGCGGAAAGCTCCGGACTTTTACGCTCCCGAAAGTACTGCAACAACGCCGCTTTGGCCGACCCCCAATCCTCCCGTTCCACGGCCTCGCCCACTGCGCCCATACCCGGATAGTCGAGGTTCAGAAACTCCCTGAAAAAGACCTCGTCGGAGACCGCGGAATTTAACCAATACGGCAGGCCTTCTTCTGATTTGGCTGCTCCTCGAAGAATTCCGAGCAACAACATAAGGCAGAGCACGACCAGCCGCCATCCCTTTCGATTCGAAAACATCCTCCAACTCTGCCGGATAAAAGTCCCCGGGGTCCACTCTACAAGCTCATGCTTGCCGGTTGTTTCCCGATTTTCACCTGCCCGCCTTTCCCCCTTTTCCTATTTCCACGACCCGGCTCCGGCATTCCACAGGCCACCATTTTCCAATCGATTCGACCGGATTCCTTCGTAACCGGGTTGCAACAATCGCAGGCCTCCATCTGTATAAGGTATGCCAACCCGCGGCCGACACCAGAGCACTTCCAAGGAATGCCGACGACTGATCGAGCGCGTCGAAAGCATCCCCGGCGTGAAAGGCGTCATCATCGGTCACTCTTTCGGGGGTAAGTCCCTTGGTCGTCATCAGACCACCGGTTCCCTCAAACTCCAGCGCACCACCGAAAACGGATTTAAAGGCGTTATCCAGACCGCCAAGGGCGTCCAGGAACTCTTTATCCTCGTCCACCCCGGCGAGGAAAATCACGTCCGCTCCCAGCTCGAAGCCATCACCGATTCTCCCTAAAGCACTTTTGGCTCAGCGCCTTTCCGCTTCCCATTGCCTTTTTTACTGTCCCCCACTAACGTTCTTACATGGCCCGTAATATACTAGGCGAACCACTGGTCCCTTGCAGCACCGAACCACTGACCGGATTTTTTCGGAACGGTTTATGCGATACCTGCGGCGAAGACCGTGGCCAACATACCATCTGTGCGGAAATGACGGAGTCGTTCCTCGAATTTTCCAGTTCTGTGGGAAACGACCTCTCCACCCCGCGCCCTGAATTTCACTTTCCCGGCCTGAAGCCGGGTGATTTCTGGTGCGTCTGCCTCGGCCGGTGGCTCGAGGCCCGCGATGCCGGGCTCGCCCCGAGAATCAAGCTCGCAGCCTGCCACGCCTCCGTCCTCGAATACATCGACCTTGAGGAACTGAAAGACTACGCACTGTAATCCGTTTATTGCGCGAAACCCTCCGGTGAGTATCCCGAACCAATCCCCAACGCTCAATGTGGTGATGGCGTTTGACCAGAACTACCTTCCCGGGGCGACCGTAACGCTCGCCTCCGCCATTCACAATTTGGCACCCGGAGCTTTTCTCGATATTTTCGTCCTGGATTGTGGTCTTGAGAAGCCCGAGGCGATCCATCGAGGGCTGCAACCCCTCCCACAAAACCGGTTTAAACTCCAGATCCAGTCTATGAATATGGATCTAATCAATAATATTCCCGTCGTTATCAAGCGGTTGTCCACTAGCGCGTTTTCCATCCTTAAGCTTCAGACGCTCTTTCCCCAATTAGACCGGGTCCTTTTCCTTGATGCCGATATCATCGTCAATCGGGACTTATCCCCGCTTGCCGGTCTCGATATGCAAGGCCATCCCATCGCCGCTGTTCAGGATCCAATCGCCAAGGTCATCAGCGATGATATCCGGAATTGCGAAGCAATTGGATTGGACCCGGAGGCCCAATACTTCAACTCCGGTTTCGTCCTTTTTGACCTCGCAAATTGGAGAAAAGAAGATTGGGAGTCCCGGTTGAACCAAACTATCGAGAATTCGCATATCCAAAGAACATTCAACGACCAGTCTTTTCTCAATGTCACTTTTTCTAAAAAATGGCTCCCCCTTCCTCGCAAATGGAACCGCTTGATCGTCTTAGAACCCGACCATTTTCCCCTCTGCCCCCTCTTCCCGTCGGTAATTCACGCGACTTGGATCTTCAAACCCTGGCAGTTTTCTGAAACGAGGGCGCGAGGGGTTATCAGGAAATATTACCAGTATCTCCGAATGACTCGCTTTGAGCTACCCGACACGCCATTGCCCGCTCATAACTTTTCCTATTTTAAAAAGGGCGAACTCCGAAGAATCATTCGCTTCTATTTGAGCGAATTCGGGTTCGATCCTTTTATTTACCGATTCAAGGCTCTTTTACGAAAGGTGCTTCCCTTATAGAGTCATCCAGATCCACCGAGCGGCGGCGCCGCATCCAGTCTTTCAAATCGGCAGCCATCATCAACGGTATCCCCCGCAAGTGCGGATTCCCCAAAAAAAGGGCATTGAGGAACCTTTCCTGCGGGAAAAACGGCAACATCCAGGATGGATCCTCTTCCAAATCCACTGCGTATTTCCGGGCCTCATGGCAATACAATGACAGCTTGGTTTGCAGCTCCCTTAACGTGCCTTTCCCCTCCGAGGAAATACTCCAGGGTTTGAGCCCTTGCGCATGCAGGAAAAACGGCTTCGACCGGAAGGGCGATCCCAGCCTCGCTTTTATCCGATAAGGGCTTCCGACGTGAATAATCTCTCGGTGCAGACAAATCAGGTCTAGTTCGAGGCTGGAGAAGCCTCTTGGCGGCTTGCCGCAAAGCAGGCCGGCCAAAACATCCTGCTCACTCCAGCAAAAAATCGGGCGTTCCTCGTTCGACATGGCCTGCCTCTCCAGAAATGCGGGACCCTTTAATAACGCCTTCCAACTGGCAATCAGCTCCTCGTGGTAATGCCGGTGGATGTGAATCAGGCAGGTGTTCAGGTTCCCGTCGAACCGCCGTCCAACCTCCATCCCGTGGCAGGTCACCCGCCGCTCGTCAAAAGTTCCATTTTCCAGCGTGACCGCGATCGAAGCCTCCGGGATCGCTTCCAGTCGAGGCAGGATGTCTCCGGTGATCAGGATATCCGAGTCCACCCAAAGCACTCGCTGGTGCCCAGCTGCGAACATTTTCTCAACCACCAGCGGCTTCACGTTCCATCCCAGTAGTTCGCTCTCCTCCAATTCAATAAGATCTACATTGATCGCACGCCGCTGGACCCAACTTCGGAATTCCTCCGGAAAAGTCCGGGAGAACAAACATACCTTCAATCCCGAAGAATGCCTCCCCAAGGACATTAAAAGGAGTTTCCAACCTATAAAATTCTCTCTGCGGTCCTCGTAGGAACAGATTGCGGGTGGGGTAAATAGGGTCGCCATTACAATCGAATCCCGCTCATATTACCGAAAAGAAACCGCGTGGGCAATGCTTTACCCCCGAATAAAGCTTTGGTTTACTCCAGATAGTGTTGAATAAATTCAAGCGTTATTCGTGGAGGTTGACCCACGAACCCCTCAGCTTCACTGCCGAGGCTTTAAATCGCTGGACGAAAACCCGAATTCAAAATGACACCCTTGAGAGGGACTTTCTCTTTACCGGTTGCGGCGCCAGCGGCACCAACTGGTTACAGCTTCTCCTCTACCACAATGGTGTCGATGTCACCCACGATTGCGGGCTCGGCCGAAATGGGATTGTCGCCAACGCCTGCCTCGGGAACGAAGTCTGGATCTATGCTTGGAACCGAAAAGGCCAATTTCACTACATCCTGATGAAAATGAACGTGGGCGAGTTCAAAAAGGTCATTCAAATTGTTCGACACCCCCTGCACGCCATCGGTAGCGTGCTCCAAAAATGGCAATCCAGCGGATACGTTTGGCCTCACGTCCGGGCCGGCCTCCCCGCACTCGATTTCGACCGGGAACCCGATTTGCGGGATGCCGCCACCTATTGGCTCCACTGGAATAGGAAAATCGAGACCATCAGCCATGCCCGCTTTCAAATTGAAGCCATTTCCGGGAATCCCGGTAATTTCTTCAGTGAAATCAGTCGTCCCTTCCGCGGAAAGGTCCCACCTCTCCGCGCAAACGCCTCGGGAGTAAAATCCTATCCGACCTGGCAGGAAATCGCCGCTAAAGATCCCAGTCTTACCGAGGAGCTGAGAGCCCTTTCCATCACTTATGGTTATGATTGAGCACTTTTCATTGTCCCGTTGCGGTTTATTCTTTCTGGGAGTGCTCACCTCGGTTCTCCTTCCCTGCCCCCACTTGATGGGGCAGCCGGGCCTGACCCGTCCCGAGCGAACGGCTTGGGAGCAAACCTCTTCCTCCTCCGAAGTCCTCGCCATTCTGGAGGAGGCGGCTGACGCCCACCCACGCATTCACCTGCAATCAATGGGCTATTCCACGGAAGGACAGGTTCTCCCCCTTCTCGTAGTCGGGCCCGGGCAACCTCTCACACCGGAAGAGGCCCGCCAATCCGGCCTCCTTCGGGTCTATCTGCAAGGCAACATTCATGCCGGGGAAGTGGCAGGAAAGGAAGCCCTCCTCCGGCTCGTCCGCCGGCTCGCCGAGGGCGCTCACGAAAACTGGACCCGCCGCTGGATCCTCCTCATCAACCCGAATTTTAATCCGGACGGCAACGAGCGCGTCCACCTTCTCAATCGCACCCTTCAACACGGTCCGATCGGCGGCGTTGGCACCCGCGAGAACGCCCAAGGTCTTGACCTCAACCGCGACCAGATGAAGCTCGATTCGCCCGAAGCTCGCTCTCTTGCCCGACTTTTTACCCAATGGGATCCCCATGTCATCGTCGACCTCCACACCACCAATGGCACCCGGCATGCCTACCACCTCACCTATTCTCCACCGCTTCATCCCGCCACACCCGAAGAAATTGACCGTCTCCTCAGGAAAGAGCTCTTTCCTGCTGTAGATCAAGCCGTCTACCGGGAGTTTGGCTGGCATTTCTGGTATTATGGAAACCGCAGGAACCGAAAGGGTCTCGACGGCTGGTGGACCTTCGACCCCCGCCCCCGTTTTGTCACGAATTTCGCGGGCATCCGCAACCGCGTCGGAATCCTCAGTGAAGCCTACAGCTACGCAACCTTTGAAGATCGAATCCTCGCCTCCGAGCGCTTTGTCGAGGCGATTCTCGATTTCCTTCATCCCCGCCGGGACTCCCTCTATCAAATGATCGATCGGCTCGACCGGGAATCCCTCGTCGGCCGGGAATTTCCCCTGCGAGGTCGTCACCTTGAGGAGCCACCACTCCATTCCGTTCTCCTCGGGGAGGTCCGGGAGGAACGGCACCCCTACACCGGAGGAGTCCTCCTCCGACGCACTGACGCCGTCACCCCCACTCCGCTTCCGGCAGGAATCACCTTTGCACCCGATTCTCTCATCGAAGTCCCACAAGCCTATTGGATTGATGCCCGAGCCGGGGAAGCCGTTGAACGGCTCCAGGCCCATGGCATACAGATGACCGTCTCAACGGCCTCCGACTTCGATTCCCTCCAATCCTTTGAGGTGGACGCCTTCGAGAAGCATTCCAAGCCGTTTCAAGACCGCCTTCAAACCCGTGTCGAAGGGCGATGGTCCGAACCTTTCATAAAATCTCTTCCTGAGGGTTACCAGGTCCCGATGGACCAGCCTCTCGCCCGCCTCGCCGTCCTCCTTCTCGAACCGCTGGCGGACGATGGATTTCTTAATTGGGGCTTCTACGACGCCTTCTACCAAGCGCACGGTTCACTACCCGTCTTCCGGATCCCCCCGTCTCAGGCCTCCGCGGAGTGAATGCGCACCATCAAGTCCGGAGCGATCGACTCCAGGGCCTGTTGCAGCGAACCCACCTCCACTCCGGGATCCAATGGGGCGAGACGGGCCTCCGCTCGAAACAAGGTCGTCCCGGAGTCTGCCGCCGCTTCTGTCCGCGTCGACAGGACCTCCACATTCACCCCCCGCTCGGCGAGGACACTGAAAACATCATGGACGATTCCCGGCGCATCCGTCCCCATCACCTCCAAGTTGAAGCTCCGGCCCGGTTTATCCGATCCTTTTCCACGAGCCATCGTCATTTCGAGGTCCTTCATCCCGGATAATTCGTTCTCCAGCTCTTGCACATGCTCCTCGGCCACGTGGATCTCCAGGAGCCCGACAAAGCGCCCGCTGAGATGAAGCATTCGGCTCCGCTCCCAGTTACCCTTCACCTTCGCCACAATTTCCGAAAGCTCACTGACCAGGCCCGCGCGATCTTCTCCGCTGACGGTTACCACCAAAACTGCATTTTTCATTTCTTGAGACTGCTCCTCATCCCCAAACGGGTCAATCCCTCCTCGCCGCTTGCCCTTTTCCTCACGCAAATCACACTGTAAGCATGGTTAAGGTAGTATTCCAAAAAAGTGATAAAGAACTGGAGTGGACCGGTGAAGAGGACAGTATCCTCGAACTGGCAGAAGCCAACGGCTTGGAGCTCGATTTCGGCTGCCGGATGGGAAATTGCACCGCCTGCCAGCAAACCATCGTCTCCGGCGAGGTGGACTACCCTTCCGGTCATAACGGGATTCCGGAGCCTCGGAACGAATTGCTCTGCTGCTCCGTCCCCAAAGGAGATCAAGACCTCGTTATCGACGCTTGATCAATTCCCCTTGCTGCCGCGCTCATCTCGCGCCGCCTCCATCGCTTCCACCGCCCGATCGAACTTCCGCCGGGCACAATCACAGTGAGGACATAAACCACTGTGGTAACGTAACAGGGCCCTTTCCGCTGGGTTAAGCGGCTTTTCGATACCTCTTTCAGCCAAGCGCAGGGCTGCGAAGCAGTTCGGCAGAATCCGGCCCGCTATCTGGATGATCCGTGATACCATGTTGCGCAATAAACAAGGCCACCCTTCCTCCAGCAAGTGCGTTGTCGGCTTTTTTCGCCCGACCCCGACCAGAGAGAGCGAATCGCCTACTGCTTTTGCAGTTTCCAGAGAAATCCGCGCTCGTCCAGTAGGCGCATCTGGTTCCCGTTAAATCCGAGAAAGTGCAAGTCCAAGGCGTTTCCTTCCATGCGGTAGGGCCGCGCCTGGTCGAATACCAGCCGCACCTGCCCATTCCCGACCTTCCAGGAGCCCTCCCCCTTTAAATCCCGAATCAGCTCACGGCTGCTTTTATCCGCATCCAGCCAGAACACGTCGTCCAGATTGAATAACGACCCCTCTCCGAAAACGATTGTCGAATACTGCGATAGCGCCGTCCTCCCCGTTGTGCGGTCGCCCTGGAAAACCCAACTCCCTTCCAGCACGCTCGAATCCGGCGTGTCCACCCGGTAGTAATGGTCCTCAAAAAACAAATGCCCACTTCTCCTCGAACCTTCGTCGATCTCAACTGCCAGTTCAAACACCGAAAATCGCCCCAGCGAGTTATCTCCCCGGCGATTCAAGTGCAACCGCCAGAGTTCGTCCCCCGCCCGAAAAAGCGCCCGGTTTTCTAGGAAGTAAAACTCCCCGCGCACCGTCTCCTCGTAGACCAGATAGTCTCCATGAGGGCCGAGGATGAAAGATCGCTTCGTGACCAACGCTTCCCTTCCGTCGATTCGGCTTATCTCGGTAAGCGAAAATTCCCGCGCACGCATCGTCCTTCCGTCGATGTTTGTCGTATTCAGGCTGATCCACGTCCCGGTGTAGCATTCCGTGTCCGGGTTGTTCAAAAAACAGCGATCCATGCTGCCACGTAGCAAGGTCGTTGTTACGAGCAGTCCAATCAGCAACAGATTGTGGGGTAAACTGAACACGGGAAAAAATGCTGGTCAGAGTTTGCTAAAAACTGGACGAGGATGCAAGTGTTCTTCTCATTTCCTTATCACGCTAATTAGACGGGCACGCAACCGTTGGTTCCCGGTCCAACCTCTTTCCAATAGTGCCGTTCAATTAAAAGGATCGTCTCGGCCATCACCCTCGTCCCCGCCTTCCTCTTTTTATCAAAATTTTGAAACTATCCCCTTCCTCCTTTTGTTTCCTCCTATCATAGCTGAATAGTTTGGCACCGGCACCTTTAGGAACTTCCACCTTCTTGCTTTATGAAATCAGTTGTCTCACCAGACAGGTGAGCCTTCCTTTTCGGATTCACTCCCACTGATGTCTTTTGTCCTATCCCATAAAGGTCTCCGACAACTGTTCTCCATTTCGACCGGGTGGTGCCTCCTCCTCTTACTCATCGGCCCTGCCTGTAGCTCCGTTCCAGACCGAGAAACCGCCGCCGATTCCCTCGCGGTCCCTGAGGCGTTCAGCATGACAGGTGAAGCGGACCCGACCACCCGATGGTGGCTCGATATTCCCGATCCCGCCCTCCACTCCTTGATCGAGGAGGCCCTCGCTTCCAATCTCACGCTTCAGTCTTCATGGGCCCGCCTCGCGCAGGCTGAAGCTTTCCTCAGGCGCTCTCGGGTCCCCTTCTATCCCACCGTCTCCGCCTCCCTTGCCGCCGATTCCACCGAGCGGGACAATCTGCCCGGAACCGATGGTGAATCCTACACCGGATCGCTCAGCGCGGCCTATGAAGTCGACCTCTGGGGTGCCGTCCGGAATTCCGCCCAAGCCGCCCGCCTCGATCGCGAAGCCGCCCTTGAAACCCTTCAGGCCGCCGCCATCTCCCTATCCGGGCAGGCTTCCTCGGTTTACTTCCAACTGGTCGAGCAGCGCGGCCAGCTCGCCCTCCTTGACCGCCAGATCCGGACCCTCTCCAATACTCTCGAAGTTATCGAGACCCGGTTCAAGCGTGGAAAAGTCGATGCCATTGATGTCCTCCAACAGCAGCGTCTCCTTGAGGCCCGACGGGGAAACCGCCACGAGACCGTCTCTCGTATCGCCGTCCTTGAGCATACCCTCGCCTTGCTTCTCGGTCGGCAACCGATCGGTGCCTCTTTTGAAACTCCGAACACTCTCCCCATCCTCGCCCCGGTCCCGCGGACCGGCATCCCCGCCCCGCGCCTCCAAGCACGACCGGACGTGCGCGCCGCCTATTTCGCACTCCTCGACGCCGATCGCCGCGCCGCTGCCGCCGTCGCCGACCAGTATCCCTCCCTGCGGCTTAACGGCTCCCTTCGCTCCACCGAATTGGAGCTGACCGACCTTTTCGACTCCTGGATCGCCACCCTCGGAGCCACCCTCGCCCAACCCCTCTTCGATGCCGGCCTCCGCCAATCTGAGATCCGGCGGACCCGCGCCGCCTCCGAAATCCTCCTTAATGCCTACCTTACCACCCTCCTGACCGCACTCAAGGAGGTCGAGGACGCCCTTATCCAGGAGCAACAGCAGGATGCGGTTATCCTCAGCCTCGAAAGACAAGTCGAACTCGCCTCCAGCGTTGTCCGGCAATCCCGCGAACGCTACCTCAGCGGCGCGGAGTCCTTCCTTCGTGTCCTTGATGCTGAACAGACCCTTCAGACCCTCGAGCGCTCCCTCCTGACCGCCCAACGTCTGAAGGTCGACTTCCGAATCAATTTGTCACGGGCCCTCGCCGGCCCCGTCGAACTCCCCCAACCCGAACGCTTTCCCCATTATCGAGCGCCCTAGCCTACATGAACGACTCCCCACCCTCTCCTCAACCTGCCCCGGACGATTCCTCCTCAAAAACGCCGCACCGCATCGTGCGTATCCTCGCGAACGCCATCGGACCAATCCTTATTCTTATCATTGCCTGGGCCATTGTTCAAAACTATTACCGGAACCGTCCCACTGCTCCCCAGCGCACCCGAGAACGGTTACCTCGCCTCGTCGACGTGCAGGAAATCTATCCCGCCAACCGGTCCATCGTGGTCGAGGCCATGGGCACCATCGCACCCGCGCAGGAAGTGCTGCTCCGGCCCCGGGTCAGCGGAGAAATCCTCTCCATCAGTGATTCCTTTATTCCCGGCGGCCTTTTTCAGAAGGGCGAACCGATCCTCCAAATCGATCCCCGCGACTATGAATTCAATGTCCTCCTGGCCGAGGCCGCCCTTGCGCAGGCCTCCAGTAACCTTCGGCTCGAGGAAGGCCAACAGGATGTCGCAAGGAAGGATTTTGAACTCCTCGGCGACCAACTCGCTGAGGAAGACCTTGAGTTCGTCCTTCGCGAGCCCCAGCGACTGGCCGCCGAGGCCAACCTTATGGCCGGCAAGGCGCGGCTCGATGAAGCCCGCCTCAACCTCGAGCGCACCCGCCTCACCGCACCCTTCGACGCCCTTGTTGCCTCCCGCGAAGTCAACCAGGGCACCGTTGTCAACGCTTCTACCACCCTCGCCCGCCTCGTCGGTACCGAGGAATACTGGATCGAGCTTGAGGTCCCCGTCGATGCCTTGCGATGGATCCGCATCCCCCTATCCAGACAGGACCCCGGTTCCCTCGTCCGCATTTACGATACCAATGCATGGAACCCCGGCCGCTACCGCGAGGGTCGGGTCCTCCGAACGACCGCCGAGGTCGATCGACAGAGCCGCCTCGCCACCCTCATTGTTTCCGTGGAGGACCCCCTCGCCCTCGAACCTGCAAATCAAGGGCTCCCCCCTCTGATCCTCAATGCCTACATCACGGCCGAAATTTTCGGGGAAACCCTCGAGGACGTTTATTCCGTTCCCCGGGAGTTCGTTCGGGATAACGATACCCTCTGGATCTATGACGAGGAAAATAAACTGGAGATTCGCTCCCTCGAAGCCGTTTATCGAGGTCGCCGGGATCTCATCGTCGCCAACGGCCTCAATCCCGGAGAAAAAATCGTCACGACTAGCATGGCCACACCCGTGGAAGGAATGTCCCTGCGCACTTCCAGTGCCGACGATCTACAGTTCGTCTCCCCCGACGCCATCAAGGTTGAGGAACAGGCCGCCCGAAAGCCCGACCGCGAGTTCGTGGAGGACGAAAAGAAACCGCCCTCCCTCCTCTCCATGAGCGAGCAGGAGCGCCGCGCCTTCCTCGGTTCCATGTCCCCCGAAGAACGGCGTGAATTCATCTTCTCCCTACCTGCTGAGGAGCGGGAAAAACTTCGTCAAATGCGTCAATCCGGAGGTGCCCGATGAGCCCGGAAAATCTGCCTCCCGACCTCAATAAGGGTTCTATCGCCTTCATGGCGAAAAACCGGGTCACCGCCAACCTCCTTATGCTCGTTTTCCTCATCGGGGGTCTCTACATGTCCACCCGAATGACCAAGGAGGTCTTCCCCGACTTCGAACTGGAATTTCTCAATATCAGCGTTTCCTACCCGGGGGCCACCCCCGAGGACACTGAACAGGGGATTGTCCTCCCCATCGAGGAGGCCGTCCGCGGGATCGAGGGTGTCCTCGAGATGACCTCCTCCGCCTCCGAGGGCTCTGGTCGGGTTACCCTCGAATATAGCCCGGCGATAGATGACCAAAAATTTTATCAGGAAGTCCAGGCCGCCGTCGACCGCATCCGCACCTTTCCCGCCGACGCCGAAGAGCCGCGGATCTCCCTTTCCAGCCGACGCCGGGATGTCCTCGAAATCCAGCTCTTCGGCAATATTGAGGAACTTCCCCTGCGCAACCTTGCCGAGGAAGTTCGCGACCGCCTTGTCGCCGACCCCCGGATCACCCTTGTCGAACTCGACGGCGCCCGGAATCTCGAGATCCACATCCAGCCCTCCATGGAGGCGCTCCGCCGTTATGACCTCAGCCTCCAGGCGATCGCTTCACGTGTCGCCCAGTCCTCCGTTGAAATCCCTGGCGGCAGCCTCCGAACCAGCGGCGGCGAAATCCTTGTCCGCTTCGACGAGCGGAAAGACTATGCAAAGGAATTTGCCCGCATCCCTATCCTCACGACAGCCTCCGGGGCCGTCATCCTCCTCGAAGACATCGCCGAGGTCCGTGAAGAGTTTGAAGACCGCCAATACATGCGCACCTTCAATGGTCAGCGTGCGATCGGGCTCGAAATCTTTCGCGTCGGCAACGAGACCCCGCCCTCCGTCTCCCGCGCCGTCCGGGAAATCATCGCCGATATCGAGCCCAGCCTTCCCGATGGCGTCCAATATGCCGTTCGCTCCGACAGATCCACCGTCTACACCCAACGCCTCCATCTCCTCTCGAAAAATTTTATTATTGGTCTCGTTCTCGTCCTTGGGCTCCTCGGCCTTTTCCTCGAAGTCCGCCTCGCGTTTTGGGTCACGATGGGCATTCCCATTTCCTTCCTCGGGTCCTTCCTCTTTCTACCCGGCCTCGATGCCAGCCTCAACATCATCTCCATGTTTGCCTTCATCGTCACCCTCGGGATCGTGGTCGATGATGCTATCGTCGTCGGGGAGAATATTTTCGAACACCGGGAGCGCGGCTACCCTCCCCTCCAGGCCGCCATTATCGGGGCAAGGCAGGTCGCGGTGCCCGTTACCTTCAGCATCATCACCAACTGCGTG
>CAYQKH010000034.1:0-1409 GCA_964417945.1 uncultured Opitutales bacterium
AGCACTGGGGAGTGAGCCTGAGCTCGGTGGAGGAAGGTCAGCGTTCGATTGAAGGTGGAGCGGACATCATTCAGATCGAGTATAGCATTTTAAAGCAGGACGTGGCGGACGGACTGCTACCTCTAGCGAAAGAGAAGGGGGTCGGGGTAATTGCCCGGGTGCCGTTGGCAACCGGCTGGTTGAGCGGGAAATTCGATGAAAACACGGTTTTTCCGGAGGACGATCACCGCAGCTGGAAATATCCCCCGGAGGTGATCAAGGAATTCGCGTCAAAGGTAAAGCAGCTGGATTTTCTTCTGGATGAGGCGGAGAGCCTATCGGAGGCGGCGCTGCGCTTCGTGCTCTCAAATCCGGACGTGGGGACGGTGATTCCGGGGGCGAAGCACCTGCACCAATTGGAGCAGAATATAAAGGCGTCGGGTAAGGGGTTGTCGGAGTCGGCGCTGAAGCAGATTGCGGAAGTGGTCAAAAACTGAGGACCTGCGATGGAAAACAAAAGCCCTTCTCCTGCAAGGCTGGCCCTCCACGGGGGCACGCCGGTGCTGTCGGAGCCGCCGAAGCGTGACCAACGCTGGGGCGAGCGTGAGCTGAAACGGCTGACCCGGATGGTGGAACAGGACTCGCTTTTTTATTGGAAAAACGACCAGACGGAGACGATGTTTTCGCTCTTCCGTGAGCACTACCCATTAAAGTATCTGATGCCGTGCAACTCGTGTTCCTCGGCGCTGCACATCGCGGTGGCGGCAATCGGCGTGGGTCCGGGGGACGAGGTGATTATCCCGGCAATCACGGACATGGGCTGCGCGATCGGGATTCTTTTCCAGCAGGGGGTTCCGGTCTTCGTGGACATCGATCCGGACACCTTTAACCTCGATCCGGCAGATGTGGAAGCCAAGATCACGGAGCGCACGAAGGCGATCATCGCGGTGCATTTGAACGGCAACCCCTGCGCCATCGATGCGCTTCTGGGAATCGCGAAAAAGCACGACATTGTGCTGATCGAGGACTGCGCGCAGGCGTGGGGTGCAAAGTGTCAGGGCCGGGCGGTCGGCACGATGGGGGACCTGGCGTGCTACTCATTTGACGACTTCAAGCACCTGAGCAGTGGAGACGGGGGCGTAGTGGGAACGAACCGCGACGATTTTGGGATGAAACTGCAGCCATTTGGGGACAAGGGTTACAACCGGATGGGCGGGCCTCGAAACCCGACGATCCTGGCGGCGAACTACCGAATGTCGGAGCCTCAGGCGGCGGTGGCGGCGGGCCAGCTGGAAATTCTTGAGGAAATTGCGGCGGGCCGGGCGAAGATGGGTGCCTACCTTGATGAGGCGTTGGCGGGGATTCCCGCGCTGATCGCTCCGAAGCGGGACCCGCGCGATCGTCACTCCTACTGGTTTTATACGATCAAG
>CAYQKH010000034.1:1419-23468 GCA_964417945.1 uncultured Opitutales bacterium
GCTGGATCTGGATCAGCTGACCTGCGACCGGGATACCTTCGTAAAGGCTCTGGTAGCGGAGAACATCGCGGCGAACGACGGGTCATTCCCGTCCACCACTTATCAATGGGCGGTCTTTCCCAACCATGCCTTTTTTGACGGGCGCTGGCCGTTGAAGGAGCAAGGGTTGACGGATATGGATTACTCCAAGGTGGTCTGCCCGAACGCGGAAAAGGTGATCAAGGAATGGTTCCGACTCATCCTCTTTGAAGGAATGGACGAGGCCTACCTGAAAAAGGTGGTAATGGCCCTGGAAAAGGTAGTCGGGCATTATTCGAAATAAATGAAGAGGAGGCCGCAGATGGAGCAGAGGAAAAATCAACGGGGTATGCCAGCGATCGCGCGCCCCGGCTTTTTAGTTATGTTGTCTAAATCGATCTTTCCCCGCTTATTCCTCCTCTTTCTATTGGGAGCCTTTTCCCAAGGGCCATTAAGCGCCAGCGAGGAGCCTTTTGGTGGAGAGCCGAGCACCCTGGTGGTCCTGTGGACGAGCGGGGACCCGGAGGTGGCGCACCGAATGGCCCTTATGTATACTCATGGTGCGAAAAAAGCCGGCTGGTTTGACGAGGTGCGATTGATTATCTGGGGGCCGAGCCAACGCTTGCTGGCGGCGGATAAGGACATCCAGGCAAAGGTGGCGGCGATGCGGGAGGATGGGATTCTAGTGGAAGCCTGTATTGTCTGCGCGAAGTCCTACGGGTTGGTCTCGGTGCTGGAGGAGCTGGGTCTCGCGGTGCGGCCGATGGGGGCGCCGCTGTCCGAATTTTTGAAATCGGCTGAGCATAAGGTCCTCACCTTCTAGGCATGGCCTTCTCTTGATGGTGCTGGATCCCTCGGATCCGGATGTGCGGTGGGCGGCGGTAGGAGCGATCCGGACTTTCCTTGTCATGGAGGGGAGAAGAGTTTGAATGCCTTTACGCGGGTAACCCTGATGTTGAAGAGCCTTCGAAATTTTCTGCTAACCTTCGCCGGTTTTGTGCTCTTTATTGCGATCTGGAGCTTCCTCTTCCGGCCGACTTTGCAAACGGAGCCCGAGCAGGTGGATCCGGCGGAGATGGCCTTGATGGAGGAGTTGCGGGATTTCAACCCGGGTCCGGAGGACCGAATCCGGATCAACCAGGAGGTGGATTACGGTGAGGGCAGGGAGGCGAGCTGGTATCCGAAGGGGGAATCCCCGCTGTTGCGGGATCTGGTCGAAGAAGGTGCCCTACCTCCGGTGGACGAGCGGGTGGGCCCGGAGCCGGTGGTGATGCTGGGTCCGGAAGGGATCGGGAACTACGGGGGCACGTGGATCCAGGCGCGGAACAGCAAGCGGAATGTGGGGACGTTTGGCACGTTTTACGCCGGGGTGCACCTGGTGCGCTGGTCGCCGGCGGGAGAACCGGTGGTGCCCCACCTCGCCCGTGAAGTGGAAGTAAATGAGGAGGGGCGGGAGTATATCTTCCACTTGCGAAAGGGCATCCGTTGGTCGGACGGTCACCCATTTACGGCGGATGATATCCTCTACTGGTATGAGCATGAGGTGCTGGATCCGGCGATATCGATGGGAATCCGGAATATCCTCCGGTTCCGGGGGACATTGGGGACGGTGGAGAAAATCGACGACTTTACGGTGGCCTTTCGTTTTGAAAGCCCGAACGGAACTTTCCTTGGGAAAATGGGTACTACTCTTGGAGCAGACGTGACGGCGGCGCCCGCACATTACCTTCGTCAATACCACCCGAGAATCGGGGACCCGGAGGTGATCGAAGCGGCAATGCGGGAGATGCAGATGCCAACACGGCGGGCGTTGTACGAAGCGATCAAGGCCTGGGACAATCCCGAGCACCCGCGGATGTGGCCCTTCCTCTACCGCAGCTACAAAGGGACCCCGCCCTTTGTCTGGGTTCGAAATCCGTATTACTTCGCAGTGGATCCGAAAGGAAACCAGCTGCCCTACGTGGACCGCGTCCTTTTTCTGGTGAAGACGCAGGATTTGATTCCGATCGCGGCGGCGAACGGGGAGTTCACGACGGCGGGTGCTTCAATCGAACACTACACGATCCTTATGAACCAGCGGGAGAAGGGGGATTACAACGTCCGGCATTTTTCCTACGGCGGAGGCACCGCAGCGGCGATTTTTCCGAATCAGACGAAACGCCGGACTCCGGGTGACCCCGACGCGGCGAAGAAGGAGGCGCTCTTCCGGGACAAGCGATTCCGGCAGGCGCTTTCCCTTGCGATCAACCGGAAGGCCTTGATCGAGGTGGAGTATGGTGGGATGACGGAGGCGGCGCAGCAGTCCCCGAGCCCGACCTCGCCGTTTTTCAACGAGGGGCTCTACACCGCGTTTGTCGAATACGATCCGATGGGAGCGAACGCCCTCCTGGATGCGATGGGCCTGACGGAGCGGGACGCTGAAGGCTACCGGACCTACCCGGACGGAACCCCGATGACCCTGAGTATGAGCTATATCCAGGGATCGATCATGAAAGGGGGAATGGCTCAGTCGATCGTGGAGGATTGGGCGAAGGTCGGGGTCCGTGTTATTTACAAGGAGCGGGGGACGCGGCTGTATTATATCGAGCGTGAGGGGATGCTGCACGATCTCCTGGTGGCCGGTTCAAACGGGGATGACTACCCGCTCCTGCACCCGCGGGCGTATGTGCCGGATTTCGGGACCTACTATGCCCCGGCCTGGGGGTATTGGAACCAGCGCGGCGGGTATTACGGTGTGGATTTCAGCGACCAACCGTTGATCACTCCGCCGCCGGATGATCACCCGTTGATGGATGTGATCCGGATTTACGACCGCGTCATCCAAACGGCGGATGGCGAGGAGCAGATCGAAATGTTTCAAGAGATCCTCGACATTGCGGCGGAGAACACCTGGTCCATCGGGCTGAGCTCGCCTCCCCCGGTTCTGAACGTCGTGAAGAACGGCTTTCGAAATGTACCGCAGAAAGCGCTCCAGACATGGCATTTTCTCTCGCCGGTGAATTTTGGATTCGAGACCTACTACTGGGATGAGCCGGAGACGACGCCGGGAGTGGAGGAGCAGGTCAAGGCGGCGATTCTCTCGCCCCTCGTTTCTCCGGACCGGGGCGGTGCGGAGGTATCGGCGGCGAATGGCGGAGGGGGAGGCCTGTTTCCTGGTTGGATCTCCGCCCTCGTTTGGGCGGTGGCCCTTGGATTGTTGCTGTTCTGGGCGGTTCGTTTTCCCTACATCGGGCGCCGGTTGCTGTTGATGATTCCGACGCTGGCGATCATTTCGATCCTGGTCTTCGTCATCATTGAGCTTCCGCCGGGAGATTTCTCCACCTCCTTGATGGCCCAGGCGGAGGCGATGGGGGAGGAATCGGACATGGAGCGGATCGAAGAGATCAAGACGCTCTTCCATCTGGAGAAGAGCTGGGTTGAGCGCTACCTGATTTGGTCGGGGCTGAAATGGTTTACGAGTTTCGAGGGGGAGGATAGAGGATTGCTTCAAGGCTACCTTGGGCGATCGATGGAGACGCTCGAACCGGTCAACGAGGTGATGGGAGACCGGGCGTTTCTTACGGTGATGATCAGCCTGGGCACGGTATTATTCACGTGGGTGGTGGCGCTACCGATTGGGATTTACTCGGCGGTGCGGCAGTATTCGGTATGGGATTACGCGTTCACGCTGGTGGGTTTTCTGGGAATGTGCATTCCCAACTTCCTTCTGGCGCTGCTGCTGATGTATTTCAGCTCCACCTTTTTCAACATCAGCGTGACGGGGCTGTTTTCGACGGAGTATGCGGCCCAGCCGAACTGGAGTTTCGGAAAGTTTATCGACTTGCTCCAGCACCTCTGGGTGCCGGTGGTGGTGATCGGGACGGCGGGGACGGCGAGCATGATCCGGGTGATGCGGGGGAACCTGCTGGATGAGCTGAAGAAACCTTACGTGACGACGGCACGGGCGAAGGGGGTCCGGCCGTTGAAGCTGATCCTGAAGTACCCGGTAAGGCTTGCGCTGAACCCCTTTATTTCTGGAGTTGGGCACATTTTTCCGCAGTTGATTTCAGGTGGCGCGATCGTTGCTTTAATCTTGAGCCTTCCAACGGTAGGCCCCTTGCTGCTGCAATCCCTCCTGATGGAAGATATGTATCTTGCGGGAAGTTTATTAATGATACTCAGTATGTTAGGCGTGATAGGAACCCTGGTCAGTGATTTGTTACTCATGGTATTAGACCCCCGAATTCGAATGGAAGGAGGGCGTCGATGATGCTGCTCGCCCGCAAGCCCAAAGAGATCGAAGTCAGCATGGAGACGCTGTCGCAGTGGCAGCTGATCCGGCGGCGTTTCCAGAAGCACAAATTGGCCCTGGTCTCACTGAATGTGTTGATCCTGCTGTATTTCATCGCGGTGTTCGCCGGGTTTTTCGCCCCGCAGAAGGACGGCTTCAAAAACCTGGAATATACGTATTGCCCGCCGCAGGTCCCGAAGTTCAATTTCAAAAGCGGTATCTTTGTCTACGACCTGCAACGCCAGAAGGATCCGATCACGCTTCGCCAATATTACCTGAAAGATACAGAAAAGATCCTGCCGCTGGGTTTTTTTGTAAAGGGGGAGCCCTATAAGTTGGTGGGATTCATTCCGGCGGATCGGCGGTTTTTCGGGGTAAACCGAAAGGCCTATGTGGCGCTCTCGGAGGAGCACGCGTTGAAGGCGGCGGAGGGGGAGTGGCCGGGTTTTTATTTCCTCGGTGCGGATCGCTACGGGCGTGACATTTTCAGCCGTCTGCTTTATGGAAGCCAGATCAGTCTCTCGATCGGGGTGGTGGGGATCGCGATCACTTTCTTTCTGGGAATCCTGATCGGGGGGATCTCGGGTTACTGCAGCGGGGTGGTGGACACCCTGATCCAGCGCCTGATTGAGATCCTGAATTCGTTTCCCCAGCTACCGCTGTGGATGGCGATCGCGGCGGTGATGCCACGGGACTGGTCGGCCCTGAAAGTCTATTTCGGGATCACGATTGTGTTGAGTCTGTTAAACTGGACGCAGCTGGCGCGGGTCGTGCGGGGAAAGATCCTTTCTTTGCGTGAAGAGGACTACGGGGTCGCGGCGCGACTCCTTGGAGCAAGCCACGGGCGGGTTCTCTTCCGGCACCTCGTTCCGGGGTTCACCAGCCATATCATCGTAACCCTGACATTGAGTATCCCGGTGATGATCCTCGGGGAAACGGCCTTGAGCTTCCTCGGGCTGGGGTTGCGCCCGCCGGTGGTGAGCTGGGGGGTGATGCTGCAGGATTGCCTGAACCTGCAAGTGGTGGCGAACTATCCTTGGCTGCTGATGCCGGTTAACCTGATCATTCTGACGGTTCTGGCTTTTAACTTTGTCGGGGACGGCCTTCGGGACGCGGCTGACCCCTACGGCGATATTCAAGGGTCGTGATGGGGTTTGCGCGGAATTTAATCCTCACCTTCATCGGCCTGGTTCTCTTTTTTGGAATCTGGAGTCTATTCTTTCGGCCGGAGGTATCGGAGGAGCCGGTAGCGTATGATCCGGAGGAGCGGGCGGAAGTGGAAGCGGCGCGGACGATTCCCTTTACGGATGCGGATCGTGAGCCGGTGGTGGTGGAGGTGGACTATTCCGAGGGCCGGGATGCGGCCTGGTGGCCGAAGGGGGAGTCGCCTCTCCTGAGCGATCTGGTGGAGGCCGGGGACCTGCCGCCGGTGGAGGAGCGCGTCGGTCCGGAGCCGGTGGTGATCCGCGGGCAGGAGGGAATCGGGAACTACGGGGGGACGCTGGTCGGGGCCCGGGATAACCGACGCAATGTCGGGATGTGGGGGCAGTTTTACGCGGGTGATCTGCTGGTGCGCTATTCCCCGACAGGCGAGCCGATTGTGCCGCATGTCGCGAAATCCTGGGAGATCCGTGACGGGGGCCGGGAGTATATTTTCCACCTTCGCAAGGGGATGAAGTGGTCGGACGGGCATCCGTTCACGGCGGACGACATTCTCTACCACTGGGAGCATGAGGTGAACAACCCGAACGTGAGCACGGGGCCGCGTCGCCTGATGGAGCACCGTGGGAAGCAGGGGGAGATCGTAAAGATTGACGACTACACGATCGCTTTTCGTTTTGAGGACCCGAACAGCCTGCTGCTTGGACAGCTGGCGGGGCCGGACGGGATGGAAATCACGCGAAGCCCGGCGCATTACCTGCGGCAGTATCACCCGGACCTTGGTGATCCGGAGGTCATCGAGGCGGCGATGAAGGCGTGGCAGATGCCGACGCCGCGGGCGCTTTACAGCGCGTTGAAGGCGTGGGATAACCCTAAGCATCCGCGGCTCTGGCCTTACCTTTTCCGAAGCTGGAAGGGGACGCCTCCCTACAGTTGGGTGCGGAATCCCTACTATTACGCGGTGGATCCTGAAGGGAACCAACTCCCCTACATCGACCGTTATCTCTGGACGATCAAGAATGCGGATTTGATCCCGATCGCGGCGGCCAATGGAGAATTGCCGCTGACGGGAGGGCTTGGGATGGAGCACTACACGATTCTGATGAACCAGCGGGAGAAGGGAAACTATGATGTCCGTTACTACTCTTACGGTGGGGGCTCGCGTGCGACCATCTGGCCGAACCAGACAAAGAAGCGGGATCCCTCGGATCCGGACGCGGCGAAGAAGGAGGAGATCATGCGGAAAAAGGAATTTCGTCAGGCGCTCTCCCTGGCGATCAACCGCGAGGCGATCATCGAGGTGGAATTCAGCGGGTTGACGGAGCCCTCCCAGATCGGGCCGCCTCCTTACTCCCCGCATTTCAACGAGAACCTCTATTATGCGTTCGTGGACTATGATCCGGCGCGGGCGAACGCCCTCTTGGACAGCATCGGCCTGACGCGGCGGGACGCGGAAGGATATCGCACCTTTTTCGACGGCAGCCCGATGACGTTTTATATGATCTACATTACGGGCTCGTCGATCAGCGGAGCGATGGCCCAGTCGATCGTCGAGGACTGGGCGGAGATCGGGGTCCGGGTGATTTACCAGGAGCGCGGGACGAATCTCTTCTGGGTGGAGGTCGAAGGGATGTTGCACGACATGATGGCGGCCGGTGTCAGCGGGGAGCAATTCGCGATCCTGAACCCCCGGAACTATATTCCCCGATGGGGATCCTTTTATGCATATGGATGGGGATTCTGGAATCTACGTGGCGGTTATTATGGGAACGAAGTGACCGGTCCGCCCGAGATCGGACCTCCGCCGGAGGGGCACCCGCTCTGGGAGGCGATGGACCTTTACGACAAGGTGATCCAGACCCTGGACGAGGACGAGCAGAACCGGCTTTTCCAGCGCATTCTGGACATTGCGGCGGAGAACCTCTGGTCGATCAACATCGCGGAAGCTCCTCCAATCCTGCAGGTGGTGAGTCGGGATTTGATGAACGTACCGGAGCGCTCGGTGCAGGCCTGGCACATGCTTTCCCCCGCGAACCGCGGCTGGGAGACCTACTCCTTCCGGAATCCTTCGGAAACGGAAGGGGCGATCGAGCAGATGAAAGAGTCGATCCTTCGTCCCCTGGGCAACCCGCCGGGTGCGGGAACCGAAGTTGCGGCGGTGGAAGGGGAGCCGACCGTTTCGTCGAATGGTGGCATTCCCTGGTTTCGCTACGGATTTTCGCTGCTTCTGGTAGCGGGGGTGCTCTTTGCGGGAATCCGCTATCCGTATATCGGGCGACGGCTTCTGCTGATGATCCCGACGCTCTTCATCGTCTCAATTCTGGTCTTTGTGATCATCCAACTTCCACCAGGGGATTACTCGACCTCAATGATCGCCCAGGCCCAGGCGATGGGGGAGGAGTCGGACCTGCAAAAGATCGAGGAGGTGATCGAGATTTTTGAGTTGGAGGACGGGTGGATGACGCGCTACCTGAGCTGGACAGGGTTGCGTTGGTTTTTCACGTTTGATGCTGAGGACCGGGGGTTGCTTCAAGGGGATCTCGGGCGCTCAATGGAGAACCTCGAGCCGGTTTCCGAAGTGATGGGAGATCGCGCGTTGCTGACGGTTTTTATCAGTTTCAGCACGGTGTTGTTCACCTGGGTAGTGGCCCTTCCGATCGGGATCTATTCCGCGGTGCGGCAGTATTCGACAGGGGACTACATTGTCACGGTGATCGGCTTCCTTGGGATGTGCGTCCCGAATTTCCTCCTTGCGCTGCTTCTGATGTATTTCAGCTCGGCCTTCCTCGGGATCAACGTCACCGGGCTATTCTCGGCGGAATATGCCGGCCAACCGGAATGGACGGTGGGGAAGTTCATTGACCTGCTCCAGCACCTCTGGGTGCCGGTGGTGGTCATTGGAACGGCAGGGACGGCAAGCATGATCCGGGTGATGCGGGGGAATTTATTGGACGAATTGAAGAAGCCCTACGTGACGACGGCCCGGGCAAAAGGGGTAAGGCCGATCAAGCTCATCCTGAAGTATCCGGTGCGGCTGGCGCTGAATCCCTTCATCTCCGGGATCGGGCATATTTTCCCGCAGCTGATCTCGGGTGGTGCGATCGTGGCGTTGATCCTGAGCCTTCCGACGGTAGGGCCGCTCTTGCTGGAGTCCCTCCTGTTGGAAGACATGTATATGGCGGGCAGCCTTCTGATGATCCTGAGCACCCTGGGTATCGTGGGGACCCTGGTCAGCGACCTTCTGCTGATGGCTCTGGATCCGCGGATCCGCATGGGCGGCGGGAGCCGGTAGTTTTGTCCGGAGCGCTATTCGGCAATAAGCTTGAAGTGAGACAATAATCGGCGCACCGTTTTGCAAAAACAGCGTGCCGGTCCTTATAATTTCGCTGTTGGCGAGGACAGAATGAATCTCACGCCCGCTGCGCTCAAGACCCGAAGACCCAAAGATGGAAGAAAATGAGATAGGCAAGATTGTCGTGGATTCTGCAGTAAAGGTTCACTCAGCACTTAGGCCGGGTTTGCTTGAAACGGTATACGAAGCAGTGCTTGCGAAAGAATTAGAGCGAAGAGGCTTAATGGTCGCCCGCAGGTGTCGGTGCCTATCGAATTCGAAGGCATGAAGTTCGATGAGGCTTTCGGGCGGACATCATCATTGAAGAAAAAGTGATCCTTGAACTAAAGTCAGTCGAGCAGATGAGTAAAGTCCATCACAAGCAGCTCTTCACCACTCTTAAGTTGAAGGAACTCAAACTCGGCTATCTCTTGAACTTTGGAGCCTCCTTGATGAAAAATGGAATCAAAAGGATGGTCAACGGACTCGACGATGAGAATCTTGGGGTCTTTGGGTCTTTGCGTGAGTCCAAAAGAGAAGGCCACTAGGCGGTGCTGGACAACGTCGCTAACGCGCCGCGCCAGAGCTCACCGTTGGACAGACGCTTCGCGTCTGCCCATTGCCCCGAGCTGGGCTTTGCCTAAGCGGCTTGCTCTCGGGCGCGAAGGCCTTCCATCAACCCGCTTGGGTATGCTCCGCGATTAACTTTCCGCGAACAAGTTCGCTACAAGACGACCGCTTCGTGACTCAACTCTGGGGCGCGTTGGCAAAAAAATGGAGTTGACAAAACGAACGTTTTTACGCACGCTTCTAAGATGAATACCGTCACAGCCACTAAGGCGAGAGGAAGCCTTTACTCCCTAATAGACGAAGCAAACTCTTCACACGAGCCGATCCAAATCACAGGCAAACGTGGTAACGCCGTGCTCATCTCAGAGGACGATTGGCGATCCATACAGGAAACGCTCTACCTCCAGTCAATCCCTGGAATGGTAGAGTCCATCAAAAAGGCTAGAAAAGAGGGAATCAGTGAAGCCTCAAAGGACCTGGACTGGTGAGCTACGAAATCGTCTTCTCAAAGCAGGCACAAAAGGACGCCAAAAAACTAAAGAGAAGTAATTTGAAGGAGAATGCCTCCGAGCTGATCGAGATTCTTAAAGAAGATCCATTCAAATCACCGCCAAGATTCGGGATCCTAACAGGCAACCTAGCTGGATGCTACTCCCGAAGAATTAACATTCGGCATAGACTGATTTACGAAGTGTTCGATGAGAAAAAGACAGTTCTCGTATTGAGAATGTGGTCACACTATGGAGATTAAAAAAACTATGCCAACCATTCGGTGCTGGACAACGTCGCTAACGCGCCGCGCCAGACCGCGACGTTCAGCGGATCTCCACCCTGCGGCCCATTGCGGACTCATAGATCTGGTGGAGTTGAAAGGTTTGGGCAGCACCGAGTTTTTGCCCGAACTGAGCTAAGAGATAGAGACCCACGGCGATTGCGACGGTGGCAGGAAAGATCCAGAGACCCCAGGCCAACTCGTCGAGATGCCACTGGACCCCGCCGAGGATGCCGGAAAACAGCCCGATGCTGCCGGTCAGGAGGTATCCGTAAATGAAGATCGACCAGACGTTGGCGTTTGGCCCGTAGATTCCGGAAAGCTGGGTTTTACCCTCTTCCGTGGCATCGATCGAGAGGGTCAGCTGGGGCGACCAGAAATGGCGCTCCTCTTCAGGAATGCGCAGGCAGAGGTAGCCGGGGAAATTCTTGATCTCGCAGCAAGCCTTGGTTTGCTCCACCTCGCGGACGATTTTTGTTTGGATATCCCCGGGGTCGAGGTCCACGGTTTCGGAAAAATGGGGCCGGATTCCGAAGCTGCTCACGAAAAACCCTAAAAACCGGATTCGAACTTTCCTGTCAACCCCCTTCGATATCTCGATTATCAGTCCAAAAAAGAAGCTGAAGGGTAGAAAGCAGGACCGGCGCAAGCCGGGGCACTGGGAATGAGCCACCGCCTGAAATCTGCGGGAACGGCATCCGGCTAAGAACCGATGGATTGCCGAACACCTGCATATGTGTCCGCCTCCGTGCAGCGACTATTCAGTCGCGTTCGTCAGTCGAAGACCCGGGAGGGTCGCTGTTGGTGAATCCTTGAAAAACATGAAAAATTGGGCGAACCCCCAATTGCGGACCCGGCGAAAAGACCGGCTGCAGGGTAAAATCGAGTACGAGAAAAAGGCTGAGGCCCGCGAAGAAGAATTGAAAGCAGAGGATGAAGCGGTAAAGGATCGAAAACTCTCTTTCTGAACGAACCATTGCTCTATTTTACCATTTAAATGCCCCATGGAGACGGACCCGACCCGACTCAGCCTATGTGAAATCGCGCGCCTTCTTGCGGGCGGAAAAATGTCCTCGGTGGAACTAGTGGAGGCGTATCTGGCGGTAATCGCGACGCGGAATCCGGAGTTGAATGCGATCGTCACGCACTGCGAGGAGGGTGCGCGGGAAGCGGCAGAAGCAGCGGATGCGGCCCGATTGCGCGCTGGCGTAGCGGGATTGCTGGCGGGGATCCCATTTACTTTGAAGGATTCGCTAGAGACGAAAGGAATTCGAACGACCTGTGGTTCGGAGCATCTGCGCGACCATGTACCGGAACGGGATTCGACGGTGGCGGCGCGTTTGAAGGGGGCGGGAGGGATTCTTCTGGGAAAAACCAATCTTCCGGAGGGCTGCCGGGGCTTTCAAACGGAGAATGCAGTGTTTGGTCGAACCTGCCACCCCGAAGACCCGGGACGGACGCCCGGGGGCTCGACAGGGGGTGGCGCGGCGGCGGTGGCGGCGGGGATGTCGGCGTTTGATGTCGGAAGCGACCTCGGGGGATCGGTGCGGATACCAGCTCATTTTTGCGGGCTCTACGGATTTACGGCGACCAACCATCGGATTTCACGGATGGGCCATATTCCGGAATGGCCGGGTCGGCTGCGCGGGTTGCGGACGATGGGGGTGATGGGACCGCTGACGCGGAGCCTGGAGGACCTGGACTTGTTGTATCGCATCCTCGCCGGTCCGGATCCGGATTGGCCATTGGTGCCGCCGGTGCCGCTCGGGGAGCAGGTCACGATGAAGACAGAGGCATTGAAGTTGGGCTGGGTGGATCGTTTTCCGAATTTGCCGATCGAGGAGGATTACGCCGAGGTCATCCGGGGATTACTGAAAGACCTGGAAGGTGCCGGTGCCCAGCTATCGGAGGGGCTTCCGGCCGGATTCACGGTTGAAGCGTCCTGGGAGGCGTTCGGCGGGATCCGGGGGGCGGAGACGACAGCCTCGCTCAGCCGTAAGGAGACGACCGTCCTCCTGGAAAAGCTGGGATTCGGGGAGGACTCGGAAATCCCGATGGACCGGGGGCACTACCGTGGGGCATTAGGCGACTTGCGGGACTATACCGCTTTCCTGTCGAGGCGGGACGAGTTGACGCGGATCCTCGAGGCACACCTTGATGTGGTGGATGCGCTGCTCCTTCCGGTAACCTCGATGGCGGCGTTTCCGCACCGCCCGGGAGAAGAGGCCTTTGAGATCGGCGGTCAGACGGTGCCCTACTGGTTGGCGGGGACGGGTTTTACGAGCCCCTTTAACCTGACCGGCCACCCGGTGGTGGTCCTCCCGGTCGGGCGAAATGGCGACGGTCTTCCGCTCGGGATCCAGATTGTCGGGAAGCGCTGGGAAGAGGCGAAGCTACTCGCGGTGGCGAAGGCGATTCTTCGGGTCGAGAGTTGAGCGTCGCGGTTCTCGAAGCGGGCGGAAAGGTCAAAACCTTCCGCCTTCGTCTTTCTGGCTTCGCAATGATAAGGAAAGGTTCTCTTACAGGCCGAACCAGGCTTTGGCGTTACCGGAGGCGATCGCGGTCCTGGTCTCCTCGGGCTGGTTGCAATATTGCACTTTCATGTTGGCACTCAGGGTATAGAGGATGGGGGTGTGGGATCCGAAGAAGAGCCGGTGCGGCGGGATGGCATTCGAGAGAACGTCGACGGTGTTGCTCCGCTCGGTGAAGGAGATGTCGAAGGCGAGGTTTTCGTTGGTGGCCGCGGCCATCTCGACGGCGTCCGGGAGGTAGGCATTGAGCGCGAGCACTTTCAAATCGGGGAAGCGGTGGTTGAAGTCGATGACCTCTTCCGGGGAAAGGCCTTTAACGGTGAGGCCGCGGTATTGGTTGCGTTCGTCCTCGAGACGGAGCTGAAGGATGAGGGGCAGGTTCTGGTCGAGCAGTCGCTTGACGAGCTCGGAGGTGGGGTGATCCTTCAGCGAGTAGAAGTGGTAGGCGGGAAGGATTTTTACGGTCTTTACTTTTTCTACCTCGCAGTATTGCTCGAAGTGTTTTTCCCAACCGGGAACGGCGAGGTTAAGGACGGGAACGGGATGGATCTCCGGGTGGTTCCGCGCCTGTTCGAAGAGCACCTGGTTATAATGATCGGCGATGGGATAAAAGGCGGTTCCGAGGTGGGAAACCAGAGCCTGGTCGACCTGGTTTTTCTGGAGGTGAGGGAGAAGGCCCTCCACATCCTGGAAGGGAAAGACCTGGAAGGGCCAGGAACCGATGGAGGCATTTACGTCGATGAACATCAGGTATTGAACAAGCTTAGGTTAGGAGTTCGAAGTGAGGAGAAAAAACGAAGAAGGATAGGATTCGGATTATGAATGCCTTGGGCGCGGCTGGGATTGGCCAAGGATGTAAAAGGTGAGAGTGATAAGAACGATAAAGGTGCCGATGATCATTTGTAAACCGGGTTTCTCACCGGTTCCGAGCCAGACCCAGAAGGGGCCGAGGACCGCCTCGAGGAGAAGGATCAATCCGACCGCAGTGGCGGGTGCGTAGCGGGGGGCAAACGTGAGAAGGCTGAAGGATACGGGTAGAACGAAAAACCCCATCAGGAGGAGCCAGAGGCGGTTGTCGGGTGGCACGCCGAGATTGGGGGAGAGGAGGGAGCAGAGAGACCCGCTGATCAACCCTCCGACCGCGGCGACGGGAATGATGTTGAGGTTCGATTTCAGGCGGGCAATGACGAGGGTGTAGGCCCAGGCAAATGCAGTGAGGGAGGCGAAAAAGGCGCCGAGGAGGGGGCTGCCGCCGGGCGCCCCCCGCGAGTGGTGGACGCCGGAGACGACCATAACGACACCGAGAAAAGAGAAGAGGATGGCGAGGAGGGCGGACCGGGTCAGGCGCTCTTTCAAGATAAACCGGGAGAGAATGGCCGCGATGAGGGGCCCGGTAGCGATCGCGGTAAGAACGAGCGTCACGCTGGTTTCATGGACCGCGAGAGTAAAGGTAATCGAATTGGAGCCGAAGACGAGGATGACGCTGAGGCCGAGCCAGGAGCGCATGGCGTTGAAGTCCTGAGGCCGGATTCCGCGGTTGAGAAAGAGATAGATCAGGAGCATGCCACTTCCCATCATCCAGCCGCGGTAGGCGGCGAGGGTCCATGGATCCAAGGCGACCCAACGCATGAGGAGGGTATCCGGGGTGAGGACAAGGACGCCGAGGAGGGCGAGGAGGATGCCGAGGGGGCGATCGACTCGGGGGGTGGGCATGGGTCGAATTTGAGGGGAGGGGGTTACAAATTAAAAGGTTATTGTTTCCGATCAGGGCATCCTTCAAGGTTTTGGAAAAACCCAGAACTACCTATGCCATCCTTTTTTCGAACCGGACTTTTATCGGTAACCTTTCGCAGCCTCGAACCGGAAGCGATCATCGACCTTGTCGTGGACAACGGCTTGGAAAGCATTGAATGGGGCGGGGATGTCCACGTCCTTCCGGGCGAGTTGAAATGTGCGGAGGCGATTGGTCGCCGGACGCGAGAGGCCGGGTTGGCGGTGTCGGCCTATGGGTCGTATTATAAATTTGAAGACATCGACCCCCGGGCGACGGAGAGTGGGCCGACGTTGGATGCGATCCTCGACACGACGGAAGCCTTGGGAGCGCGGACGATCCGGATCTGGCCGGGGAGCACGGGTTCGGAGGAGGCGACGGAGAGCTGGCGGGAAGCGGTGGTGGAGCGGACACAGGAATTCGCGGACCGGGCCGCGCGGCGGAAACTGGAACTGGGTTTTGAATTTCACAGCCATTCATTGACCGACACGGCGCAGAGTACGGTTGCCCTGCTCGAGGCGATTGATCGGAGGAATGTGTCCTGTTTCTGGCAGACGAACCGTGGGGTGCCTTTCGAGGAAGTCCTGTCCGGACTCAGGCAGTTGACCGATTTCATAACGAATGTGCACTGCCACCACCTTCTGGAAGACCAGACTCCGCCCTTTGAGCTGATGGAGGAGGGGGAAGACCAATGGCGGGAATTCCTGGGAATCCTGAAGGAGAGCGGGCGCCCCCATTTCGTCTCGATTGAATTTGTGAAGGACGGGTCTCTGGAGTCCTTCTTTCGGGATGCAGCGGCCTTGAAGCGGTTGTGCTCGGAATCTGGATAAAGGGGACTTCTTCTTCCGACCGAACCCGTCGAGCGGTCAAAGGTCGAGACCCCAAAGCTTGACGGCATAGCAACCCGAGGGTCCTCTGGTTAACGTTCCGGGCCAGGCTGAAGCACTGGCCTACGGATGGGCTTTTCCGCGCAGTGCGGTACTTGAGCTGGCCTCATGGCCAGGCTGAACCACTTGCCTACAATTGGTGTTCCGCGCAGTGCGGTGTTTCAGTTATCGTCGACAAGACCGAAAAGCTTCATGCCGTTCAGGTAGAGCACTTTTTCAAGCTGGGCCTGGGTGATATCGGCGGCGAGGATGCGTCCGAGTTGGGTGGCAAGGTCGCGCATGGGGGCATCGGAGCCGAAGATCACCCGGTCTTCGCCGAGAACCTGAACGGCCTCCTCGACAATGGAGGAGAAGGGCTGGGATCCGGAGGTGTCGACCCAGACATTTGGGAGGTCTTCGACTTCGCGAATCCCGCGAAGCCAACCGCCGGTGAGGTGGGCCATGAGGATTTTAACGCGGGGGTAGCGTCGGGCGAGGACGGCGACGTCGCGGGGATCGGACTGAAGGTCCTTCTGCTTATTCCAGGTGAGGTCCCAGGAATGCTGGAGAACGGGGATGCCGAGTTCCTCGGCAAGGGGCATGACCCGGTCCAACTCCTTTCGGGCGGCGTTCGGGAACTCGAATTTGAGGCCGACAAAGGGGCCGTCGCGGACGCAGCGGTAGACCTCCTCGCGGATGAACCCCTCGTCGGCGAGTGCGTTGATAAAGCACAGACCGGTGAGGATGTCGGGATACTGCTCGAGGTGCTTCCAGGAGGAATCGTTGATTTCCCGGATTTGCTCCTCGTTGGGGACCTGGCCATAGCGCAACACATCGCCGAGGGTCATGAGCCGGTCGACCCCGAGAGACCGGGCGTAGCTGAATAAGTCGGGGAGCTCGTTATAGAGTTGTCCGTTGACGTGTTTATCGGGGTGGGTGTGGACGTCAAAAATTTTCATTGAGGGTATTGTAAGATTCAAAGCGAGGGGACCGGAACCAAAAACCCTGCGGTGAAAGGACGGAGCAGAGATGGAATCAGTTCTGGAGGCCGAGGTAGGCAAGGGTATTCCGGTTGGTCACGGCATGCCGGGCCTCTTGGGGGAGTTGGTAGAGGGCGTCGATTTCCTCCTCGTAGGTGGTCTTGAGGCTGAAGGGCAGGGTGCTGCGGTGGGAGATCCAGGAATAGAAGGGGGAATCGCTTCCCCAGAGGAACTGTTTGGGGTAGGCATCGTAGAGGTCCTGGAGAACACGGGCGGGGTCGGCGTAATCGGAAGGGAAGCGTTCCGGGGCCTCGGCGATATTCTGGTAGCCATGGACGACGCTCTGGCAGTGGATGATATGGGCGGAGCAGTCGAACCAGGTATTGGGAAGGGAGGCGAGACGGTCGAGGCTGGGTTGGTGAAAGCGACAGGTGTGGGCGAGACAGAACCGGACGTCTGGGTTGGCCTCGGCGATGTCGAGGATGTCGTCGCACTGGGACCAGATGTCTTCCTTGAAGATGCTGGAGTGGATGATGAAGGGGAGGTCCCATTCCCGGGCGAGTTCGACGAAGGGAGCGCCCGGGCCGAGGAGCCCCCGGATCGGCGATTGGATAATCGTGGGTTGGATCTTTATCCCGTAGAACCGGTAGGACTCGCGCAATTGCCGGAGTGCGAGGACCTGATCCTCCACCCGGCGATTGGGGTCGACCATGATGAAGGGAAAGATTTTTTCCGAATGTTCGGGAAAATAGTCATAAACTTCCTTGAGGAGCCGCTCGTTTTCAAAGGCGTAGGGGGTGATCCCGGGGGCGGAATCCGGGTCGATTTCGCCACGGGAGAGGGCTTCGAGGCCGCAGGAAAGGTTCGTGACGAAAGGGAAGGCGACCCAGTGGGTGATCCGGTTCGAGGCCTTATGCTCGACGAGGGAGGGCAGGTCCTGCCCGTAGGGATATTCACCGGAGAGGTAGAAAATCAATTCGGTCCCGACGTGATTGTGACAGTCGATGATCCAGTCTTCTTTTTGCATGGGTGCAGAGATGAAATTGATAGAATATGGGAGAGGGTCCGGATCAAAAGGATCCGGGTTGAAGGTAGACAATGGCATAAACCCGGTCATCGACCTTGTTCAAGCAGAGTCGGATCTGTTCTCCGGAAAGGTCCCAGAAGGAGGACTCGTTGATGCCTTCGGCCAGCTCGGCATAAGTCTCTTCGAAGGAGCGGTGGTATTTGGGGGAGCCGAACCGTTGGAGAAGGCGGCCGTAGAGGATTTCCCATTCACGGCGAAGGAGGGTGTCCCCGGCAAAGACGTCGTGGTAATTTCCGCGGATGCGGATCCGGTCGAGGTTTCCTCCCTCCATGTCCGGGTAAAGAAAGAAGGAAAGACCTTCGTAGCGCAGCTCCGCCCGGAGCTGGAGGGCACCCCCCTGAAGCCGGGTGACGTTCGGGTTCTGGCGCAAGGACTGGTAGGTCTCGAAGGCGGCTTGGCCCCAGGAGAGGTCTTCCCAGACGCCTTCTCCCGATCCGCGGGTGGGCTGGGCAGGATCTTCCGGTTGAGAGGCGGGGAGTTGTGGCGCGGACTCGGGGGTGGAGGGCCCTTTAAAAAATTCCTCCACCGGTGGTAGGGTCCCCGGCCGAAATCCATTCGGTTCCACGCGAATGATTCCGCCGTCGTGTTTGATGACCAGTTCCACCCCGATGATTTCCGCATTCCGCAGGGTAGTGCCATCCCGGAGAAGAATGGCGGGATAGCGGTCCCCGATTTCGTGCGGAATCTCCATGGCGGAGAGGCTGGAAAGGAAAGAGAGGAGAAGAACCCAGGTGGGGAGGGGTCGGGATAGGAGTCGACGGCACATATTTAACCAATTGGTTACCGTCATGAATAATGGGGGAAAGAGAGGTGGGACAAAAGGAAAAACGGAAGGGAAGGGGGAAAGGAATCGGGTTTACGGGGATTCGATCCAATCGAGGGCGGGCAGGTGCGCGTCGAGCCGGGACTCGAGGAGTGCGGTGAGCGTGGTGACCTGTCGGCGGATAACGGGTTCGAAATCGAGGGTCTGCCGTTCGTTCTCGAGGGCGAAAGTGATGTTCTCGGGCGGGGGGGGAGGAGACGGAAATGGGCTCGAGCTGTTGCCAGTTGAGGGGGGAGCCGGAGAGGTTCTGCCCACGGTCTTGAAACTCCAGGGTCACGGTCTCGAGGATATCGCGACCGGCGTAGGGATTGGTTTCCCCCGCGCGTTGGTAACGGGCCTTCTCAAAGCGGAGGTAGAAGGTCAGGCATCGGAAGGCAGTGCGTTCCTCGGTGGAGCTCATGGTGGAGCCGATAACGAGCTTGTAGGGAAGATCAGGGTTCCATTTTTCCTGGATGGAGCGGTGGATGGCGTCGGAGAATTCGGACCCGGCACCGTAGGAAGCGAGGATTTTCACGAGGATCCAGCCGGAGGCATTGCGGACTCGTCGGGCCTGGATGGCTTCCCGGTCGGCGTCGAAACGGGACTTCCAATCCGCAGCGACGGCAAAGGGGAGGTGGGAGAAAAACTTCCGGGCGACATCGGGGTCGAGATCGCCGTTTCCAAGGAGATCGATCAACTCCGGGTAGGCTTGTTTCATCTCGTGGTCGAAGCGATTTTTCTGTGCCTGAAAGGCCTCATCAAGGGATTGGCCATCGGGCAATTCAAGGACCCGGCCGGAGTTCAGAAGGACTTCAAATTTCGGATAGGCGTGATAAAGGGTGATGGCGGTGGTCTCGAAATCCCGATTTTTGAGGGAGAGGATGGCTTCATCCATGGCCTGGATAAACTGATCGTAGAGGGACCGGGCCTGTTTATCGGAACCGATACCGGTTTCCGCCTCGAGAATCATTTCCCGGGTAGCCTGGTTGTAGGCCTTGGTCATATTCCACAGCCAGAAGGAAATCCCCCCGCCCACGAGGACGGCGACGAGCAGGGCAATTCGTTTCGCGTCGAGGTACATGTTTTCAAATTGGGATGAAAGCGGCTAAGAATCAAATTTGAAGGATGGGTGAGAGGGATCTCCTTCGGAGAGGGGCTTGACATTGTGATGAACGGCCATAGGCCGAAGAAGATGAGCGAAAAACGAGAAGTGCGGCACCCGGACAAGGAATTCACCTACGGCCTGTTTTCGGCGGGCATCGCCATTGACGGGTGGCTGTATCTCAGCGGACAGGGGCCGCTGGACATGAAGACGGGGAAGCTGGTGGAGGGAACGATCGAGGAGGAGACGGCGTTGACGCTATCGCACATCGAGAAGATTTTGAAGGAAGGGGGCTGCGAGCGGGAAGACGTGGTGCGGTGCACCTGCTACCTTGCGGACATGGGGGATTTTGAAGGCTTCAACAAGGCCTACGGAGCGTTTTTCACGGGGGTTCGCCCGGCGCGGACGACGGTTCAGGCGGTCCTGATGAAGGGGATCAAAGTGGAGATCGACGCGGTGGCGAAGATTCCGGGAGGCTAAGCCTTTCCGGAGAGCTTCTTGATGCCGGAAGGCCCGATGCGGTAGTCCCGTTTGCCGATCCGGACCTGGGCGAGGGTGTCTTTCCCGGACTTGGATTCGGGCGGATAGACCTCGATGGTGACATCGCCGAATACGGCGTATTCGATATCATCCTGGTGGTGTACATTCAGCTCGGGAGGCTGGAAGTGAGCGGACTGCGGAAGGAGGAAGACGCCGAACCGGACCTCTTTATCCTCGATTGGGGTCGGGGTGTAGGTGAGATGATATTGATCGACCCATTGGTCGCTGTCGTGGGAACCACGGGTAAAAACAGGGTCCCACCCTTCGGAAAGGGAGAAGAAACCGTCTTTGCGGTAGAGGACCCTGCCGGTGAGTTTCACCTTGTTGCGGGTGAGAGAGAATTCCTTGCGCTTCAGGTTGGTGCGGAATTTCGCGAAGGAATGGACATTCCACTGGAAGGAGGAAACCCGACCGGGAAGGGCGACGAAGTGATCGAGGAGGAAGAGGACCTGGTCTTCCTTGAAGTAGAAGACATGCCGGCGGCAATGGGCGGCGCGATCCTGATAGCTGTCGTCGGCATTACCGAGGAGGTAGGCGAGGTTTTTATCTTCCATGGAGCTGAGCAATTCCCCCCGGGACTCGGGAGAGCGCAGGAGCTGCGGGGCGCCGGAAAGGGTCACGCAGTTATGGGACTTGGTATGCCAGACCCAGTGGGCGTGGTGGGGGGAAGCATAGCCAGTATAATAGCCGGAGGGCATGAGGAGGGCGGTCCCCGCGGCGTGGAGGATGAAGTCGTTGTTGTTGGCGTGGGAATGGCTGACCGAACCGTAGGGGGACGACCGGAAAATAAAGGCGAGATCCTTTTCGGTCTCTTTGGGAGCGGTTCGAATGGAGGCCCAGCCCGCACCCTTGAAGACGGAGAGAACCCGGTCGGGGGATTCGGAAACCGGGGTCTCGGCGGCGGTCTTCGGGGAAGGGGGCGGGAGGAAGAGGTGGGGGGAGACCATGAAGAGTTTCCGCTCGGGGCGGGATTGCTCCATGCTCTTTCCTTCCTCCCGGAGCCACTTTTGATAGGGCTCGAATTCGGTAGTGTCGGTTTCGGCACCGACGAGTTCGACGAGATCGGAGCTGCGGAGCCACTGCTCGGGCCAGCGTTCGCTGTGGTCGCCAAAGCCGATCCATTCGGCGTAGGGAGGCAACATGGCTTCGCGCCAGCGAACATAGTTTTTCCAGAATGGACGCCGGTAAAGGTCGACCCCGGTCCTCCGCTTGAGGGCGGAGGCGAACTGGGTCATGATGGAGACGTAGGCGAGGCTGTAGGAAATACCTTCTGCCCAGGATCCGTCATCATCCGCCCAGATGGGCCAGATGCCGCAGAGAACGGGACGGAGCCAATCGAGCCATTCCTCGGCCTCGGGAATAAACTCGTGAAAGACGAAGAGGAGGAGGGCGAGGAAGATGATCTCGCGCCCGGCGTGGGAGTCGAAGCGCTCGATTCCGTATTGCCCGAGATCGTGCATGTGCTCGAAGGTGATCCTTGCCCGGGCCTTCATCTGTTCGACGACGGCATTCCGCTGCTTTGGGGTGAAACAATCCCATGCCCAGTCACAGGCGAGGGGTCCATACCAAATGACGGACATATGGGTTTCATCCATGGTGCCGAGGTAGGTGGAGCCGTAGGGATCCCACTTGGCGAGGGAGGCCATGCGCTTTGCGGCGGCCTTGCCGTATTCCCTGTTTCCGGATAGCGCGTAGGCGAGGGCGAGGACCTGGGCACCATTGGAAAAGCGGCGCGAACCCCACATGTTGTTATAGAAGTATTCCCGCCATTTCTGGTAATTCAGTTGTCGGTTGGGCGGGAAGGGCGGCTCGGGGAGGTGATGGCGTTGTTGGAAGAGTTGTTCCGCATTCTGGAAAAGCGCTTCAACGGCCTCGGGGTGGTCCCGCTTCATGGAATCGAGGACGCCTTCGGTCGAGGAGGATTCGAACAATAAACGCGGGTGCTTGCCGGTAAAGGATTCCAGCCATTTCCGGGCGGGGGGCACTTCCACACGGACGGCGCTCTTGGGGATCTTGAAGGAGAAGGTGTCGGACTTAAAATTCCCGCTGGTCCACCTCCAGTAGTAGGTCCCCGGCTCCATCGCCTGATAGGGGAGGAAAACGGGGTCGGTAAGGTCTTTTTCGTCAAGGACCCGCTGCTTCAGCTTCGGATCGGTGGCGACCTGGAGCCGGAAGCGGTTTTTCTCCCCGGCGGGCTCGGGTTTCCAGGCGAAGACGGGAGGATTGGTGCGCACCTTGGACTGGTCGT
>CAYQKH010000035.1:0-23005 GCA_964417945.1 uncultured Opitutales bacterium
AGCCCGAACTCGCTGTAGGTGGAGAGACTTAGGGCGGAGAGGAAACCAGTCCGTGCCCGAAGATGGAAACGCGTCAGGAGCATAAAGAAGCCCGCGCTTTTGAGGGGGAGGAGCAGGAGGAAGGCGAGTCCCCAAGCGAGGCCTTCAACGGTCAGCGGGTTTTCCAGCCCGATCTGCAGGAAAAAGCCGACGAGGAAGATGTCGACAAAACCGGAGAGTGACTTGGAGACCTCTTTCGCTTTCGGGTGGTAGCCGATGAGGATGCCAAGAAAAAGGGCCCCGAGATCCGGTTTCAACCCCACCTGCTCAAACCCGCTTGCGCCGAGGAAGAGGGCGAAGACAAGGCCTCCGAGGGTGAGGAGTTCGCCGCGTCCACATCGGGCCAACAACCAACCCCACAAGGGGCGCCCGGCGATCAGCACTGCAAGGAAGAGAATGGCCCAGGGAGAGGGGAGTTTTCCGGTGGAGGCGGTCAGAAAAACGACCGCGAGGATATCCTGCATAATCAGAATACCGATGGCAGTGCGACCATGGAGTGAACCCATGTCGCCGTTTTCCTCAAGAATTTTTACGGCGAAAACCGTGCTCGAAAAACTCAGGCCAAAAGCGACAAGGACCGCCGCTTTCCAGTCCATGCCGAGGGCGGGGGCGAAGAAGGCAGCACCGAGTGCGATCACCGGCATAAAGATCAGCACCATGGTCAAGGCGTGCAGGGAGGTGCCGGCCCATATCTCCGGGCGCGCAAGGGAGCGGACCTGCAATTTGATCCCGATGCTGAAGAGGAGGAGGGTGACGCCCAGGTCCGCCAAGGTCTGGAGCCATTCGCCCCCGGTGTAGCCCATCGCCTTCAGGAAAAAACCGGCGGCAAGAAAGCCAACCAGAGGTGGGAGACGAATTTGCTGCGCGAGGAATCCAAACAGAAAAGCGGTTGCCAGAAGTATTGCGTCCATTAACCGTGAATCCTAAATTCCTCTTTTCGATCCGTCCAGCAAAGCGCTTGGGCCGATCTCTTTCAGTCGATGAGGTGAATCACGATAAATCTTTAAAATTTGCGTTTGACCCCTTTTTTCGAGCCGGAGACGAATTGGACGAGAGAAACGGATGGGCGAGGGATTCGCACGGTCAGCTCATTCTGGGTGAGGACAGCGGCGTTTGGCGGAGCGGGTTCGAGGTCGTGGCGCTGATCGATGATCCAGGACTGGGTGGTTGGGTCCTCGAAGGGCAGGTTGTCCAGTGAGAGGGACCAGCGCTCGCGGTCGTTATCGAAGTTGGCGAGGAGGAGCTGGGCGGTTTTCCGGTCTTCGGAGATGGCGGGAAGGACGGCAAGGCCGTGGTCGGGGTCGCTTCCGGAGACGTGGACCCGCAGAGGAGTCGCTTCGATTAACCGACGGAATGCTTTGAAGGCGTAGAACGGTTTATAGGGAATGCCGAACTCGTCAAAGATCCCTCGTCTGGTGCAGGAGCCGTGGTAGAAATTGGACATATCGAGGGGGGCGTCTTGAAAAGCGGTCAGGCAGGCCGCGACGAGGGCGCTGTTTCGCGGGCTCCGCATTTCGTGGAAGTTGTCGCGCTGACGGAGGGGATCGTTAGCATTTCCCTTCCAGTCGTGGTCGACCGGGCCGATATTCCATTCGTTGAGGTGGCTTTCGGTTTCCTTGAAGCCGTGAGAATCGAGGATTTCCCGCACTTCATAGGCGGGCCGAATGAGCTCCTCGGGGTAACGCGGGTAGATGTGCCAGGAGAGAAAATCCAGGGGGGCACCCGCTTCAAGAAGGGGAGGGAGGAATTCCTCCAATTTTTGTTGTGCGTGATTCCGCATGCCACCGTTGAAGGCGGGGCCGCCGATTTTGAGGTGGGGGAAGCGCTCCTTCAGGGCTTTTGCAGCCTGGATGTAGAAATCAATAAATTCGGCGAAGGATCCGTTCCACATGTTGGGGCCGTTGTCGGGTTCATTCCAGATTTCCCAATATTCGATACCGTGGTGGAAACCGTCGGCCCAGCCTTCGTTGTAGTGGCGGATGATATGTGAGGCGATATCGATCCATTTTTCGACGTCCTGTGGGGGGTCGGTGAAGTGGCGGAATTTTTCGGGAGGTTCGATACTGACCCCGAGTCGGTAAAGGATAGGGCAGCCGCAGTCGAGAATAGCCTGGATGTAGGAATCGGTAACCTTGAAACGATAATTTTCGGGGTCGTCGGAGTCGAGGTGCTCGAGAGGGAAGACGTAAGGGATATCGACGACCGGGGTTTTGTAAAAAAGTGGGGCGTCATGGAGCCGAACGAGGGGGAAAGCGGCCTCCTTGAAATAGGCGGAGTTATCGACGATGCCGTTAAAAGCAATGGGACCGAGATTGATGCCGTGAATTTCCCGAACAGGACCGAGAGTTTTGGAAAAGTCGACGGAGAGGGATTGGGTGATTTCTGCCATAAGAGTTATTCAATTATTCAGGGCATTCGGAAGCGTGATTCATAAAATGGTTGTCAATGGCAAGGGCGCTCCGGATACCCCGCTGAGGCAAGCAAGCAAAGCTGGATTTGGGTCCGAGCCAGGTCGAGCGGATGGGTGGACACTGTCGGCAATTGAGCGAATGTTCATTCCCTGATTTTTTTACCAGAGGCGAGGATCCAGTAGGCGAGGGCGCCGCAGAAGAGGGTGGGGAGGGTGGCGATGAGGAGAGCGGGGGCGATGGCGACATCGGAGACGCCGGTCATGCCGAAGCGAAGGCCGTTGACCATATAGAGGATGGGGTTGAAATGGGAAACCTGTTCCCAGGGTGCGGGCAGGAGGTCGACGGAGTAAAAGACGCCGCCGAGGAAGGTGAGGGGGAGGATAAGGAAGTTAGGGATGAAGTTCACATGGTCGAAATCGCGGGCGAGGATGCCGGTGACGAGGCCGAGGAGGGAGAAGCCGAGGGAGGTGAGGACGAGGAAGGCAAGGGTGAAGCCAATATTATAAAGGGTGGAGGCCCCCATGAGCTCAGCGGTGATCCAGATCATCGCGCCGACGGCGAGGCCTCGGACGAGGGAGGCGGAAATATAACCGATTATGATCTGAAGGGGGGATAATGGGGTGACGAGGAGGTCGGTGACAACGCCGTGGATCTTGGAGATGAAGAAGGAAAAGCCGGAGTTCATGAAGGAATTCATAATGACGGCCATCATGACGAGGCCGGGGACGAGGAAATCGACGTAGGGAATCCCCTTGATTTCCTGAAGGCGATCCCCGAGGGAGTAGCCGAAGACGAGGAACCAGAGGAGAGTGGTCAGGGCAGGGCTGATGACGGTTTGGAGGCCGATTTTAAAAAAGCGATCGAACTCTTTTCGGAAGAGGGTCCAGGTGCCGTAGATGCCGTGGTTGCCCCGGGCATTTTCAAGAGTCCGGGCGAGGAGGGTGTCGGCGGCGGAGTGGTGGGAGGAATGAGTGTTCAACGGTTAGGGTTTAACGGTTGTTGGTTGTGGGTTGTTTGGAGGACTCCTGATTGTCATCGCGAAGGATTTCGCGAAAGATGGATTCGAGGGAGCTGCCGCCGCCTTCCATGGAGACGACGTTGAGGCCATGGGCATGGATGGCTTTGAGGATGACCTCGATGGGGGTTGGATCCTGTCCAGAGTCGAGGTAGGTGAGGCGGAGGGATGTGGGGTCGATGCGTTGCGGGCTGAAAGTGGCCAATTGGGATGGAAGTGCGTCGGGAATCTCTTCCCGGCATTGAACCTGGAGCCAGCGTGAGCCGTAGCGGTCGAGAAGGGTGTCACGGTTCTCGACGAGGATCAGTCTGCCCTTGTTGAGGATGCCAATCCGGTCGGCGAGGTTCTCGGCTTCCTCGAGATAGTGCGTGGTGAGGACAATGGTCATGCCCTCGTCGCGAAGCCTGCGAACGTAGTTCCAGAGTTCGTCCCGGAGCTCGACATCAACCCCGGCGGTGGGTTCGTCAAGGAAAAGGAGGGCGGGACGGTGCATGAGGGCCTTGCAAATCATGAGCCGACGCTTCATGCCGCCGGAGAGTTGCCGGGTGTTGGCACCGGCTTTTTCGGTAAGTCCGAAGGCCTCAAGCAGTTCCTCAGCGCGTTTACGGAAGTCGCGTCGGCCGAACATGCCTCCCTGGTAAAGGAGGGTCTGACGGGCGTTGCAGAAGCCGTCGAAATTCAGCTCCTGGGGAACCACGCCGACGATTTGGCGAGTGAGGCGGTAATGCTCAAGGACGTCGAGACCGGCAACGTGGATGGATCCGGAAAATTTCTGGATAAGGCCGCAGACGCAGCTGATCAGGGTGGTCTTTCCCGCGCCGTTGGGACCGAGAAGGGCGAAAATCTCCCCGCTGGGAACCTGCAGGGAGAGGTTGTCGACGGCGGTGAGGGTTCCGTAGCATTTGATCAGGCACTGGATATCCAGAAGGGGATCGAGTTTCACGAGATCCAACATTAGGTAGGGCCGGGAATCTGTAAACAGGCTTTCAAAAAAAGGGATTATTGGCGGGGATTCCGGTTCTGGGGTTGCCAACCGTTAGGAGGTGGCTCATTTCTGATGGCTTTCCTTTTTCCTCATGATCTCCAGGAAAACAGTCTTCAGGGCGTTCCCTCTGGTTTGCCTGCTCCTCGGGACGGGGCCGCTGCAAGGGTTTCACATCTCGATCGATTACCGCTTTGACGAACCGGGGAACGGAGGGATAAACTTTTTCGATCCGCTGGATCCGAATGGTCTATTGGCGCGCAATTCGCTGGAGGCGGCGGCGGATACCCTGGAGTATTGGTTGAACGATTCCTTTGCCGCGATCACTCCGGGAGGGGCGAATACCTGGAGCGCGTTGTTTTTTGATCCGCGGACTTCGTCGTCGACGACGACGGAGACGGTGACAAATCTGCATGTGGCGGCCAGCTCGGTAACAATTTTCGCGGGGGCCTTTACCGGGGGTCCGGGGGGCTTGCTGGGACAGGGGAGCAAAGGCGGATACGTGGGACTGGCGGGGGATTCCACTTTTCAGGATACGATTTTAACGCGGGGCGGGACGGCGGAATATGTGATGTGGGGAGGGATGACTCGGTTTAAAGGAGACCGCCTGGACTGGCACCTCGACCATACCAGTATGCCGGGCGGGTCGGAGTTTGATTTTTACACCGTTGCGGTGCACGAGATGATTCATGTGCTGGGATTCGGACAATCCACGGAATGGGACAACCAGCGCATCAGCTTTATTTTCACGGGGCCGAAGTCGGTGGAGGTTTACAACCGGACGGATGCGGACACGGGTGATCCCACGAATCCGGTGCCGTTGGATGACTCGGATCACTGGGATAATTCCCTTCAAAGTATCGTGGCATCGGACGGGGTTACCCTGCAGGATACTTTGATGGGGCCACAATTGTTACCGGGGCAGCGACTGGAGGTAACGGAGCTGGACCTTGCCGGGCTATCGGATATCGGCTGGGAGGTGACCCCTATTCCAGAGCCGGAAGCATTTGCAATTTTACTTGGGTTTGTGGCTTTTTTCATTGTCTGGAACGCCCGGAAGAAGCGCGGGTAGCCCGGGCAACCGTCGTGATACATGGACGGCACCAAATTTTAACGTGCGGAGACTTGGCCGGGCGGGAAGAGTCTTTAGCGTGGTGGGATGATTTTCCGCAAACCAGTGCTTCTGTTGTTCCTGCACGCAGTGCTCGTTCCCGGCCTGCACGGGATTTTTTTCACGATTGATTACACCTACGACGACGGCAATTTTTTCGGTGCGGGGAACCCGGACGGCGCCCTTGCCGGCTCCCAAGCGAAAGCGGCGCTGGAGCGGGCAGCCTCGGATCTCGAAGTTCTGTTTGACGACAATTTTTCGGCGATTACGCCCGGAGGGATGAATACGTGGACAGCCAGCTTCTTCGACCCGGAGGATTCGACGACGACGCTAAATGCAGTGGACCTAACGATCGCGCAGGATGAAATCCTGGTTTACACGGGCGGAAGTGCCCTCGCGGGTTCGGTCGCCGGACGGGGTGGGCCGGGAGGGTTTTCTGCCACTGGGCTACCTTCCTTTCTGACATCGGTGAAGCGCAACCAACCTGGCTACGATACGGCGACTCCCTCGAATTCAACGGATTTCGGTCCCTGGGGTGGTTCGGTCACGTTTGATAACGATGGTTCGACGAATTACCATTATGACCACACGAGTTCGGTGGGGAGCGGGCTGATTGACTTTTATTCGGTGGCCCTCCACGAGCTGGTGCATGTGTTGGGATTTGGAACCTGCGCCTGCCACGAGAACTTGGTCGATAGCAGCAGCAACTGGACCGGGAGCGAGGCAAACGGTGAATATGGTGGATCGGTTCCGATGCAGAACAGCACGGGGGATCACTTCTCTGAAGGGGTGATGAGCGTGGCCCTAAGCGACGGGACGGCTCAGGAAACCCTAATGGATCCTACGATTACGGCGGGGACCCGCAAAGAAATGTCTTATCTGGACTTGCTGGCGATGGTGGATGCGGGTTGGGAGTCGAGCGTGACACCAATCCCGGAGCCCGGGCATTTCGGGTTGATCGCGGGTGTTCTCGGATTGGTATTGCTGGCGCGGCGGGTGCGCGGGTTGGAAAGTTGAGGCGGGGTTCGCCAGTAGGGTTTCTGGTGAAAGCCGGTTTTACAGGGGTGGGTGTGGGATAGGTCGCTACATGAGGTCTATGGGAAATAGGTCGCGGCGTAAAGCCGCTCCTACATAGGGGGGTGCAAAGAGTCTTTTAGATGAGGCCGAGGATCATCTTCCCCTCATTAGAGATCATTTCCTGGTTCCAGGGCGGGTCCCAGACGATTTCAACTTGGGCCTCTTCAATGCCGGGCAATTCGAGGACACGCTGCTTGGCATCATCGGCGATCATGGGACCCATGCCGCAGCCGGGTGCGGTCAAGGTCATGTCGACATGGACCTTGTAAATACCGTCACCCGCGGGAGTAATTTCAGTATTATAGACAAGGCCGAGATCGACAATGTTGACGGGAATCTCGGGATCGAAAACCTGCTTGAGTTGTTCCCGGATGGCTTCCTCCTCAGGGGGCTTGTCGACCGGCCGGGCTTCCGAGTGCTTCCCCGAAGGACCATCGGACGCTTCGCCAAGAGAGTCCGCATCCTTGGCGGCAATGCGAAACATATTTCCCCCGGCCATAACGGTGAAGTTCCCTCCGAGGCGGTGGGTGATAACAACGTTTTTTCCCTTTTCCAAAGTAAAAGGCTCGCCGTGGGGGATGAGGGTCGCGTTGACCTCGCGGGTAAGAACTTTTTCGTCTGACATTTCCTGCATCACGAATCGATGTGCCGATTGAATTTATTCTGAACGAGATGGCGGACGTTGTCGGCCATAGAAGGGTTTTCAAACTTTTGGATAATTTCCTCGAAGAAGCCAAAGACGAGAAGTTCCTTCGCAATTCGGGAGGGAATACCCCGGGAAAGGAGGTAGAACAGATCGTCGGGATCGAGGTTGCTGGTGGTCGCACCATGGGAACACTTCACATCGTTGGCTTGGATCTCGAGCCCCGGAAGGCTGTTGGCCTCGGCGGTTGAATCGAGAAGCAGGTTCCGATTGGTCTGGTAAGCATCCGTCTGCTGGCCTCTTTCGTCGACGAGGATGAGCCCGGAAAAGATGGTCCGGGATTGATCAAGAAGGGCGTTTTTAAAGAGAAGGTCGGAGGTGGCGTTGGGCGCGGCATGCACTTGAAGGGTGCGTTGATCGAACTCCTGGTCCCGATCGGCGATGGTAAGGGAGTAGAGTTTAACATCGGCGCCGGCTCCGTCGATCCGGACCTGGTTTTCGTAGCGTGCTTTTTTGGCCCCGATATTGACGGCAACATTTTTTACCCGAGCGTCCCGCTCTGCAAAGGTGGAATCATCCTGAAAGGAAATGGTTTTTTCATTCCAATCCTGAACAACCTTCCGGAAAACCTCGGAATTGGGCCCGGCAAAGATCTGACTTTTGGATGCACTGAAACCGGGTCGGGAAGGGGCAGCCGAACGGAACAGCTCGACAAGGTTCACTTTGGAATTTTCTTCCGCAATGATCAGGGTTTTGGGAAAGACTGCGGTATTTTCATTTACGAGCCAATGGGCTGCGAGAAGAGGTTCTTCAACGACAACGTTCTTTGGCACGTATACAAATGTTCCGGTGCGGAAGAGGGCTTGATGCAATGCGATAAACTTAGCGGAACCGAGATCCTGCCCTTGGCGGTAGAAATACCGCCGAATCAATTCGCCGTGATTGGCGAGTGCTTCGATCATAGGCATAAAGAGAACTCCCTTGTCGGAGAGCTCAGTGGAGACCGGATTCAGGAGGATCTGTTCGCCGTCGGCGAAGGCCATTTCTCCCGCGGCCTCTTTGTTAAAGGAAGGAATCTTGGCAAGGGAGAAGGCGTCGGATTCGGAGGGACTGCCCCCGAGGCGAAACCCCTTAAGAAGATTGCGATCGATGGTCGAAAAGCGCCAGTGCTCGTCTTTGCGGTGTGGCATGGGCAACTCGAGGAAGCGGTTCCAAGCCCGGCGTTTGGCCTCCATAAGCCAATCCGGGAGGTTTTCCTGCTCAAGTTGCTGGAGCAATTCGTCGAAAGCACCCTGTGAGCCGATTTCGGATTGGCTGGAGGAAGAAATATCAAGTGTGGAAGTAGGCATATTAGGAAAAAGGAATAGAGGGTTCAACCAACGGAGCCTTCCATCTCCAAGTCGATAAGCCGCTTCAACTCGACGGAATACTCCATGGGAAAATGACGGGTAAGGTCATTGATGAATCCGTTGACGGAGAGGCTCATAGCCTGTCCTTCGTCGAGGCCGCGGGACATCAGGTAGAAGATCTGCTCGGCACTGACCTTTGAAACACTGGCCTCGTGTTGCACGCTATTGGCGTCCCCGGTAACAGTGATCGCCGGGTAAGTATCGGTGCGACTGTTGGAGTTGATGAGAAGAGCGTCGCACTCGGTGTTGTTTTTGCAGTGCTTGAGGTGCCGTGGCATGTGGACTTGGCCGCGGTAAGTGGATCGGCCTTCGCCGACGGAAATCGATTTGGAGACGATGTTGGAGGTGGTGTGTTCCGCTTGGTGGATCATCTTGGCGCCGGTGTCCTGGTGTTGGCCGTCGCCGGCGAGGGCAATGGAGAGCACTTCACCGCGTGCGCCGCGACCCTTCAGGATAACGCCGGGATATTTCATGGTGAGACGGCTGCCGATATTGCAGTCGATCCACTTCACCTCGGCACCTTCTTCGGCGACCGCGCGCTTGGTCACGAGATTGAAGACATTATCGGACCAATTCTGAACGGTAATGTATTGAATTTTAGCATTTTTGAGGGCTACCAGTTCGACGACGGCACTGTGAAGAGTGCTGGTTTCGAATTTCGGGGCGGTGCAGCCTTCCATGTATGTTACCTCCGCGCCCTCATCGGCAATAATAAGGGTGCGTTCAAACTGGCCAAAGTTTTCCGCGTTAATCCGGAAGTAGGCCTGCAATGGCTGGGCCACCTTGACACCAGGCGGGACGTAGATAAACGACCCGCCGGAAAAGACGGCGCTGTTGAGGGCGGAGAATTTGTTATCTCCGATCGGGATAACTTTGCCGAAAAACTTTCTGAAGATTTCGGGGTATTTTTTAAGCCCTTCGGTGGAGCCGACAAAAATTACGCCGAGTTTTTCGAGATCCTCTTTCATCCGGGAGTAAGCGGCTTCGCTGTCAAACTGGGCTTCTACCCCGGCAAGGAACTTCCGCTCGTTTTCGGGAATGCCGAGCCGTTCGAAAGTTTCCTTAATTTCGTCGGGGACTTCATCCCAGGATCTTGTGGGCTGTTGGCCTTTGGCGAGGTAGTAGCGAATCTTTCCGAAGTCGATGGACTCGAGGTCTTTGGAAGCCCAGTGGGTGGGCATCGGTTTTTTCTCAAAGACCTTCAAGGCCTTGAGGCGCAAGTCGGTAATCCATTCGTCTTCGCCTTTGACACTAGAGATGTAGCGAACGACATCCTCAGTGAGGCCGGTTCCGGCATCGAATTCGTAGGTGGTATCGTAGCGAAAATTGCCGCGATCGCGGTCAATCTGGCTGATGGTTTCTGCTTCGGTAGGCATGGTCTATGTTAGGAGGGTAGAGGTTTGCGATTTTCAGGCGGGAGTAGCGGACGCTTCGGTGATCCACTCGTAACCTTTTACTTCCAGCTCTTTTGCAAGTTCAGGACCGCCGGTTTTTACGATTTCCCCGTCGTTCATGACGTGAACAACATCGGGAATGATGTAGTCGAGGAGACGCTGGTAGTGCGTAATGATGAGAAATCCACGCTTTTCGTCCCGCATGAGGTTAACTCCGTTGGAGACAATCCTCAAGGCATCGATATCCAAGCCGGAATCGGTTTCGTCCATTACGCAGTAGTTTGGATTCAGCATGGACATCTGGAGGATTTCGCAGCGTTTCTTTTCACCGCCCGAGAAGCCTTCGTTGACGGAACGGCCGGTGAATTTTCGGTCAATCTTCAGCAAATCCATCTTTTCGTAGAGGGACTTGTAATATTCGGTGGCATTGAGGGTTTCTCCCTTTTTCAGGCGCGCTTGAAGGGCGGCGCGAATAAAATTGGCAATGCTGACCCCGGAAATTTCGAGGGGATATTGGAAAGCGAGAAAGAGTCCGAGCTTGGAAATCTCGTCAGGTTCTTTCCCCAGCAGAGGCTCTCCATCGAGCAGGATCTCTCCGGATTCCACTTCGTAGTCTTCGTGCCCGGCCAAGACCTTGGCCAGGGTGCTCTTGCCGGTGCCATTGGGCCCCATGATGGCATGCACCTGACCTTTTGGGATTGTCAGGGAAAAATTATTAAGAATCCGCATTCCCTCAATGGAGGCGGTGAGATTACTGATTTTGAGTGCGTCTGACATGGTTGGTTCGAGTCTTTAGTCCGTAAATAAGGTCGGTTTCAGGAAGGTTGGGGCCCTTTTCCGTTGAAGGTGATTTCCAGATTTTCCATTTCGAAATCTTCAGGGAGGAGTTCGGCGAGGCGATTCACTGACTCCGATGGGAGGTCAATATCGTAAACCTTGCCGGTCTTATGGCAGTAAAAGTGGGCGTGTTGGCTGAGATTGGGGCAGAAACGGGTCGACTCCCGCTCGAAATTGACTTGGCGGACAAGGCCACACTCCACGAGCGTTTCCAGACAGTTGTAAACAGTTGCCAGAGAGATCGTTGGTAGCGCTTCTTTCGCCCGTTGGTAAACCTCTTCAGCGGTAGGATGGTCGCGAACGTCCATGAGGACACTGAAGATTTCTTCCCGTTGGCGGGTGGACCGGAGACCACTTCGCTCCAGGGAATGCTTCAAACGATCTTTGAGTTGTGGGGTTAGTTTCATAACGCTGTTGGATAATAATTGGAATCATTCCAAAATTCAACGGCGGGAGGCAAGTTTTTTTGGAATTATTCTAATTATAAACAGATTGGGTTGGATTTCCGGTTGAGGGAGTGGGGGGGGTGTGGCCGCATATGCCTTTCAGGCTTTGGCGCGACCTGTAAAGCAAGCTCCTACGAATGCAATTTGGGCACGGAGGGTCGCCGCGTAAAGCGGTTCCAATAGAGCACAATCCGGGGCGTGGGTTATACTGCTTTTTCGGCCTCGCCGCGGGGGACGAACTTGAGGGCGGCGCCGTTGATGCAGTAGCGCAGGCCTGTGGGCTCGGGGCCGTCGGGGAAAACATGTCCGAGGTGAGCGTTGGAGCCGGCCTCGTGGACTTCGGTGCGGGTCATAAAAAACCTCCGGTCGGTCGTGGTTTCGACAGCGTCATCGGAAATCGGCTTGGTAAAGCTGGGCCAGCCGGTGCCGCTATCGAATTTATCCCTGGAATCAAAGAGGGGTTCTCCGGTAACGATGCTGACGTAGATACCATCTTCTTTAAGGTCGTGGTAGTTATCGGTGAAGGGGCGTTCGGTGCCTTCTTCCTGAGTGACCTTCCACTGAAGGGGGGATAATTTCCGGCGGAGATCGTCCGGGTCGGGGGTCTTGCGATGGTTCGTCATATCCCAAAAGGGAAGCAACGCGTGAAGAAAACTCAAGAAGCGGCGGCTTTCTGGACGGGATCGGGGGCAAGTTCGGGTTGTTCGGCAAGCCAGCGTTCGGCGTCGATGGCGGCCTGACAGCCCATTCCGGCGGCAGTGATGGCTTGGCGATAAACATGATCAGCAACATCACCGGCGCAGTAGACACCCGGGATCCCGGTTTTTACCTGGCTGCCGCTGACGGGGACGAGGTAACCGTTTTCGTCAGTAGGGAGGATACCGTCGAGGAATTGGGCATTGGGAATATGGCCGATCGCAATAAAAACGCCTTTGGCTTCGATTTCGCCGGATTCGCCGGATTTCCGATTTTTGGTCTGAACGGCCCTGGCAAAGCCTTGGTCGTCGGGAAGGACGGCCTCGACGACGGTGTCCCAAACAACCTCGATTTTCTCGTGAACGAGGACGCGGTCGGTCATGATCTGGGAGGCTCGCAGCTGGTCGCGTCGATGGATGAGGGTGACCTTGGAGGCAAATCGGGTGAGAAAGAGTGCTTCCTCGGCGGCGGAATCGCCACCGCCGATGACGACCACGGGCATGTCCCGGTAAAAGGCACCATCACAAGTGGCGCAAGTGGTGACGCCCTTGCCGCCGAAGAGTTCTTTTTCGCCAGGGATATCGAGCAGGCGGGGGCTGGCCCCGGTAGCAATGATGAGGGAACGGGTGGTATAAGTTTCTCCGGAAGTGCCGGTGAGGAATTTGACCGGACCCTCTAAGTCAACGGATTCGATACGGTCATTGTGAAAACGGGTCCCGAAGCGGGCGGCCTGTTTGCGCAGATTTTCCATAAATGCGAAGCCGTCGACGCCCTCGGGGAAACCAGGAAAGTTTTCCACCTCGGAGGTGGTGGTGAGCTGTCCACCGGGCTGGGAGCCCTCGAGAACGAGAGGCTCAAGGTTGGCGCGTGCGGCATAAATGGCGGCAGTGAGTCCGGCGCATCCGGTTCCTAAAATAATGATCTGTTCCATGGAAAAAGGTATTGGAATCGGTTCTCTCCTTCAATGAGAAGTGGGGGTTACTTTTAATTCGAAACTATCGTTGAGGGGCGACGGGTTTTCAAATTTTTTCTGGCGGGTTACGGTTGACCGTAGGCGGGGGAATTCGTCGTATGAGGATTTCCATGGAATTTATCGACAGCCACTGCCACCTGGACCGATTTGAGAAGAACGGCGAATTGGAGGCTATCCTTGATCGGGCGACCTCCGTGGGGGTGCACCAGCTGGTGACGATCGGGACTTCCTGGGAGGATTGGACTCTGTATCGGGAGTTGCATGCGGCCCGTCCCCGGCAGGTGTTTTACACAGTGGGGTTACACCCGACGGATGTGGAAGAGGACTGGCAGGAGCAGATCGCGCAACTATCGCCATTTTTCATCCCTCCGCACGAGCCGGTCGGACTTGGGGAGATCGGGCTGGACCACTATCACCTGCCGAAGGATCCGATCGAAGCGGCGAAGGTGATTCAGCATCAGGAGGTGGCTTTCCAGGAACAGCTGCACCTTGCGCTGCAGTTGGATTGCCCGGTGGTGATCCATTCCCGAGATGCGGTCATGGACTGCATCCGGATGATCGACGAATCGGGTGTCGATTGGGAGCGGGTGGTCTTCCACTGCTGGTCGGATGGCCCGGAAGTGCTGGAGGAGGTGCGCCGCCGGGGTGGGACTGTTTCCTTTACGGGGATCGTGACCTTTGGCAGCGCGAAAGAAGTTCGGGAATCCGCCCGGGCGGTAGGGTTGAATGAGCTACTCCTGGAAACGGATGCACCCTTTCTGGCGCCGATTCCGCACCGGGGAAAGCGGAACGAACCGGCCTATGTGAGAGAGACGGCGAAAGGACTGGCGGAAACGCTGGGAACCTCGCTCGAGGCCGTCGCGGCTGCTTCCACGGCAAAAGCCCGAGCCTTTTTCAACCTATCATGACGACAGAGAACCCCGAAACCCTTCCTCCTGCCAATGATCCGATGCAGGTCACCGGCCCCTACGCCATCCCGGGACGGAATTGGTTACTGATCGTTTTTCTGTGGGGCCTGCTCTTGATAAAATATGGCGTGATCTTCGGTGCAGGGATGCCGTGGTGGGGATATGTTGGCGGGAGTATCGGGTTCTGGTTGATCCCGATCGGTATCGGCTGGTTGGCTTGGAAACAGACCGGGGAGCGGCCCTACTGGGGGGACAACGGTTTCATCGGTGCGGGGGCGATGCTCTTCATCCTGCTATCGGTTCCCGCCTATACGGTGGGGTTGGGTGGGGGGTAATCGGGGACGGGCGCCCTCCGACGCACGATGCTTGCTCAGGGTCTTCGCTACGCTCGAGGAGTCTGAGGACGGGAGTCGGAGGTCGGGGGGCTGAGGGCGGAGCCATCGCTTTCATTGATTTTCCCGGGAGAGGATGCCACGGAAGGTGAGGGTGATGGGATCGCCGTCGGGGTCCCGGGTGTTCTGGGCATACTGAATCTTGAAGAATTGCTTTCCCTCTTTCTCGACGAGGGTTTCGGAAATAGGGGGGGCGTCGCCCTCGACGGCAGTCCAGTTAAGGACGCCATTTCGAAGGAGGCCGGAGTAGGTGGTGAGGCCCTCGTCGGAAGTGACGCGGCTGACCAGTTTATGGTCTCGGACAAAGCTTTCAGAATGCGAGAAGATGAGTTTGCCGGCGATCTCAGCGGTGGCGAGGCCTTTGAGGATAAAATTCTCGATCCAATAGCGGTGTTCGACAGGAAAACGGGCGAGGGTTTCCCCCTCCGGATCGAAGACCTCGAAGGTTCCGATCCAGCGCCCTTCAAGGCTGGTGAGGATAGGCGGCAAAGAAGCCTCCTGAGCCCGGACAGAAGCGGTCAAGCACAGGACGAATCCGATAATAAAAAAGGCTTTCACAAACAACGCAATTTAAATTAAGTTTTTAAAAAATTACCAAAATTTGCTCGGCAGTTAGGGATTGGATTTTAATCCACAACTGCAAGACAATGAAGAAGAAACTCAGATCCATGAATCAAAGGGTTATCGCAAGAAAAACCTTTTCTCTATGTTTGCTGTTAATGCTGATTTACGGGGCTCCCCTGGAGGGTGTGAGCATTTTCGTAGCGGAAGATAATCCGGATCAATTGAATGCATTCGATTCGAGCAACTCTTATTCCAGGACGGTGGTTGGCGCATTCGGAGTCTCCACGGAATTTGGTGGACTGGCATATGACCCCGATAATGACCTTCTTTACATGGTAAACGGGTTGTTTTCGGGGACCCCGAACTTGTATACGGTGAACCAGGGGTCGGGCGCCGCAGTATTGATTGGACCGACGGGAGTTGGCCTGACGGGCCTTGCCTATGATTATCGCAATGATGTGTTATACGGGGCGGGCTCATTTGGCAGTCAGGGAATTTACAGCCTGAACCCTTCAACGGGAGCGGCCAGCTTGATCGGGGTGCCCGGTCGTGATTTCGAAGGACTTACCTATAACGGAATCACTGACCAGTTGGTGGGAATGGTGGCTGGAGATGGTGATCTTTACGAAATCGACCGGTCGAACGGTTCAAATACCCTTCTGGTAGACGGTGCCTTTGTAAACAGCGGAGGATTGGCCTATGATTCTACCAACAACGTCTATTTTTATGTGGACGATAATGGGGGAGTCTTCACCTACGATCCGACGAATAATTTCAGCCGGACTACCATTGCCAACACGGGAGACCCGCTGAACGCGGCCGCGTTCGCCGGGCCTGCGGTTATTCCGGAGCCGGGGGTCGTTGTTGCGGTAGCAGGACTGATGGCCCTTTTTGCCTGTTTGTTTTTCCGCCGTGAATGAAGGCAGGAGAGGGTGCGATAGGAAAACGGTGCTTGAAGATTGGAAGGCCCGTGTATCCCGCTTTTCGCAAGCCCGTGAATGGGAACGTTTCCACACGCCGAAGAACCTTTCGATGGCGATCGCCGCGGAAGCGGCGGAGCTGATGGAGCACTTTCTCTGGGAGGACGGATCCGGTAATCATGGGCTACCGGATGATACGAGTAAACGCGCGGAAATCGAAGAGGAGCTGGCGGATATCCTGATATTCTGCACGCAATTTGCGAACGTGACGGGCATCGACATGAGCCGGGCGGTAGCGGCGAAGATGGAGAAGAATGAAACCCGCTATCCCGTGGAGAAGGCGCGCGGACGGGCGGATAAGTATGATGCGTTGTGAGTTGCGGGTTGGGGGTTTCGGGTTGCCCTTCGACACGCTCAGGGCTGTGCGGTTTGTGGGTTAGGAGTCGGGGGATTTTTTTTGCATTTCCTCCTCGTCGGCGACTTTCTGGTCATCGACGTAGATGGTGACCTTGGCGTCGGTTTCGCCCCATTCCTCGAGCTGTTGCTTCGCGCGTTTCAGGGCCTTGGCGGTGGAAAGCGTAGGATTGCCGATGACATCGGGGATGAGGTTGCGACGTCCGAGGAGGTTGAGGAGGCCTGAATTTTTAATCACGCGGACGACATCTTTGCGCGCCTCACTGATGATGAGGTAGCGACCCTGTAAATTCATATAGCGGATCAGTTCATCAAGGGCCATTATGGCAGAGGCGTCGAGCCGATAGGCATTGCGCATCTTGAGGACGATGATCTTGAGGTTGGGTTCCTCGCAGATGCGCCGCATTTGATCGCGGAAGAGCTCGGCGGCGCCGAAGAAGAGTTCCCCTTCGACGTGGACGATGCTGACTTCGGGGTTGTCCCGCTGTTCAGTCTGGGTCATCTGCCGGAGTTCGCCTTCCCGGTTGAATTTGTATTCGACCATTTCCGGCTTGGAGACCTTGCGGAGGAAAAGGGCGATGGAAAGGAGGGTGCCGGCATAAATAGCGGTATCGAGGGCGAGGATCATGCCGGAGAGGAAGGTGACGAAAAAGGTGATGCGGTCGGAATTGGTGGCTTGGGTAACGATCCGGATTTCATGACGGTTCAGGAGGGAGATCCCAATAAAGATGACCAGGACGGCGAGGGAAGCCTTCGGGATGTAGGCGATGAAGGGACCGAGAGTAAAAGCGCCGACGGCGACGAGGAGGCCGGGGAAGAGGCTGGAAAAGGGGCTCCTGGCTCCGCTTTCAACGGCAAGGACGGAACGGGTCAACGATCCGGACGCAGGCATCCCGGAGAGGAAGGCGCATCCAACGTTGGCCATACCGAGGCTGAACATCTCCTGGTTTGTGTCGAGGCGCTCGCCGCTGCGGGCGGCGAGAGATTTGCCGATGGCGGTGCCCTCAAGAATACAAAGAAGGGAGATGGCAAGGGCGGCGCCCGTAAGCTGGCGGGCGGCGGCGGGATCAAAAGGGGGAGGGGTCCATTTCCATGAGCTGGCGTCGACACCCGATAACATAAATTGCTCCCATCCGGGAATCTGGTTTAAGCCGAGGCCGTAAAGCGCGGAGAGGAAAAGGGTGATGGCCACATTCGGAAGGGTTTTGAAAAAGCGTCGAAGCAGCAGGTAGGTAGCGGCGGCAAGAGCGCTGAGGGCGAGGGTTGGCCAATGGGTTTCGGGAAGATGCTTGAGGGTGAGGTAGGAGACCTCGAAAAAGTTGGTGGCTTCCTCGTCCTCGGCAAACGAGAAGCCGAGGACGGTCTTGACCTGATTGGCCATGATGAGAAAAGCAGCGGCGGAAATATAGCCGGTGACGACCGTTCGGGAAACGTATTGGATCAGCGATGCCATACCGAAATAGGCACCGGCGATGAGGAAGATCCCCACGAGAAGGACAAGGAGCGGGAGGAGGGTTACCTTTTCCGGGCCGGTCATCTGCAAGGCGGCGAAGGAGGAGAGCAACATGACGGCCGTGGAATTGGTCGGGCCCAAGGTGATGAAGTGAGAGCGGGCAAAGAGGCAGGCAACGAGGGTGGCGATGGCGGAACCGTAGATGCCATACTGGATGGGCAAACCGGCGATGAGGGCATAGGCCATGCCCTGCGGAAAGGCGAGCAGAGCCACATTAAGGCCAGCGCGGAAATCGGCGGCGGCTTTTTCGCGGCTGTAGTGGCGGACGGTGTGCCGGACCGGGAAAAGGTCGAGCTGGCTGTAGTGCGCGACTTTACCAGCCGTCCCACGAAGCTTTTGAAGAAAGGGTGGTTTCGAGTTCGACACGATCAGACTTTTCCCTCGGTGGGTTTTGGTTTGCTGTCGTCGTGACGGTAACAGTCGAAATCTGGAGAAAAGGCGCGATCCACGTCCCTTAAGAAGAACTCATCGTCCGTTCCGGCGAAAGCCAAAAGTTGCATTGACCCATTTGCGGATCGGAACGAAAGGTGGTCGGGAAATGAAGGCGGCGATCCTTTACCTGTTGGCGGTGCTGTTCGCACAATTGACGGCGACCCATTTTATTCCGTTTCCCATTTTTGGAGCGGTGGCGGTGGGGACGTTTATCTTCGGGCTGACCTTCACCCAACGGGACCACATGCACCGGAAGGGGAAACCGTTTGTCTACGGGGTGATCGTCCTTTCCGCGGTTTTGAGCTTGGTGTTGCTGCTCTCGATTCGTTTCGGGGCAGGGGCGTGGTTGGCTTCGATTTTTCGCGAGTTGGAGTGGGGGATGTTTTCGGAATGGATGGCGCAGGGGTATGAAATGCTGGCGGAAAGCTCGTGGCGGGTGTTCGTGGCGAGCACGGTAGCGATTCTCATAGCGGAGGCGATGGACACGGAGGTCTATCATCGGCTGCGCAACCGGTCTTGGCTGGTCCGGGTTACCCGCTCGAACGCGGTGAGCATCCCGGTTGATTCGATTTTGTTTAATGTAATCGCATTCGCGGGGATTTTCGAGACCTTGCTGCTGGTCCAGGTGATCTTCGGGGAGATGGTGATCAAAGGTCTGGTCAGCGTCATATACGGCGTATGCCGACAGCCACGGGGGGCGGAAGAACCGCCGGCGGGATCGGTGGTCGAGACGGGTGGCGCGAATCTGGACTAACCCTTCTCGTTCATACGCTCCAATTCGGCGTAGAGGTCGTCGAGTTCCTTAAACTGTTTCTGAATATGGTATTGGAAGTCCTCAAGCTCGGGGATGGACTCGGGTTTAAAATCGGTAATCTGCCTGGAGATACTGCCGATCCTCCCCTCGAGAGCGACGAGCTTATCGTTGTAGGTATTGGAAAGCTCGTCGTGCTGGGTGATCGAGAGGGTTTTCAACTGGCCGATTTTATTGGCCCAGAGGGCGCGTTCGGTATGAAGTTCTCCGATAATGAGGACTCTTTTCTGAAAGAGTTCCTGCTGGGCCTCTTTGGCCTGCATGTCCTTTTCGATTTGCTCGCTTGCGTCTTCGGGAGTCATGAGGACTATCATAGCAGATAAGGAAACCGAAACAAGCAGGGGCTTGCCGGGAGGTCAGGTTCCCATGGAGATATCGATGATGAACGACATATATGAGACCGGACAGGCGGTATCGGAGTATTTACAATTTCATTATGGAACGGGGGAGGAGCTGCTACCATGGGCTTTCGGGCCGGTATCCGCGCTGCATTATCCGGTTCGTTGCGTGGAGGATTGCTTTCTTCTCGGGGAACTGGATGAGGGCAGCCGTGCCCTGGATATCGGCTGCGCGGTCGGGCGTTCGAGCTTCGAGTTGGCGCGTTACTGCGGAGAGGTGATCGGGATCGACACTTCCCATGCCTTCATTGCAGTGGCGAAGGAACTGGCGGAGAAGCGGACGTTGCGATACCGGTATCGTTTAGAGGGTTTACGGTTCGCCGAGGCCCAAGCCCATATCGCGGACCCCTATCCGGTGGATCGGGTACACTTTGAGCAGGGGGACGCGATGGACCTGCGCCCGGACCTCGGTGGTTTCGACGCCGTCCTCGCGGCCAATCTGATCTGCCGCTTGACCCACCCGGATCGTTTTCTGGAACGTTGCCGGGATCTGGTTCGGCCCGGGGGGCAGCTGGTGATCAATACTCCCTTTACCTGGTTGGAGGAGTATACCGGGAAGGAGCAATGGATCGGAGGGCACCCGGAAACCGGAGAGAGCCTGGACGCGCTGCGGGAACGGTTGGACAAGGATTTTGAGCTGGAAGCGACTCAGGACCTCCCTTTTTTGATTCGGGAGCACCGCCGGAAATACCAGTGGAGCGTGGCCCAGAGCTGCCGGTTCCGGCGGTTGCCCTGATCCCGTTCCGGTCCGGGATTCAAAAAAGAAAAGAGGGGGGTTACAGGAACGTAAAACCGTCCGCCTTTAATTGTGTATCCTTGTCAGACCCTCCCAGTTTTCTACTTCTTTAGGAAAAATCCGAAAATCTGGGGATGAAGCGTCCCTCATCGAGACAGATTTTTACATGAATGCAAAAATGAAGACTGAAGTATTATTCGCTCTATTCTTTTTTAGCCTATTATCCCTATCGGCGTCCCCTGGGCTTTGGATAGCGGGCCCGGAAGTCCTGCGGGACCCGAGTGGAAGGGGGGAAACGATCCGTGGAGTCGTCTTCGAAGATGGAGACGGAAATGGGAAGCGGTCGGCCGGGGAAGCGGGAATTCCCGGAGTAATGGTGTCTAACGGGCTCATAGTGGTGAGAACCGACGCGGACGGCGCTTATGAACTTGGGGTGCGACCGGACATGAACCTTACGCTGGTGCAGCCATCCGGTTGGACGACCCCGACCGACCACCGTCGGGTTCCCCAATTTTTTTACATTCACAAAGAAGGGGGGACGCCAGAGACGCTGCGGTTTGGAGGACTACCCGATACCGGGCCGGCCCCTGCAGAGGTGAACTTTCCTCTCCGACGTTCGGGAGGGGATCCTCGTTTCCGCGTGGCGGTGATCGGGGACAGTCAGACCTATTCCCACACCGAAGTGGGTTATTTTCGGGACAGCGCAATCACGGATTTGATGCGATACGGAGGGGCGGTTGATCTAATGCTATATATCGGTGACGTGATGGGCGACGATTTGGAACTGCTCGACCGGTTACTGCAGATCGGTGCGACGGTTGGGGCTCCACAATACCTGGTTCATGGGAATCATGACTTGGATTTTGATGCCCGTTCGGACGCCCATTCCGCGGATAGTTGGCGGCGACTTTACGGGCCGGAATATTATGCTTTTGAACGCGGAGAGGTATTGTTCGTGGTCCTGGACAATGTCGTCTATCCCTCGCCGGAAGAGGATGGCAGCTACAACGGAAAGGTGGGGCAGATCCAGATGGCGTGGTTGGAGAACCTTCTTGGACTGGTTTCTCCGGAGCGGAAAGTGGTCTTCGCGCACCACATCCCGTTTGTTTCTTTTACCGACTCCCATTCCAGGAGGCACCAGACCGACAATCTTGAAGAACTTCACCGCCTCGTGAGTGGACGTTCGGCGCTATCCTTGTCGGGGCATACCCACACATTGGAAAACCTTGCACCCGGTGAGTCATTTGCGGGCTGGGAAGAAAAAACGGGAGTGAAGGTCTTACCGTTTCGCCACATCATTGCGGGCGCTACATCCGGTTCCTGGTATCAGGGAGATTATGATGTCTTCGGTGTTCCAATGAGCCTGCAGCGGCTGGGTTCTCCCAAGGGCGTGCTTCTTCTTGATTTTCAGGACAGGAAGGTGATGGAAACCTATTTAGGGTTGGGGCTGGGAAACGGGATCGGCCAATGGGTAGATCTCAACACTCCGGCCTTTCGGGCCTGGTTCGATGCGATTATCGATTGGGAAGAAGAGCCGGAGTCCGAGCGGGATCCCCTTCCCCCGTTTTCGATTCAAGACCTGCCCGACACCCGGATCGTAACCCGTGAAGACCTTCAAGCAGGGGTCTACCTCACGGTGAACGTGTGGGCAGGTTCGCGCGAAACGGAAGTGATTGCCGAGTTGACGGATGGAACCGTATGGAAGCTGATGCGAACGCAGCAAGGGAACGGGGAAGAAGGGCTGAGGGGGGCAGAATGGGCCGATCCCTTCGCGGTCAAACGGCAACTTTCGGTCGCCCGTTTTGCCTACCGGAGCCGCTCCGGAGAAATGCGAAACCAGGGCTTCGAGGCCTTTCGAGGGCGTTCTTTCGGACCGGCCGCCCCGCAACCGATGGGTTCGGTGGCGAACCGGAACCTGCATCTCTGGCGGGTGCGATTGCCCGCAGACTTAAGTACTGGTGTCCATGATGTAACGGTGACGAGCTTGGACCGTCACGGACGGATGCATTCGACGCCCTTTCTCTTTGAGGTTTACGAATCGCGTCCTCCGGAAAAATGGAGGAAGGAGGTATGGGAATAAGGGCAGGAATTTGGGAAGTTGTGCGAGGTCATTGACGCTACTAACATTAAGGCTTATCCAGAAAATCGTCATGCGGCTGCCTTTTTTCAGATTTCGTAAGGGTGCTCGAAAGAAGGCGGGTCACTCGGAGCAGGAGATGAACCGAGGCTTTCAAACCGACCATGTTTACGAATCGCTTTTTTGCACCGACCGAAGGGGAAATCGACTGTCGGGCAGCCTGGGTTGGACGTTTGGAGATCTGACCGAGGTCTCCTATCGAATTTTAGATCTTGAGTTGGATTTCCGTGGAAGGGGTTTTGACGTTTGGGAGGCCTTTCTCGAGATGCGGAAACCGTTGGAGAAGGCCGGGTATTTCCTTCAATGTGCGGGGTCGCTCTCGAATGTGCATCCATCAGGGATGGCTCGGGGAATGGGTGATGGGACGTCCGCTTACCCGCTTGAACTCGGCGTTTCCCCGGATCCTGAAACGGATCTCGTCTACATTTTCCAGCCGCTTTCCGAAGATAGGGCGGTCTCCCTGAAGGAACAGGAAAGTTTCTATCGACGTTGGCAGGAATCGATCGCCGATCTGGATTAGCGGGATAAGTTCCGGTCGGCCCGAGGCGGTAAATGGGTCAAGAGGCGGCAAATGGGTCAATGCTTGCCTTTTGATGCAAGGCGTTCGAATTCCCTCTTTGCGGCGGAAGGCGGCAAATGGGTCAATGCTTGCCTTTTGATGCAAGGCGTTCGAATTCCCTCTTTGCGGCGGAAGGCGGCAAATGGGTCAATGCTTGCCTTTTGATGCAAGGCGTTCGAATTCCCTCT
>CAYQKH010000036.1:0-209 GCA_964417945.1 uncultured Opitutales bacterium
CGCCGCCGGAGAGCTGGGTGGCGAGGCGCTTCGTTTTATCGGCGAGACCCATGTCGGATAATAAATTCGCGGCATGCTCTTCGATTTCAGCGGGTTCCCGTTCACCGGCCTTCTTGAGGGGGAGCATGACATTTTCGATGGCGGTCAGCTCGGGGATGAGGAAGTGAAATTGAAAGATAAACCCGATATGCCGGTTGCGTGCCTGGGTG
>CAYQKH010000036.1:219-22423 GCA_964417945.1 uncultured Opitutales bacterium
CTGGGTGCGATCGGCATCGGAGGCCCGGGCAAAGTCGGTGCCATGGATTTCGATGGTTCCGGATTCGGGTCGGTCGAGAAGACCGAGGAGGTAGAGCAGGGAACTCTTTCCACAGCCGGACGGCCCGACGACAGAGATCAGCTGGCGCGGATGGATCTTCAGGTCGATCCCCCGCAGGACATGGTTTCTCAGGCTGCCTTGTCCGAGGAAGGCATGGAGGCTGCCGCAGTTGAGGACAGGTTTAGATGAACCGGGATCCTTCATGAGGTGCCGCGGATGATGGTGGCGGGTTCGACACGGGCGGCCCGACGGGCGGGGATGTAGCTGGCGATAAAAACGACAACGACCGCCACAACGGCGGCAGCGAGGTAATGGGACCAATCCCAGCTGACGATGAAGTGGTCGGTCCGGAAGATTCCCCGAATTTTCAGGGGGATGCGGGAAACCCCAAAGGTGAGGGCGGCCCCGAAAATCCAGCCGAGGAGGATGCCGAGGATGAGAATGATCCCCCCTTGAAGAAGAAAGATCTGGGAGATGTCCGCGGAGGTAAAACCCATGGAGCGGAGGATGGCGATCTCGCGGGTTTTCTCGATGACCATCATCGCGAGGGTGTTAAACATCCCGATTCCGGCGAGGAGGATGATGGTGGAAACCGTGATCCCGGAGGAATAGCGCAGGGCGGTAAAGACATCGAGCCAGACCTTCTCCCGCTCCTGCCAGCTGGTCGCGATGTGGCGGAACTCGTTCTGCATCTGGATGGCAAGGGGGCCGGCCTTGTCGGGGCTGCGGATCGCGATCTGAAGAAGGGCCTCGCCGAAGGGAACCTCCATGAGGGAGCGGTTCTCGGCGATGTTCATGTAAATATACGACTTATCGATGTGTTCGACACCGGACTCGAATACGCAGACGATCTGGTATTGGCGGGACTCATTCTTTCCCTCGATCGTGACGAAGTCGTCGGCTTCGACGTTGAGGCGCTCGGCGAGGAGGGTGCCGAGGATGATCCCCCGGGGGTTGGCCTCGAATTGTTCGAGGCTGCCCTGGATGATCTGATTGCTGAGGTCGGAGACCCGCAGGTGGTCGCCGAGCCGGATCCCGAGAATCCGGCCGTTCTGGGTGCGGAAGCCGCTGGTGACGGGGGCATTGGCCTCGAAAATCTCGGAAACCCCTACGACCTCCGGGTATTGGAGAATTTTCGGGACGAGAACGTCGGGATATTCCACGCCCTCGACGTATTCAATGCCCTCCTTGGTCCGGATCTGAAAGTTTTCCCCGGACTCGGTGCGGGCGACCATACTCTGGAGGGTATCCTGAAACTGGTCGGTGATGCGGATGGCACCGTTTGTCCCGAGGATGGTCTGGACGAAAAACTTCTGGAAACCGGCGGTCTGCGCCTGGGTGATGATGAAGAAGCTGATCCCGAAGATGATCCCGCAGAGGGTCATGACCATGGCCCGCTTCCGGGAGATGATGAAGGCCCATGCGATCTCGAAATTGGTCCGCATTCAAGCGTAACTCAGCTTCCCCTTTGGAGCCGGAATGGAGAGACCCTCTTCAGATGCAGTATTTACCCAAAGGGTTATCGCGGCTTCCGCTTCCGAAATGGCCTCAGATTGGGTTTTCCCATGGGCCATACACCCCGGCAGTTCCGGAACCTCCGCAACAAAAATGGAATCCTGCTTATCCCAATAAAGGATTATTTCGTAGGTCAGATCATTCATCTTCTTTGATTTCAAAGGAAACTTCGGTCAGAAAGAAACTGTATAGTCTGCCCTACCCGAAAGGATTGCGCGAATACGTTTATTCTTCTTCCCCATGGAGCGATAAAAAGGCTCAAAAGGGTATTACTTCGCTGATTTTCACTTTGTCGCCGTCATTGAAGATATGCGGGGTTTCGACGATGACGGCTTCGCCGGGTTCGATACCGGAGAGGACTTCGGCGGAGCCGGCACTGAGGTAGCCGAGTTCGACTTCGCGGATCTCGACGACGCCATTGTTGACGACATAGAGGCGATTGCCGACGAGGGCGCGGCGGGGGACGAGGAGGGCATTTTCACGCTCTCCTTTTATAATGCTGGCCTGTCCGGTGAGGCCAGGGACGAGGAGGTCTTTATCGATATCGAGGCCGATGGCGACATTGCGGCGTTTGGTATCCTCATCAGCGGTGGGAGCAAGCCAGGACACCTCCCCCTTGAAAAGACGGTTTCCGTAGGCGAGGAGGCGAACGGTGACAGGCATCCCGATTTCGATCCCGTCAAGGTCCTCCTCCGCGACGTCAATGGAGACAAAGCGGCTCTCGGAGACCACTTCGGCCACCTTGGTGTTGTTGCGAATCGGCTCGCCCACGTAGACGAGAATGGCGTCGAGGGTGCCGGAGACGGGGGTGCCAATGGTCATCTCCTCCCGTCGAAGGAGCAAGCGGTCAAGAAGGGCCTTGTTCCGGTCGTAGAGGCGCTGGTTGTTGATCGTTTCCGTTTCAAGCAGGTTACGGTGGCGGCGAAGATTTCGTCGGGTATTTTCGACGACGTTGGGAGCGAGTTTTCCGGCTTCGAGAAGGACCTCTTGATCAGCCAGCTCTTTTTCGATGCCCTCGATGAGGGGGATGAGCTGACTTTCGGCATCAAGGAGGGCCTTGGCCTGTTCGTAATCGGCGCGGGCGATGCGAATCTCAATATCGATTTCCTTAGTGTCGAGACGGACGATGGGGTCGCCTTTTTCGACGCGGCGAGCGGCGGATTTCGGAGGTTTGATGACCTCAATGACATCGCCGTCGGTCTGGCTGCGGACATCGGCCTTGAAGGAGGCCTTCACCGTGACATGTCCGGAGACGGCATTGACGGCGGTTCCGGTTCGGGCCTCGGAAACCGGGATTTCAGTGGCGAAGGGATCGGCCAGCCAAGTTCCGGTTCCAAGGATGACTACGACCGCGAGAATGATCAAGAACCACTTCATTCTACGGATTCGGTTTCCGGAGATTCCGGAGGGACGGTGAGGAGATCCGCAATTTGGGCAAGGGTGAGGAAATAGTCGGTGACGGAACGCAGGTAGAGCAACTTGGCGTTATCGAGATCAATTTGATCATCCAGCAGTTGGTCCGCAATAGCGCGGCCTTGTTCCACCTCGACCCGGCTTTGCTGGAGGAGGCCGTCCATCGCCTCGATCTGAACCTGACGTGCCCGGAGAAGTTTGACCATCTGTTGGAGGCGATCGATGAGAAAGCGGAATTCCTCCCGCAGGTTCTCGTTGGTCAGCTCGAGGGCCTTTTCCAATTGGGCTTTGCGGTTGAGGGCGATGCGGCTGCGAGCTCGACCTTCGCCGCCGTCCCAGATATTCCAGACGACCTGAAAGCCAAAGAAAAGGTTGTTCCGGGTTATGCTTTCCTCAACCCCCGCAGTGTTGATTTCATCTTGGAAGGCGCTGACAAGGAGGTTCACTTTAGGGCGGTTGCGGCTGCGCTGGATGACGAGGTCCTGCTCCGCCTGTTCGATGCGGTTTTCGAGGATGCGGCTTTCTTCGTCGATGAGCCGGATGTCCCATCCGGGATAATCCAGTTCCTGAAAATCGAGGTTCAGGAGGCGATTGATCAGGTTGTCAAAGCGCTCGAGTTGGTCGACCCGGACGCCGGTCTGTTCAAAGATCTGAAAGCGGACCTGCTCCAGCGACTGGGTTTGAAAAAGGACGCGTCCTTGTTCATTCTGGAGGCGGTATTGGGCGCGGAGGAGGTCACTATCGGAAGCCTCGCCGAGTTCGCGGCTTAACTCGACGGATTCCAGGCTGCGTTTCGCCACCTCCACCCGGCTTTTGGCCAATTGTAGAGAATACTCCCGTTCAACGAGCCGGAAGAACGCATTGCGAAGGCCCTGTTTGCGATTCCGGAGGTTTTGCCGATAGCTGAGGGCGGTATTTTTCAGTTGTAGCTCCGCGACCTCTTCCCCGGCCTTGAGGGCGTTCCAGTGGTAGAGCGGCTGGCGCAGGGAGATCCGATTGAAAGGGCGGTTGCGCCAGAGGAGGCTGTCAAAATCCTCGCGGTCTTCCCCGGTAACATTAAACTGCAAATCTGCAAATATATCGGGCAGCCGCCGGGAGCGGGCGATCACGACCTGATCCCGGCTCTCTTCGATCCGGAGCCGGTCGATCAGCGTCGGGGGGGAGCTTTCCTCAAGAGCTTCGAGGAGGGAATCCAGCTGGGGAAAGACCCGTTCGGGGTAGAGGGACTGCACATAACCGTCGATCTCGGAATGAGGTTCCGTTGATGGATTTCCCAGAAGCACCAGCGGAGAAACAAACCAGGCCAGACAGGCGAGCGGGCAGAGAAAATACCTCATGAAGAATGGATCGAAACTGTCAGACTTTGCTTTCTGATGGTCAGATTCAAGAGGATTTTCCAACTCCGTGGCGTAAAAGGAGGTTTGATCCAGCTCGCGATCTCCTTCATTTTTTCCTCTTTTGAATGTTACAGAAACCTCAAGGTTCCCTGAAACCACCGCAGTCAGGGTCGGATCCTTCGACGACTTTGGTGAAATCGCTTTTTCGTTTGTTGGGGAGGGAAATGAACGTCGTTTTTGCGCTGATGACCCGCGAAATGAAGACCCGCTTTGGCAAATACAAGCTGGGCTACCTGTGGGCCGTCCTGGAACCCCTCGGCTACATAGGTGCCTTTTCTCTGATGCGGCTGGCCTTCGGGAGCGAGCCCATCGGGGGTCTGGCCTTCCCCGTCTTTTTCGCAATGGGTATCCTGCCGTTCATGATCTTCAACAGTTCGGTGATGCAGTCTCTCTTGACCGTCGAAGCGAATCAGGGATTGTTCATCTACCGTCGAATCCGGCCTTACCACTGCGTGCTTTCGCGCATCCTGCTGGAGTTTATCTCATACGGTCTGGCCACAATCCTCATTCTTCTCATTTTCGCAGGATTCGGGATGGATTTCAGTATCGGCACTTGGTGGTGGACCCTGCTCTTAACCTTTTTCTTTTTCGGGTTCTGCGTTGGTGTGGGTCTGGCGATGGCAGTCCTTGGTCCTCAGTTCATGGAATCTGAAAAATTCGTCCCGATTTTCATCCGACCGCTTTTTTTCATTTCCGGTGTCTTCATTCCCGCATCGGCCATTCCGGAAGACTACATGGCCTGGGTCCTGCCCAACCCACTTTTGCACTTTATTGAACTTTACCGCTTTACCCTTTTTCGGGACTACGCGAGCCCGTTTCAGAGTCTGTTTTATGTGTGGCTGACCTCGACCCTGGTTTTTGCATTGGGAATTCTGCTTTATTATAAGTTCGAACGGAAGGTTCTGACCTCTGGAACGATAAAATTGCGCTGAGATGATCCGGATCGAAAATCTTACCAAATCCTATGACACACGGGCGGGGAAGCACTACCTGTTCGAGGGCGTCAGCCTGGAGATCCCGCCGGGGAAAAATGTAGGTATCCTTGGGCCGAACGGAGCGGGGAAGTCGACCTTTTTACGGATCCTGGGCGGGATCGATTTTCCCGACTCGGGAAAGATCCGGTGTCCCTATTCCCTGAGCTGGCCGTTGGGGATTGCGGGTGGCTTTGTTGGGCACCTGACGGGCAGGGAGAATTGCAGCATGGTTTGCCGGGCATACGGTTTACATGGAGAGGAAATCGAAAACCGGTTGGAATTCATCAAGGAGCTGTCCGGGATCGGGAAGTATTTCGAGGAACCGATCCGATATTATTCCTCCGGGATGAACGGGCGCTTGAATTTTTCTCTGAGCATGGCCTTTGACTTCGAATACTTCCTGATTGATGAAGTGACCTCGGTAGGAGATGTCCAATTTCGGGAAAAGGCCAAGGCGGCTCTGGACGAAAAGCGTATGCAGTCCAAGGTGATCATGGTTTCGCACAGCATGGGGACGATCCGCGATTTCTGCGATGTCGGCATCGTTTTGCGGGACGGGAAGATGCAGTATTTCGAGGATTTGGATGAGGCCTTATCGGCGTATTTTCCGAAACCGAAGAAACTCCTGGAAGAGCCGGAGCTCGACCTGCGAAGCGATCTCGATGAATTCTTCGGACACGCCTTTCAATCGTCTACAAAAGAAATTCAGCGCTTATTGACAGAATTTAAGATGGCGATGACGGAAATTGAACTAGCGATTGAAAATGCTTATAAGATTGATGACGAGGCGGTTTTTTATCATCGTATGGGTAACCTCTATCTTCAAATGGGCGCATTGTCCCAGGCATTAGAAGCGCATCGTAAGTCCATCTATCTGGAAGAACAACGATTAGAATTTTATCCCAGTTATTGCGCTTGCCTTGTGCAAAGAGGTTTAAAGGAAGAGGCTCTAGAGGTTATGGACCGGGTTTTGGAGTGGAACCCGCACTTTACCGCAATCTGGAGTCAAAAGGCGATGTTGTGCAATCAATCAGGAGATTTGAGCACCGCCTTGCTGTGTGGAAAAAAGACGGTGTCTTTGGAACCAGAAAACGGCTCAAGGTGGCATATGCTGGCTGCTATTCAGTATACAAAAGGATTAGTTGATGATGCGCTAAAAAGCCAGATTCGTGCCTTGGATTTAGAAGATTCAAATCCCAATCATTGGGAATTGATGAGTAAAATATTATGTGGTTTGGGCCATTGGCAAAGAGCCGCGACTGCCAGATTTAAAGCCGAGGAACTGAAGGCCGAGGGAAAAAGCAAACAGGATGTAGAAAAGAAAAGAATTGAAAATTGGATTTCACAATTGAACAGGCTTTTCAAGATGATAAGATGAATTCATCGAATTGCCTGGATCCTTTCTCTTACGGAGATTTCAATTGGAAATAATTCAAAAATATTAGGGTTATTTTCATGGGATACTTATTCGAAAACAGAACGAAGCAAAGAAGCCTCAAAGAGTTTTGTCTTTTTCTGAAGGACGTAGACTATCATCCACGCACAATTATTGACGTTGGAGTGGCTTCGTACACGGAAGGATTGTATTCATTTGAGAATTGTAAGTTCTTTTTATTTGAACCGCTTCCTGATTTTAAGGAGAAGGCGGAAAGCCTGATTGAAAACAAAACAGGAAAGTTTTTCCCGGTAGCGTTGTCGGATAAGGAAGGAGAAGGAATGATTGCCGCTCCAAAGGGAGCCTTGGATTGCGCATCTCTAAATCTTGAAGGGAATTCAGAGCATTTCGTTAAGTATGAAGTTTCGATAAAAAGACTCGACGAATGCATTGATTTATCAGAACTAGATTCTCCTGTTATTTTGAAAATTGATGTCCAGGGGATGGATTATTATGTTTTAAAAGGGGCAAACAAACTCTTAAAAGGAATTGATATAGTAATATTCGAATTTATGTATTTTGGCGACGTTGGATTTTACGAGTATGTTAAGCTCCTGAATGAATTTGATTTTTCATCGTTTGAAGTTATGTCGCAACTTCGAAGACCTTATGATGATGCCGTATCTCAATCCGATTTTATTTTTGTGAAAAACAGCTCAAAGTTGAAGGGTTATAAACGGTATCAGTAGCAAAAATTGGTCTGTGAGATCTACTTTTCTGCTTTTAAAATTTGCTCTACTTTTCGAAGGTCTTCAGGTGTGTCGACCGCGATGGTGTCACCGGGAAGTTTCACCATTTTAACGGTGTACCCGAAGTCGAGGAAGCGGAGGATTTCAATGTCTTCAAATTGCTCATTTTTTGATTTTCTTCCGCAGGAAGAAAACAATTCCAAATGTTCAGGGCGGAAGGCATAAATGCAGACCTGTTTGAAGTAAGGAATGGACCTTTCCTTACGTGGGTCCTTGAAGGAGGGAATGGCGGTCCGCGTCATGTAGAGCAGGGAATTGTCCTCGGAAATAGCGCAGATAGGGATATTCGGATTTCGTGGATCCTCGTTCGGTGAAAGGGGAGCGAATCCATTCACGATGGAGCCCGGATGGTCTCGGGCATATTTGATAACTTTGCGGATTGAATGCGGATTCAAGAGAGGCTCATCACCCTGAACATTGACGTAAATATCGGCATCAATGGATCGTGCCGCCTCGGCGATCCGATCGGTGCCGGTCAGGGCGTCGGGGGATGTCATGATAAATTGGAAGCCTGCCTCTTCGACGACGGAAGCAATTTTCGTGGAATCGGTAGCGACCCAGGTATGGCACGCGCCGACCGCCTTTGCGGTCAATTCGGCGACCCAAAGGATCATTTCCTTGCCCTGGATTTTTGCCAGAGGTTTTTCCGGAAAACGGGATGAAGCGAGACGGGCGGGAATGATGGCGGCGGCAGATTCCATCAGGAAGGGGACTTGGCGTAACGATCGAAAAGGGTGGAGGTAATTATAGAAAACGTAAAGTCGAGGGTACTGCTCAATTTCGAGAGTTCATTCAGTTCGAAGGCGATTTGTTTATTTTGTTCCTCCCTGGTTTTCTCGGAATCGACTTGGTCGATTTCGTCGTAGTAATATGAATTTTCTCCGGAATAACCATCGAGGCCGGAGATAGCGATATTGCGAAACCCGACCTGGTAAAGGGCCAGAACGGCTTTAATGCCGGAATTGGAAGGGAAGACCGATTCGGGTTCCCGGTTTTGGCTTGTTATCAGCTGGAAAAGGTTCAAGCGGGTCACATTCTTCAATTTAAAATTATGCTCGGCGGCGGGATGAATATCCGAGCCGAATAAGACGTGGAGATCGTCTGAGATTTGGTCCCAATATTGCAGGATTCTTCTTCGATTTCCGAAAAAGACCCCGTGAGCGGGTAGGGGTGCCTTGGGATTATTGACGGAGAAAACGGCCGGCTGCACTTCTTGGATGTATTCAGAAATCAGATGTTTTTGTATGTTGACGGTCTGTCCGCCGCAAATGATAAGAGCCTCTTGATTGTTGTGTGCGCAGAGCTCTTTTAACCGATCTGAAACTTGGACTGCTTCGTCGCGTGCGATCAGGTTGAAGTGTTTCATTTTAATCCGTGTGGAAACTTCCTGCGAGTATCTCGGTTTCTCTGTCTCTGGAAGTTCCTGGAGCATGCGGTAAATATCATCGGCGGTATAGGCTTTCTCTTTCAACAACCGTGTGGGGTAGTTTGGGTGACAACCCAGAATACCGGAGAGCAATTGGGGAAGAGAATACCCCCAATCAAACTGTTTTTTCAGTTCGTCCATGTAGAGGTCAGCAAACTGAAGAATAGGCATAACCCGATAGCGCTTTGGTTCCAACGTTTCAAAATAAGTGAGTACTGCATCGGTATAAAGATTACCGGCACCCCTTCCCATGCCGAAGATTGAACCGTCAACAATATCCACCCCGACCTCCATTGCGACGAGAGTATTGGCAAAAGCCAACTGCAGGTTGTTGTGGGGGTGGAAGCCGATTTTCGCATCCGTTCCAAATTGGAGGGTTGAGAAAATCTCCCGTGTCCGGGAGGGAAGCAGGCTGCCGAAACTGTCGGCAAGGTAGAAGAATCGGATGTCCTGCTTGGCACCATTAATGGTCCCGATCAGCTTAAGGATATCCTGGTTATTGTAATTGCTGATCCCCATGTAGTTAATGGTGGTCGCAAAGCCTTTTTGGGAGAGCCTGGCTGCATAGTCAGTGGCTTCCCGAGCGCAACCTTTGGGCGTTGCGACGCGAATCAGGTCGGTTGGGAAATCGGTGGCATCCGGGACGGCATCGATGGGGACCTCTCCGTAATTGATCATTACGGCAATTTTGGCTCCATCCGGAACTTCCTCTTTTAGTTGGACAATGTCCTTCTGGTTGACGCTCTGCCAAGGGCACTTCGGGTCGCGGTCGGTGCTCAGAAAACCGATTTCCATGTAATCGGCTCCCGCCTCCGAGAGTGCGTGGTAGAGAGAAGTCGCAAAATGCCGGGAGAAATCCCAGCCGTTGATGTATCCGCCATCGCGGATCGTGCAGTCTAGAAATTGTGGAAGCGGCATCAGGAGGCTGAATTCACATCAAAATAAGGGATGCCGACCTTTTGGCAAAATCCTTTATCGGTCCGATCGGAGTCACCGAGAAAAACCGTTTTATTCCAATTCGGCGAATGCTCCCGTGATAATACATCCGCCCCTTTGGTGGAAGGCTTTGGCATTCCAATCCGGTCAAATCCATAAACATCCTGAAAGGCGGATGACAGATCCAGCTGACGCAAGCCCATCTGAACGGTTTGGGTCAAATTATTGCTGATAATAAACAGATGTGGATTTCCTTCCTCCTTCAACTCACGGATAAACAGGAGTACTTTTGCAAAAGGGACATGGGGTTTCCGAACGGCTTCTTCAATCGATCTTCTCCAAGCGAGGATTCGTGGAAGATGATTGGGATTCTGGTTGAGAAGTTCGAATTCCATTTCGTCCACCCGCATATTTGGGCTGAAATTCGACCGAGGGGAAATTTCTTTGGCAAGGTGGAGGAATTGTGGACGCAGGGATATCCAATCGATCGGCAGGTCTGCGATAGTGCCGTCGTAATCGAAAATGACCGTCTCTGGTTGAAGTTCGGTTATGCTCTGAAAGGGATCTAGCAAAGGCTGGGCGGATTTGAAGGTAGGGAAAATTTGTGCCAGTAGGCGCTCGAATCAGGAGTAAACGCGGATTTTATTTTTTTTCTCGAGTTCGTCCAAGGCAGTCATTTCCCCGATAAAATCGTGGGAAGGATTGTCCATTTTTTCCCGTGTCACCTCATCGCAGTAGTGCTTTACGGTTTCTTGGAATTTATCGAGGTCAAACCCAAAAAGGTGGGGGGTGATACCGGATTTGAGCAACATCAGGACAATCCTGAACCCGGTGCGCATTCCTTTTCCAGAGGCAAGACGGGTTTGGATCTCTAATTCTTCAAGAATACGGTTTCCCTGATAGTTATCTTTTATCTCAAATGGATCTCTTTCCGGGAACCAGTGATAGGTGCGTTTTTCACAACCCGCATCAGCAAGAATTTTTGCATTAAGGTGCTGGTAATTTTTCTTCGCACGCTCCGATTCTACCGCCCAGGTGATGAAATCGGTCTGCGGGTAAAGTGCTGAAAGAATGAGGGCGTTCTGTAGGCGATTGGGGGAATCCGATCGAGTGATATCTCCTTGTGGCCGGACATACGGGTAGGAAAAAAAGTATCCGATATCCAGGCCGAGGCAGACAATGGAGGTTTTTTGTCCCACGTGTGTCTCATAACCGTTGACAATAGCGGAATTAAACCGAATTACGGAATCAAAGGAGTCAATGATCGGGCCATTTTTCGACTTAAGTAGATTTGGGGAATTCCCGATGACCGCAACATTGAGGGGCAGGTGATAAGATTCCTGCACACCGACAAATTTGAAAGTTTTCATATAACTTCTTTATGTTTGGCCAGGATGACCTGGATGCGGCTTCGGAAGAGGTGGTGGTCACGCGCATATTGGAAACGACCCAAAATGCCCGCTTCTCCGTCGCGGTCAAAATTATGAATGCCTTTCTGAAAGGCCTTTTCCAAGGTTTCAAAATTGTTCAGGCTGAACCGTTCAACACCAAGCGTTTTCGAAATTTCAGGGGTGAAAATGGCTTCGGCATCGCTGATTTCTATAGGGATCAAAGGGATCTGGCCGGCGAGCAAGGCATCGAAAACACGTTGTGACAGATCCCCGTTCAACGGGACGATGAGAGATACTTTGTTCTTTACCCAGGTTGCAAATTTTTCAGATTCAGACAGCCCAAAGTATCCACTCTGAATCCGATTTTCCTCGATGAGGGTAATGTCATTGTGAGGATAAATCGATATGACCTCGTCGAGGAAGCGATTTCTTTTTTCAAAGAACCTGTATTTTACGAACCCTCCGAAAATCAGGTTGGTTCTTTTTCCCATAATCTGGGTTTCAAATTGTTCGGCCATCGAATGGCTGAATTGAGAAATACAAAGCGGCAGGTGGCCTAAGTAATGAGAATTTTTATTTTGCAGGTAAGCTGAATAGTTTGCATGGCCGGCAAAATAGGTATCGAGCAGGGAGACGACCTTATGATTTTCAAAGGGATGGTGGTGATTGTCCCAGAACCAGCCGCAGAGAATTGCATTGGGGAAAACCTTCCTGATGTGATTCAGTGGGATGGTGTCGGCCTGGAGGTGGACAAGGAAGATAATCAAATCGTATTTCTGGAAAGGCAGATCTGCAATCGTGCCGGCAAAATGAATTTCCCAATCGGCAGGTGAAAACTCCTCCATATCCGATTGGGTATGGGGAGAAAAAATCTTATTGATCCGCGAAGAAAGGATTCCAACCTTCTTTAATCCGGGAGATCGGAAGCGACGCAATTTTTCCTGGAGGGAGCACGACCGGTTGAGGGAGGTGGTGAGAGGAAAATATCGGTTCCGAACCTGTGCCTGTTCTTCGATGGTGTCGGCAATGTTTGCCGTTTTTTGGGCTGGATGCTTCCTGAAAAAGGCAACTGGATAATCGAGAACCTGAAAGCGTGCCCCTTTGATTGCAAACCGGCACCAAAGGTCATAGTCCATAGAATAGTGGAGTGATTCATCCAGTATGGACCCTGCTTTTTCGAGAATTTTTCGGGTGAAAAAGACCTCTGGCTGATAGAAGAAATGCCCCTTCAGCCAGTATTTGAAAATGTCGCCCAACTTGTCAGGACTAACGGGGCCGTTTTCGATTCTGGGCTTATTCACCAGTTGGATCCGCTTATCCGAATGCTCGCAGCAGATTCCCGACACAACGTCCGCCTTGGAATGAATAAAGGCAAGCGCGACATGGTGGAGTGCTCCGGGAGCAAGCATGTCGTCGCTGTTCAACCAGCCGATGATTTCTCCCTCGGCTACTTTTAGCCCCTTGTTTATGGCATTGGACTGTCCGTGGTCAGATTCAATCTTAATCCGGCTGACCCGATCCTGGTAACGGCGAAGGATTTCTCCGGTTTCATCGGAGGATTGGTTGTCAAAAATGAGGTATTGGAGATTGGGATAATTCTGATTGAGGACGGATAGAATGGTATCCTCGATATAGCGACCCTGGTTATAGGAAGGCGTAATGAGGGTAATCCGTGGCCAATCCTGAGAGGTGCGGAGGAATTCGGCATCTTGGGGAAATTGGTAGTCGAACCGGGGCCATTCCCGTAGTCTCCACCTGGGCCAGGAAAAATGACCGTCGGTATTTTCGTATCCACGGTTCAGGCGGCTGAGGCGCTTCAGATTTTTGGCGATATTCGGGTCATCGAGGTTCTGAACCGCCAAATTGAAAATCGGTCCGGGAAGATCGGGCTCAATGCGGTGGGCGGCGGCGAGGTAGAGATTAGCCGCGAGGTCATTCTTGGAGTAAAAGAACGAGAACGAGAGGTAGTTGAGAAAAATAGCCGCCTCCCTCGTAGAAACGGCCTCTGAACGAATTGTGGGATCAATATTTCCCAAGCCGATCATTTGGTGGTAGCGTGACAGCAGCTGGAGAACGGATGGAGCCTCCAATCGGTTCTCAGATAGGACGGCGTAGGTGAGGATACGGGTTCCCTCGCAATCCTTTTTCAGGTGGTGGCAAGCGGTTATGGCCCATTCGAGGACGTCTGCGTCGACTTCATAGCGCTGTGAATAGGTAATGGCAGCCTGAAGAAAACCGTTTTCCAGGTTGGGAGGCAGGTTGGAATACCCGATTTTTGGAAAATACTTCAGAAGGAGAGCCAGAAGCGCCTGAAGGCCCTTGGTCTCGTGGGTTTCAAGGGGCCGTTGCGCAATATGATCTTCGAAATCGAGTGGAAATTGATTGTCCGAACCGTCAAGAGGAATCTCGAGCAACCTGAAGTAGGGGAGGTCAGGGAGTGACCGGGCCCATTTGCGGATCAATTGGGATTCAGCCTGTGAGGGAGACAGCTTGGGAACAATGAAGTTGGTGAGATATTCATCCCTGGGCGAGGACGGCATCTTACGCAGGACCCGTTTTCCCAGAATCTCCTGGCCATTTTTGACCGATAGAATCAGGGGCGAGGATTTAAGATTATTCCAATGGACTGTTTCCTCGATGAAGAGAAATCCCAATTGTGTGGGAGGGACCTCGTTTTCCAGGATTTTTGCAGCATCTGGTCGGGGGAGGGGGAAAATATTATCGGCCCGAATCGAACCCGCCACTAACGGGCTTTCAAAACTCAGTTCTACTTGTTGGCCGGGGTTAAACCACCATCCAAAGACGGCGATGAAGCCGGGTGAAACCAGAACTTTGTCGAGGGACACCCGGAATTTCTGGTTTGAGAACCATGTCGATTCTTTAAATTGAGACATTACGGTTTAATTTTCGAAAAAGGTTGAGGGTGTCGGGAAGGATTGGTTTTCAAAGTGGATGGAGCGAAGGAGGGCTCGTGCAGGGTGGTGGAGATCCTGGGAAAACCATTTCAGCCCGAGGCATTCAGGATCAGGGTTACTAATCCAGTGATGCAGGTCCTCGACCTGAATGCAATTTGCATCGATATCCCGGCGATAATGGTTTCCGGCGACTTGGGGCAATTCCTTGGTCTTAATGATAATGGAAGACCTCTGCATCTTCGGGGTTAACTTTTTCAATAGGGTGGGGAGAACAGATTCCTCAATGGGCCAGTGGTTGGAGGGATCATCAAAGTAGGAATCGGGGAAGTGCCGTTCGATAATGTGGATGGTTTCATCCCAGATATCGTATGGAATAAATGCCCCTTCCTGACGGCCGATAAGAATGTCCCCATTCCCGATTCCCATTTCGTTGAGAAGATCACGAAATGGACCCGATTCGTAGACATGGGAAATATAGGGCCAATTCCAATCGGGGGAGGTTGGATTGCCACCGAAACCAATCTCGTTCGAATAAATCCAATTTGGAATATCTCCCCGCACCAGCAGATCAGAATCGGTATGCAGGTAGACGTATTGGATAGAGTGCCCCGGGTGGTTTCGAAGGAAGCGGGTATTTGCGATGAAGGCGCCCATGACGGATCGCCAACTGGTCATGATTTGAATGTTGCTTAGTTGAATGTTGCCGAATTTGTCGTCCCATTCATTCACGATCGAATTGGAAATGACTCCTTCGAGGGAGGGATGGAGAATGTGCAGGGCCTCGTCCTCGAAAAAGTAGTGGTAGTTCCGGAGTTGGGCCCTGACGAGGGGCGGGTTGCCGTGCACAGGGCAAAAAATGGCGATACGATGCTTCATTTTCTCTGTGCCAATCGATTGAGGCGGGCCCGTGAATCTTTTTGATTATAGGCTTCTATCATCAGTGATCCGATGAGGTTTCGATTCGGATCCTTTAGACTTTCCCGCACGAAGCGGTTTCGAATCAAGGCATTGTAGGAGGTATGGAGCGTTACGCCTCCTTTAACGGAGTTTGCGTAATTGCTGATGGAGGATTCTCGATCCCGGTGATGGTAAGAGGCCAAACGCTCGGGCAGGATGCCGATGTCTGCTTGAAGTAAAAATTTCAGGTTGAAGTCCCAGTCGCCAAGGACAGGTAGGTTTTCATCATAACCTCCGACGTTTTCCCAAAGGTCGCGCTGATAAAGGAAGGAAATGGGAGCGAAGGTATTTTCAATAGCCATCTCGGCAAGATGGACACTGTTCAACCAGTCATTGTAGGGAGTTTTCTTATATTCGATGACCTCTTCCCCGACAATTTCCTCGGATACATACCAGGTTTTGGAGACGACTCCTTTGTAGAGTTGGGGACTATCCTTGAGAAACTGCACTGTTTTCTTGAGGAAATCCGGATGCCATGAGTCGTCGTCGTCGTGAATCACGATAAACTCAGATTGGGAATTCCGGATGCCGATATTGGAGGCGGCTTCCATGCCCAAGCTGTGGGGATTTGAGCAAAGTAGCATTTTCCCTGGATCAACTCCCGAACGTTCGATCAGGGCTTTCACCGGTTCGGGATCCCCGCCATCGTTTACCACTACCCAAATGTAGTTGTCATAGGTTTGGGCGGCAATACTGCGGGCTGCCCGCCGGAAAAGGATAGGCCGGTCTTTGGTTCGAGTGATAATCGCAACCTTCCCGGCAAAGGGGTGGGGAATTCCAGCAAGGACTGTCGGGCTTGAGAAATAGGAGGCGGAGACGCTCTCCGACCTCCCCAAAACCAACTGGTTCTGAATTTGTTGTGCTAGTTGAAGTGAGAATTCGATTGCCGCCTGCCCGTTGGGCCAAATCGCTTCTCTTACTCGCAATTGAGGGTTATCGTTTGGGAAACGGTTTTGGGGTGGGTAGACGGGTTCGATTTCTCCAGCACGGCCGAGATCGTGGGACCTGGACTTTCCCTGTAAAAGGGGGACTTCTTCCGGGTGGGGGTAGGCGAGGGAATGAGCGAGTTTATCCATTGCCGCCTCGTAGTCGGTAATCAACTCCGTCAGCCGGTTTGTCCCGTTTTGGGAGAGAAATCGATCGACCCGGTGGAAAATTTCGTCCCAGGGGTTTTTTGAACGAAGGTTTTCGGGAATAAGGGGATATGGCACCCCAACCTGTTCGGGGCCGACTTTATCGAAAGAGGGAAAGTCGGGCTCGAAAAGACTTTCAATCAGGTGGCGGTGAAAAATAAAGGCGGTAGCCGGATCAGAGGGTTTAAAGAATTCGCTGTCAAAAACGAGACCGGTGAGCCGTCGAGGAGTATTCCCGAGCAGATGTGCCCGTCCGATGCAGCCGAAATAGAGACCTTCCCATTCTAGTTCGGGAAAAGCGTGTTCAAGGAGCAACTGGGAGGTTCCTTTCCATCCGGTATCGACTAAAATGATGCGTTTAGCGCTTCCGGTTAGAGAGCCAAGGTAATGCTTGAGGTAAGTAGATTGTGAAAATAATTCCCTCCGGACGGAAGCTGCGATTGAAGAATGGGAAAAAATAAAATCCTCAAAGGTATGATCCCCGACCGCCTCCTTCTCCTCGGCGGCCAAACCTCTTCCCAAGAGGGAGATCACGGAGTGACGGGCTGATTTGGAATTTAATTCTTTTTCCAGTGCGGCAACGGCAAGGTGTGGATTGGAGGGAAAAACGGCTTTGATGGCGAGAACCCGGGAGCAAATGAACGGGGTAATGTTCAGGGGCGGGGAAATGGACCGCGAACGGAGCCACGTGGAATAAAGCTTTTCCATCCGGTGGCCGGCTCGAAGGACGAAAAAGCAGCGGGATTCCCCATTATTTGCGGCGGTGAGATGGGAATGGAGTCGGAAAAAAAAGAAATTCAGAATCGGTCCCAAACCTTTTTCGGCGATCTCGGTTAAAGAGGACCATTTTGCCTGGCTTGATTTATCCATTGAATTTACAAAAACGCGGGAGCGAAACCCCGTTTTTCTTTAACCTTGCAACCAATTGGTCGAAGGAGTCTTTTCGTCGGGACCATTCCGATTCTGGAATTGGAAGGTAAATGGCATTCCAACCCGCATCTAAGGCGGACCGGTAATCGGAATACAAATTATCCCCGATGTGGAGGAAAGCATCGGGATCTTCCCCAAATTCGTTTTCCAACTTCTTAAAAAGAGACCCCGCGCGCTTGCTGCCGAATCCATCGGCGGAGGAATAGACGGTGGAAATTTCCAAATTCGGGAAGTGGACCTTCAGGAGTCGCGAAATCGGCTCCCGTTGGAGATACATATCGGAGAGGAAGACGACCTGAACCGAAGCGGGTAACAGGTCAATTAATGTTGGGATAAGGTCGTTTGGGGTCAGGTTGTCTGATTCGTAATCGAGTTCGTTTTGCAGGTATGCCTCTGTCAGATGAGGAATGCCTGCCAATTCGCAGGTTACTCTTGCGATTTCGCTAACCGTGCCTTCCCGGTTTCCGGATCTTAATGGAGCCATTTCATAACACGCTCTGGCGGCAAAAACTCTCGCCAGGAAAAGGTCCGTGGGGGACAAATCGGCGAGGTCCCCCTGGTGATCGAGGAAGCGTTGGGCCATTTCAAAAAACCGAACCGCTTCCGCGACCGGGTTCCTCAACAAGGCGGTGTCAAAAACATCAAAGGAGAGGATTTTTAAAGGGAAATTCCGCACCCGTTCGAGAATGGATTGAACCGAGGGGTGGTCTGGCGAAAGATGACGGTAGGAAGATCGAAAATCAGAGTCGGGTTCGGACTCAGTCCGGATAGAATCAAACCGAATCAGTTGGGTGGTCGCAGCTGTTGATTCGGCGTCCATAATTGGAAAAGCGAAGAAATGGCCTGGATTAAGACGGCAGAGGTAGCCGACCTTCATCCTGGCCGTGCTGGAGAAAATGAATCAGCGGGTTATGCTCACAACCCAGCAAATCGGGATTCGAACCGCAGTAAAAAAGAGTATCAAAGAGGGGGGATGGATTCCTGCCCTCCGCAGCACCATGGAGGAGGTAGTGCTCAGCGGGATCAGCAGAACACTGTGCGACATCGGGATATTGGTGGCGATACCATTCTTCGTCAAAGAAGGCGGAGGACCGAATCAAAGAAACCCAAAGTTGAAGTTGGGATGCGTCCTTGTTCAGTTTTTCCGAGGTCTGCTGCAACCATTCTGTAATTTTTTGAAGGTCCGGGGGTGGGGTAGCGAAACCGGGATTTTTCGCAGGAGCGGGTTCAGCAGGAAGGCTCTGGGATCCTTTTCCATTTTTTTGTAAGGAAGTAGACAGGAGAAAAAGCTCTTCCTGGAGAACTGAAATTTCTTCCACGCACCTTGCGATCGCCCGGTCTTTTTCGCGGATGATTTCTTTCAATTGTTCAATGGACTCCGGGGTATCATGGGTTGTCCCGGTGGAGTGGTGATTTTTGAAAGAAGGTTTCTCGTCCATGAACTTTTTGATATTACAAGAATGGAAAATTTCGGTATAAACGGGGGATCTGGTTCTCCAGAAGAAAACAAAATTAAAATGCCTTGAATGCCAAAACCACAAAATAGTTTTGTCCGTGAACCCCATCAATCAATGAAAAATGGCCAAAATATCCCCGTCTTTATCCTCTGTGGAGGCTTGGGGACCCGAATCAAGGAGGAGACGGAGTTCCGGCCGAAGCCGATGGTGCCGATCGGGGAGCACCCGATTTTGTGGCACATTCTGCACAAGTATGCGCGGCATGGGTTCAAGCGTTTTGTGCTCTGTCTGGGGTTCAAGGCGGATTACGTGAAGGCGTATTTCCGGAACTTCCACATGCACAACACGGATTGCACGATCAACATGCGGACGAACGAGGTGGTGGAGCACGAGGCCCTGCAGGAGCCGGATTGGGAGGTGACGCTGGCCTACACGGGGGAGAAGAGCATGACGGGGAGCCGGGTGGCGCAGGCGGCGGAGAAATACCTGGGGGATGCCGAGCACTTCGCGGTGACGTATGGGGACGGGCTGACGGATGCGGATCTGGGCAAGGAGCTGGCCTATCACCTCGACCATCCGAAACTGGGGACGGTGCTGGGGGTGAACCCGCCGTCGCGTTTTGGTGAAATCAAGCTGGACGGGGACCAGGTGACGGAGTTCGCGGAGAAGCCCGAGATCCAAAACAACTGGATCAACGGTGGCTTCTTTTTCTTTCACCGGGATTTCCTGGCTTACCTGAGCAAAGACGAGGATTGCGTGCTCGAGCGGGAGCCGTTGGTGCGTCTGGCGCGGGACGGGCAGTTGAAGCTATTTCAGCACCGGGGGTTTTGGGCGGCGATGGATACGCAGCGGGACCGGGATTATCTGACGAAGCTGGTGGAGAGCAGGGAAGCGCCCTGGCTGTAGGGGGAGGGAGGCTGGACGGGTCGCCGGATGGGCAATAATGATCCGTTGACGAGTCGATTCTGATTCAAAGAATGGGAACGATAGGTATCGATGTGTTTAACCAGCCAGAGATACCGGATGCTTGTGAGGAATTCAGAGTGAAGGCTCTCTACGCATTCGGTTCCATTTTAGAAAAGCCACTAACCGATGTCGAAGACATCGATCTTCTTGTTGTGTTTGAAAGAGATGGGTTTTCAGGCGCCTTCGATCAATTCATGGGTTTTAAGCTCAAGATGGAAGCGGTTTTAGGGCGACCGGTTGATCTTATATCTTTTAAGCCATTTCGAAACCAAGTTTTTCAGGCCGAAATCGACCGCACCAAAAAAACGATTTATGCCGTATAGGACGGAGAAGCTTCTTATCGACATTACTATCGCCTGCCGTGAGCTTTCACAATTCACGGACGGTAAAAGCTACGATGATTTCCAAAAAGATCGTATCCTCCAATTAGCAATCGAGAGGGAATTTGAAATTGAAGTCTGACCTGATTGTAATCGGCGGCGGGATTGTGGGTCTGGCGACCGCCTACCGTTACCTTGAGCAAAAGCGGGATGCGATGGTCCTGGTCCTGGAGAAGGAGGATCGAATCTGCGCGCACCAGACGGGGCGAAACAGCGGGGTGATTCACAGCGGGATTTACTACAAGCCGGGGAGTGCGAAGGCGCTGAACTGCCGGAGGGGGTATTTGGATTTAATCGATTTCTGTGAGCGTGAGGGAGTGCCCTACGAAATCTGCGGAAAGTTGATCGTGGCGACACGGGAGGAAGAGGTGGCACGCCTGGAGGGTCTGCTGGAGCGGGGGAAGGCGAACGGACTGGAGGGGCTGGAGTTGCTGGAGCGCGAGGCTTTTCGGGAAATCGAGCCTCACTGTGCGGGGATCCGGGCGATCCGGGTGCCGCAAACAGGGATTGTCGATTACGTGGCGATGGCGGAGCGGATGGCGGTGCGGATTCGCGAATGGGGAGGGGAGATCCGGACAGGGATACGGGTGACGCACTTGGTAGCGGAGGGTGATGGGGTGTTGGTGCAGACGATAGCGGGGGAGTTCGCGGCGGAGAAGGTGGTCAATTGTGCGGGGTTATATTCCGATCGGGTCGCGCGGATGACGGATCCGGAACTGGATGTGCGGATCACGCCCTTCCGGGGCGAGTATTTTGAATTGGTCGCGGACAAGCAGCACCTCGTAAAACACTTAATTTATCCCGTGCCGGACCCGGCGTTTCCTTTCCTCGGGGTGCATTTTACCCGGATGATCGGGGGCGGGGTGGAGGCCGGTCCGAACGCCGTCCTCGCCCTCGGGCGGGAGGCCTATTCAAAATGGGAAGTGCATCCGGGCGAGCTTTGGGAGACCTTGGCGTGGCCGGGTTTTCGGAAGGTGGCGCGCCGATACTGGAAAACGGGAGCGGGCGAGTTCTACCGCTCCTGGTGGAAGCCGGCTTTCGTGAGAGCCCTGCAGCGGCTGGTGCCGGAAGTGGAAGGGAAGGACTTGCGGCCGTGTCCGGCAGGGAACCGGGCCCAGGCTTGCGCGCGAGACGGAGGTCTTCTCGATGACTTTCACATCGTGGAGCATCCGGGGGTCCTGCATGTGTGCAATGCGCCGTCCCCGGCGGCGACCGCTTCGCTGGCGATCGGGAAGCATATCGTGGAACGCTTGGGGTGAGCAGGGAAACACCGAAAGATACGAAAGGGAGAGGATTACAAATTGTTGGCGAAGCGCTCATATTCGAGTTTTGGGAAGTGCCCAAAATTTACCAGTAATCCCAGTCTGAGTTTGGTGGCCCGAAGGTAGTTTAAAATTTGAGCGCGATGTTCGTCCCGGAGTACTTGAACTGCTTTGATTTCCAAAATGATTTTCTCGAAGCATATAAAGTCGGGTTCATAGGTTTGCTTAAGGAGTCGCCCCTTGTAATCGAGGTGTAGTTTCGGTTTCTCCGAAAAAGGGATCGACTGCGATTCAAGTTCGTTGGCCAAGCATTCCTGGTAGACAGGTTCGAGGAATCCGCAGCCTTTTTCTTTATAAACCTCAAAACAAGCCCCCATGATTTGGTAGGATTCACCCGGATAAATCAGTTCATTATTCATTCGGAAATCTTATATCTGAATAAGACGGCTAAAATATTTTTTAGCGTGTTTGGTGTATTTTGCGGTTGAGAAGGGAAACACCGAAATACGCGAAATACACGAAAGGGTTGGCACACGAAGTTGGTTCCCACGGGGGGTGATTTGTCGTTGTTCCCGGGTGGTTGAGCACCCATCCTTGCGGACATGGCAAAGCGGATCCTGATTAATGGCAACCTGGGGTATATTGGGCCGGTGCTGGCGCGGCACTTGCGGAAGGTTTGGCCGGAGGCGGAGCTGATTGGCTTCGATACGGGTTTTTTCAGCGGTTGCCTGGTGGATCCGCGGATCTGCCCGGAGCGGGTTCTGGATGCGCAGTATTTCGGGGATGTGCGACAGTTCCCCGATTCCCTCCTGGAGGGGGTGGATGCGGTTATCCAGCTGGCGGCGGTGTCGAACGATCCGATGGGGAAGGTCTTTGAGGAGCCGACGGCGGCGATCAACGCGGTGGCA
>CAYQKH010000037.1:0-21977 GCA_964417945.1 uncultured Opitutales bacterium
CACAAGAAGAAAGAGGAAGATCCAACCCATCCACTGCGGGAGCACCCCGCCGCCTGCCCCTCCGGAGGTGAAAGCCCGCCCCGGCGACCACCAGGGAAAACAGGCCGCCACCAGCAGCAATCCGGAACCCACCTGAATCCAGCCCTGGCGGTTGACCACCGACTTGCGCAGTGGAAGCGGAGCGAGAATCGCCGCCAGGCCGAGGATCAATCCCGTATCCGCGATAATCGAACCCACCGCATTACCCAGTGCCAATTCGGGGTTCCCCTGGATCGCCCCCATTACCGAAACCGCCGCCTCCGGTAGCGTCGTCCCCAGGCTGACGATCGTCGCCCCCACCACCACCGACGGGATCCCCCAGCGCAACGATAGCGTAACCGCCTCCGCCACGAGAAGATCCGCGCCCTTCCCGAGGATCGCCAGACAAACGATAATTACCAGAAGTAGCCCCCATACCGGGAACTGGGAAAATTGACTGATCAAGGATTCGGTCATGATGGTTCTTTCGCACTTTCGCAGGTTTGAAACCTCCTTAAGGCGAGGATTTTTCCCCGCGTCAATCGAACTCGGATGCCGTTCGCGCGCTTTTCCATCCCCGTGAGGCGGCGCATTCCGCCTTGACTCCCCATTGTTAAACTTCCATTTTTCCCGCTTTCCAAAATTTCCGCTTCGCACCGATTTCACCGGAGTTCGATGCCTTGGCCGGAACCAGCACAAATGGCCTCCGAACTGAAAGATACTTTAAACCTTCCCAAGACTAGGTTCCCCATGCGGGCTTCTCTGGTTCAACGGGAACCCGAACGCCTCCAGCACTGGCAGCAGTCCGATCTCTACGGGAAAATCCTTAAGAAAAACCGTTCCGCGCAAAAAGAGGGACGGTCCTTCATTCTTCATGACGGCCCGCCCTTCACCAGTGGCGATGTTCATATCGGTACTGCCCTCAACAAGGTGATCAAAGACGCTATCGTCCGATTCAAGAGCATGCAGGGATTCTTCGCTCCCTATGTCCCCGGATTCGATTCCCACGGGCTTCCCATCGAGCACCGCGTCATGGTGCAAATGGAGAACGAGGGCCAGGACCTTTCTCCGCTTCAGGTCCGCCGCGCCTGCGCAGAATTCGCCGCCCAATTTAAGGAATCCCAGACCGAGCAGTTCCAGCGCCTCGGTGTCCTTGGCGATTGGGAGAACCTTTACTGGACAATCGAACCCGCCTACGAGGCCGCCGAACTGGAAGCCCTTGCTCGGATCGTCGAACGGGATCTCGTTTACCGCAGCAAGAAACCCGTTTACTGGTCCATCCCCTGCGCCACCGCCCTCGCGGAATTTGAGATTGAATACCGGGATCACACCAGCCCCTCCATTTTTGTCGCCTTCGAGTTGCCGTCTGAGGAGGCAAAAAAGGCCGGCCTCGACCAACCCCTCCAAATTGTCATTTGGACCTCCACCCCCTGGACCCTGCCTGCTAACCTTGCCGTCGCTCTCCACCCCGATGTCCGCTACCGGGTCGTCCGCCATCAGGAAAAAGCCTACCTTTTTGCCGATTCTCTCGCCGCCGGACTCGTCGAGCGTTTCGGCTGGTCCGATGCCGAATTCGGGGAAACCTTCGAGGGCCGCACCTTTGAAGGTCTCAAGGCCCGCCACCCCTTCATCGAACGCGACAGCCTCCTCGTCCTGGCCGACTATGTTACCACCGACGTCGGCACCGGTTGCGTGCATACCGCACCCGGCCACGGTCTCGATGACTACCTCACCAGCCTGAAATACGGCCTTGAGGTCTACGCCCCCGTGGACGATGAGGGGAAATATGTCGACGACGGCCGGGTCCCCGCCTCCCTCGTCGGGCTTTCCCTCCTCGAAGTGAAAGGACGCTCCCCCGCCAACAAGGGCGTCCTCCAGATAATCGAGGACAACGGAAGCCTTCTCCATTTTGAGACCTACGTCCACCAGTATCCCCATTGCTGGCGTTCCAAGACCCCCGTGATCTTTCGCGCGATGGACCAGTGGTTCATCGCCCTCGACAAGGATAATTTGCGCCGACACGCCATCGAAGCGATCGACCGGCTCGCCGCCAACGACGGCTTTATCCCTCACTGGGGTGAAAACCGCATCCGCGGCGCCATCGAGCCCCGGCCCGACTGGTGCATCAGCCGCCAGCGCAGTTGGGGCGTCCCCATTCCCGCTTTTTACGATCCCGAGGGCAACCCCCTCCTCGCACCGGCGGTCATCCGCGGGATCGCGGAAAAGGTTCGCGAGCACGGCACCGATATCTGGTTCGATTGGGATTGCGCGCGCCTTCTCGAAGGCATCGAGCTCCCGTCCACCTGGCCACCCGTCGACCAGCTCCGCAAAGGCCGCGATACCCTCGACGTCTGGATCGACTCCGGTTGCAGCCAGCTTGCCGTTCTTGAGCAGCATCCAGACCTGCAGCGACCCGCCGATATTTATTTTGAAGGCTCTGACCAGCACCGCGGATGGTTCCAGTCTTCCATCTGGATCGGCGTTATGATCCGTGGAGAGGCCCCCTATCGCAAGCTCGTCACCCACGGCTTTATGGTCAACGAGGACCGGACCAAAATTTCCAAATCCGATGGCTCCAAAAGAAAACCTCAGACGAGCGACTCCTACATCGCCCAATTCGGGGCTGATGTCATTCGGCTCTGGCTCTGCTCTCAGGATTATCGCGGAGACGTCCCCGTTTCCGATAAAATCATCCAGAATATCGTCAACACCTACCGCACCATCCGGAATACCTTCCGCTGGCAGCTCGGCGTGCTCTACGATTTCGAGCCTTCCGTCCACACTTTTCAGCCCGAAGAGCTGACTCCCATCGACCAGTGGGCCCTCACCCGGACCGCCCGCCTCATCGAGGAGGTCACCCAGGCGTTCGAGCGGTTCGAGTTTCACCGCGGCTACACCGCCCTTATTAATTTCGTCACCGTGACCCTGTCCTCCAGTTACCATGACATCCTCAAGGATCGGCTCTACACCTTCGCGCCCGATCATCCCGATCGCCGCAGCGCACAGTGGACGATTCATCGTATCTTCAACGTCCTCGTTCGCCTCCTCGCTCCCATCTGCCCGTTTACCACTGATGAAGCCTGGTCCTATCTCCGGGAGGATGCGGACTTCACCGATAGTTATATCGCCCTCCAGGATTGGCCCCGGGCCGAATCCGGCTCGATCCTCGAAGAGAACGAGAAACAGGTTTCCACCCTTCTCGATTTCCGGGTCCGGGAGGTGAACGATAAGCTCGAAACCCTTCGCCAGCAGAAAAAGATCGGGCGCGAACTCGACGCCGTCGTGACTCTCAAGGTGCCCGAAGCCCACCCCCTTCACGATAGCCTCATGCGGAACCAGGAATACCTTTCCGAACTCTTCCAGGTCAGCGAAGTCCGCCTCGAATCCGTGCCCCCCACTCCCAACAGTCACCTTCCTCAGCCCATCGAAGTGCTCCCCGTCCCCGCCTCCGATCTCGGTTACAAACGCTGCCCGCGCAGTTGGAGATGGGTCCCGGAACTTGTCGAGTCGGATTTTGGTCCTGTCTCTCCTCGGGATGCGGAAGCCCTTCAGGCTCGTAGCCAATCCACACGCTCATTCTAATTTTTAAACTGATCCATCATGCCCGCAAAAAAGAAAGCCCCGAAAAAGAAATCTCCTTCCAAGGCCGCCAAGAAGACCGCCCCGAAGAAAAAAACCGCCTCCAAGGCCTTTCCGAAAAAGAAAAAGGTCGTCCAGAAAACCGCTCCCAAGAAAGCCGCCGCCAAAAAAAGCGCCCCCCCTGTAAAGTCCGGGGGTGCCTCCAAAAAATCGTCCGCTTCCGCTTCCAAGGAGCGTAAAAACAAAAACACCCCCGCCGTTTTCAAGGTAAAATCCAAGAAGAGCGGGCCCTCCAGGTTTACCCTCGATGATGTCCAGGCGCTTCTGAAAACCAAAAAGAGCAAGCCTGCAGACGGCGATAAGGCCGCCAAGAAGAACGCGGCCGACCGGAAGAAAGAATCCGGGGAGTCCGAATCCTCCGCCTCCGTCGAAAAACGCCAGCTCGGGGCCGCTTCCATCAATGACATCCTCGGTGGCAATTTTTCGCCAAACTCCTCTGTCAGCTCCATTGATGAGGAAGAAAAACGGGTCCCGAAGAAGTGGCTGAGAAACTACCGTTCCCTCGTTGAACTTCGCGACCATTTCACCAACGAGCTCGAATTGCATACCAGCGAGACCCTCAAGCGCTCCAGCCGTGAAGACTCCGGCGATCTCTCCGGCTACGGCCAGCACCAGGCCGACGCCGGAACCGATACCTTCAACCGGGACCTCGCACTCAGCATGGTTTCCAATGAACAGGACGCCCTCTACGAAATCGACCAGGCCATCAAGCGCATCCTCAATGGCACCTATGGAATCTGCGAAATTACCGAAAAAGCCATCAACAAGGCGCGGCTCAACGCCGTTCCCTTCACCCGCTTTTCCGTCGAAGGTCAGGTCGAGTGGGAAAAAATGAACCGCCGGAAGGTCGAACGAGGCGGGGTCTTCTCCGATAACGACGACGGCCCGACCCTCGCCGCCCCCTCGGACGACGACGAAGACTAGTCCGCGCCAGCACACGCATGAAGCCCGGTATGGAATCCAACGCCCCCGCCTCCCTCGCCGCGAGGATTTCCAGGACCCGGAGGCTTTTCCTCTGTGCCGCATTCGTCTTTTTTTTCGATCTCGGCACCAAGGTCTGGGTCCTCTACGTCATCCCCGAGCAAACTTACAACCCGCCCTGGAAGGAAATCATTCCCGGGTTCCTCCATTTGGTTCATATCTGGAATCGCGGAGCCGCCTTCGGGGCCTTCCAAGGCTATAGCTGGCTCCTCGCCTTCCTCGCCCCCGTCGCCCTGCTCGCCATCTACATCTTCCGGCGGGATCTCGAACTCGACCGGCGCGGCCCACAGATCATTTTCGGGCTCATCATCGGGGGCATCATCGGGAATTTCGTCGACCGGGTCGTGCACGGCCATGTCATCGACTTTATCGACGTCCACCTTCCTTTTCCCATACCCGGTATCGGCACCCGCTTCCCCGCCTTTAACATCGCTGATTCCGGCATCACCACAGGTGTCTTCCTCTATTTTATCTATACATTCTTTATTGTCGCGCGCCGCGACCGGGACGCACGGGAAGTCGTGACGATCCCCCGAGGAAAATCATGAGGCCCAGCCCGGCTCCTCCCCCCATCCAATAGCCGCTCGTGAAGGCTGCCGCCGTAAAAGTTCCCAGCACTGCCAACAGAACCAGGATCCCCGTCATGCGCATCGCAAAGGGATTTTTCAACAAACCCAAAATCTTCTCCAACGCCAGCAGACCAAGGCTCAGGACCACCGCCGTGCCGAACCAGCCTGCGAAATTCTGCGTCGGCACCCCGTAGTAGGGTCCGCTGTCCAGCCAGATCCAATACTCCCGCTTCAACCAGGCGACGGGCTCCAGCAAAAGGTCCGTCCACACCGCCGCCGTTCCCACGAAAAGCGGAATCAGGAGGAGTAGGCTGAAAACACCCCCTCTAAAGCGATTCCGGGCCAATCCGTAAAGCGGTAATACCACAATCCACCATGCCAGCGAGACAGATACCGGCAACACCCCGCCGAGCAGGTAGCCGAAGGCCTCCGTGTAGTGGTAGCGCCCGAAGGGCCAACCCGTCGTGGCACCCACCGCCTCAATAATCCCCGAAAACACCGTCACCAAGGCAAAGGCGCATCCCGCCCAAACCCAGCCGCGGGCCCTCCCTTCTTCCAAAAGCAGGAGAACGGCCGCCAGCCCGAGGAAGATTTTGTCTGCCACACTGCCGCCGGGCAGGGCCAGGTCCAGGCTCACCACGAACAGGCCGACCAAAACCCACGCCGCAAACCAGATCACCACTACGTTCCACGTCGCCCGTAAAAGACGGCCGCTGAAGGGGTTCCCTGTCGGAAGATTCAACATGAATGCGCCAATCGGAGCGGAGTTGCCCTTCCTTTTCAAGTCAAGCCAGCGTTTTCGCAGCGAAGCGCCCGCTTTGCAGAACCAGGGGGATCCCTCCTCCAGGGTGTGCGCTCCCTCCCGCGAAAGCCACTCCACGAACCGGACCCCGGTTCCTGACCCGGAAAAACGCATCCCTCAGGGTATTGCTGCTCAAACCGTAGAGACTCCCCTTCCAGGCTCCGTATTCGCGTTCGAAAAACTGCGGGCCACGGCTTTCCGACCAGAGAATCCATTCCCTGTCGAAGGGCATGCCGTGGCGTCGCAGGCAGCTCCCCAGCATCTCCAGCAGTCGCTCCGGGTAGTCCTCCGGCCAGTCCGGGCAGCGATCCAGCGGAGGTGCATTTACAAGGACAAACCAGGCTGACTTTCCGGGCGGCGCCAGGCCGGGGTCCACCTTTACCGGGTTGTGCAGGTAGAGCGTCGGCGCGCTCAGAGGGCGGGCGCCCCCGAAAATTTCAAGGAACTCCTTCTCGTAGTCCGGGGTGAAGAAAATGTTGTGACAATCCAGCTCTTCGACCTGGCGGTCCAGGGCCAGAAGGAAGACAAAACCGCTCACTGAGGTCTCCCGCCGCCCGAACCGCCGCCTCCATTTCCCCGCACGCGGGTGCTCCCGGAAAAGCTCCCCCGCCAGGGCGCGCACTGCGTCCTGGTTGACGACCGCCTCCCGGCAGGAAACCGTCTCACCATTCGCGAGAACCACCCCCCGCAGATCACCCCCTCCTGGCGAAAAGACAAGGCGGTCCACTCCTACCCCGGTCCGGACCTCTACCCCCAATTCAAGGCACAAGCGCTCCAACGCCTCCACCAGCCGGTAGAGACCACCCTTCGGATGCCAGGAACCAAAACAGGCCTCCGCGTGGTGAATGACGTTAAACGTCGCCGGGGTTCGCCCCGGATCCGAGCCGTTGTAAGTCGCGTAGCGTCGAAAAATCTGCACCAATCGCGAATCCGAGAAATGCTCGTGCAGTACCGGGTCCATCCGCCGTGGAACAAGCGACCCAAATGCCCCCGGCACTTTTCCATAGGGCACCCGTAACGGTGTCCGCGCATCGAGGGGCGCGTTCAGAAAAACCGGGTAACTCACCTCCCACAGCTTTTCATTTGCTCGCCGAAAGCGCTGCCACCCGGGCAGGTCCGACGGGAAGCGTTCACCCACCGCTCGGTCCCAGCCCTCAAGGGTTCCCGGCGCATCAAAGCGGCTTTGATCCGGAAAAAAATAGCGGCAGGCCGGTTCCAGGCGTTCCAGCTCGAGGTAATCCTTTAACTCTCTGCCCGCCGCCTTGAAAATATTCTCCAGCACGAACGGCATCGTCAGAAGCGAGGGACCCGTGTCGAAATGAAACCCCTCCCGCTCCAACCGGTTGCATTTCCCTCCCAGCTGGTCTCCCTGCTCCAAGAGCAGCACCGCCCGTTCCGCCAATCGGAGATGGATTGCCGCTGACAGGCCGCCAAGCCCGCCACCGATGATGATGACGGGGTCAGCCATTGGCGCTCGGGCCCTCCGGATGGTCAGGAATCACACGCGGAAATCGCCGGAATCAGCAGATCCGTCGGCTGGGCTGCATCAGGCGGTTATCCCACGGGCTTGTCTTCAGCCCGTATTTCCGCCAGTAATACTTGAGGTCCTCCTCTTCCCAATCTGCGTAAATTTGCTCCCAGGATAGGTCGCAGTGGCTCTCCAGTGAACGGTATTCGATGTCTTCGCTAAGCGGTTGATAACGCACGTCGAGGGACAGCCGGATCCGGTCCTTGTAGTTGCTCCGCAAGGCTCTATGGATCGTGTAGGCGGGAAAGGTGAGGACGTCGCCCATCTCATAATCGCCCTCCACCCACGTGTCTTCACCGGTGCATAGCTGGGCCGAAATATTTCCGGCGCCAAGTGCCGACTGGATCGGAACATAGCCCAACCGGTCCGATTGGCGCAGCACTGTCAACCCGCCAAGATCCCGCGGGCAATCGCTCAGCGGAAACCAACAGGTCCACGTATTACTCGTCCCCTGGATCAGAGGGAAGTCCTGGTGCTGTGGTGTCGGTTCCATTGCCGGGTGCGGCGTAACCATCCGTGCGATGTGGCGTGCATGCACCAGAACCGGCTCACCAAAGATCCCCTCATAGAGCTTTAAAAGATTCGGGTGGTGAGGAAGCCGGTGGAATGCCTCGAGCCGCTGGACGTCTTCATACGCTTTGAATGGAACCCCGATATCCAGGCGAACCGCTTCTTCCGGCACCGCATTGACCGCGTCCATGTCCAGGCAACCCTTATTTTTGGGCTCCGTTTTTGATAACCAACCGTAGCGCTCCACGACTTCCAGCATCTGCATCCGCAATTCGCGGAGCGGCTCCTTCGGCAGCAGCTGCTTAAAGAAAAGGTAACCCTCTTCTCGTTCTCGTCGGCGGAGACCTTCCCAGTCCTCCGCCTCGTAGAGGGGGGTTGAATCAATAAATTCCAAGCTTCTTGCGGTGATCGTCATGGTCAGTAAAAAAACAGAGGGCCTAACAGATGCGCTTCTTGGGCTGGAGGTAGCGGTCATCCCAAGGTGCGAGTTGGATCGGTAATCGCTCCCAGTAGTATTTTAAGTCGTCCTCTTCCCAATTTTCATAAATTTCCTCCCAGCTCAGATTATAGGCGTGCGGTTCCAGAGACCGCTTTTCCACCACATCGCTCAAGGGCTGGTAGCGTAGGTCGAGCGAAAGTCGAGCCCGACGCGGTTCCTCCGAGGGCAGCGCCTTGTGCACCATCGTACACGGAAACGTCAAGACGTCCCCGGCCTCAAAGTCCCCTTCCACCCAAGTGTCTTCACCCGGGCAAAGTTGCGCGCGGACCTCGCCCGCACCCTTTACCTTCTCGATAGGAATCACATCGAAGTCCTGCGAGTTGTGCAGGACCGTCAGGCTTCCCATTTCCCGTGGACAGTCACCCAGCGGGGTCCAGAGCGTCCAGAATCGCCTACTGCCCTGGATCAGGGGGTAATCCTGGTGTAGTGGAGTCGGCACCACGTCCTTGTGCGGGGTGGTGATTCGCGCGATGTGACGGGCGTGCACCAGCACCTCATCCGCGAACAATCCGCGATACATCTCCAGCAGATTTGGGTGGTGAGGTAGCCGGTGAAAGCGCTCCAGCTTGTTTACCGCTTCATAGGCTTGGTCGCTGATCCCGATGCCATAGCGCATCCTCTCGTAGGGCACCTCGTCGATTGCTTGCTTGTCGATCCAGTTGTCTTCGCCATTCGGCCCTTCCGCCAGCCAGCCGAAGGCATCGAGCACGCTGAGGATGTCTTTCCTCAGCTCTAGGACCGGCTCCCTCGGAAGCAGCTGCTTGAAAAATAAATAGCCTTCTTTCTCCACCCGTTTCCACAAACTCTTAAAATCCTTCGCCTCGAGGAGGGGCTTGGAATCAATAAAAAGTTTTGGGGATGCTTCCGTTACAGTCATACTTTTTCAACCTACGCGTTCTCCCTACATTTTCAATGCCAATGCGCCAACCACCTGGGATTCCTCAACCCTCGTCCTCCAAGCTGATCCCGCGGAACGGTTGAACCCGATTCTAAACGTTGAGCTTTATTATAGGCATCCGTGCCGCACCGTTCAAAGTCGGCATTAAATCCAGGCCGTGCCCCGGTTCACCCACGAACCCACCCCAGCTTTCCAAGGGGAACGGGCTCGGCCAGCTCAGGATTGCCGGGATTGGTAATCCGCCGACATGGACATAATGTTTTTAAACGCGGAAGGGCTGGTTTCAGGCGTTGGCCCATCCCCGCCCGGTGGATGTCCTCTACCGCCGGAATCGGAATTTGTAATAGACAATATTGCAGGATCTTTTCATTTTACGAAAACCAAGTCTGGGGTTGCCAAACCTTCCACAACCCATGCACTGACAACCAAATTCTTCTCAACTATTTAATACCGTGAATCTTAAAAAGAAAAAATGGGGGGTGATGGGCTTCATCGCCGGTTACCACCTTTTACTCATCCTTTTGTTGCCGTTTTACATTGCGCACTTCTCCTGGGCTTCCCTGGTGCTGTTCGCAATTACTTACATTATGGGAGGGCTATCCATCACGGCAGGTTACCATCGGCTTTTCGCCCACAAAACCTACTCCGCGGATCCGTGGTATGAGTCGACCATCCTCACCAGCTCGACTCTCGCCTTCCAATGCTCCGCCCTCGAATGGGCTTTCGATCACCGGCAACACCACAACTACGTCGATACCGACAAAGACCCCTATTCCATTAAAAAGGGATTCTGGTATGCCCATGTCTTCTGGCTTTTTGATTACGACCGGAAGTGGGATGACGGCGTCGTCCCAGACCTTCTTAAAAATTCGCGCGTCCTCTTCCAACACAAACATTTCGTTGCCATCACCTGGGCGGTAAACCTCGCTGTATTCGGGATCGGGTGTCTCTTTATGCACCCCATTGCCTCTTTTTACATGGGATTTCTCTTTCGCACGTTTGCCATTCACCACTCCACTTGGTTTATCAATTCCCTCTGTCACACCTTTGGTTCTAAGTCTTACGCTAAGGAGCTCTCCGCTGTGGATAATGCCATTCTTGCCTTTCTAACCTTCGGCGAGGGCTACCACAATTATCACCACGCCTTCGCCAACGACTACCGGAATGGCATCCACTGGTATCATTTTGACCCCACGAAATGGCTTGTCTGGGTCGCCTCCCGCTTTGGTTGGGTTCGCAACCTCCGCACCATCGACAACCTCCGCCTCAAGAAGATCCTCGTGAGGAAGGATCGCAGCCTCTTCCTTGAGCACCTCAGCGAAGAACTCGACGAAACCGCCGCAGATCTACGGAAGCGCCTCGATGAACTCGCCCACACCTTCGACACCAACACCGCTGCCCTCCTCGCCAAATACCGGGAACTCAAGCGCGACACCGGCGAGAAAAAGGATATCCTCCGCATTGAAATCCGCCGCCTCAAGCGTGAGGTCCACGCCAACTGGCAAGCTTGGGTCGAACTCTCCGCCATCGTCGCCCAGCGATACCTCCCCGCCCACGCCCACTAATTTCCTTTTCAGCCCGGAGACGGAATTCACTTCTATCCGCTGAGAATCCCCAAGGCGTCATCGAGAAAACGAAAGCCCCACCCCGGCTGCAACGACGGATACGCATATCCCTCCTTGATCCGCACCGGTTGATCGATGATCCCATCCACCCAATCAAAAGATTCCACCCCGTAGGCATTTGGAATCGTGCAAGCTAGGGGTACATCATATTCCTTGTAGTAGTGCGGTAGTACCGGCAAGTGGTGCGCCCCCGCCAAGGCCGCCGAGTCCAGCCAGCCTTCCACCCCGCCCAATCGGAGGATATCCGGTTGCCACAGGTCGATTGCCGATCGCCTCGCCAGCTCCCGCAGCGTCACAAGATCGTATTCACGCTCGCCCATCGCGATTGCCAGCCCCGCGTTTCGCCGGAGCGCCGCATAGCCCTCGTAATCCCGGTGGTCCAGGGGTTCCTCAAACCAGGTGATGCCGTAAGGCTGCAGGGCACGCGCCAACTCCAGCGCTGCCGGATAATCCAGCCCCTGGTTCGCGTCGATCATGATCCGGATCGACGGCCCGACCCCCTCCCGGACCTTCCGCACCCGCTCCACATCCGCCGCGCGCTCCGCCGAGCCCACCTTCACCTTCACCGAACGAAAGCCACGCTTCACATACCCCGTGGTCTCCTTCAGCAGTTCTTCCAGGCTGTAGGATAGCCAGCCGCCGCTGCCGTAGACCGGCACACGGTCCCCGTGCGAGCCGAGAAGCTTCCAGACCGGCACCCCGAGGTGACGGGCCCACGCATCCCACATCGCGATATTCACGATGCCGCGCGCCCACTTCAGCAATCCATTCGAACCAAAATACTCGAACATATGCTCGCAGGCCGCATCGAACGCCCGGGTCGCGCAGACCTCACGTCCCACCGCCAGCGCTTTCACATCCTCCAATGCTCCCGCAATCGCCGCGGGGTTGAACTCGAAAGCAAGAAGGTAACCCTCCCCAACCGTTCCGGTATCCGTCGTCAGACGGACCACCAGAAACCGGATGCCCCCAATGTCGTGGGTCGCATCCGAAATCGGTCGCGACACGGGCGATGTCGCCTCGTAGAAATCCAGGCTTTTGACTCGCGGGATTGCCATCGAACCGTTCCTTACCCCCCCAGGGTGATGCCCCGTTTCGCCAGATCCTCGCGGGTGGAAGTCAAACCTGCCGTGATAAACCGGTAGTCGCTGCCCACGTTGAAAAACCGGAACCCCATCTCGATATACTTCTCGATCGTGCTCGGAACCGCCGGAACCGCAGCTGTCTTCCCGTGCTTTTCGCAGGCCGCCACCACCTCTTTCATGATTTCTACCACCTCCGGATTATCAGGGTTTCCGGGATCCCCGAGGGCAGTGGACAGATCCCCCGGACCCACGAAAAGGACGTCTACATCCGGGGTTGCCGCGATCGCGTCGATATCGCCAAGGACCTCCGGATCTTCAATTTGAATCAGAAGGAACGTCTCCCGGTTGGCCTCCTCCAAATACTCTTTCAGGTTACCCAGACCAAAATCCGCCTCCGGTCCTACTCCGTCCAGTCCTCGGTCTCCCCGCGGCGGGAATTTCATCGCCTTGGCGATCCAGCGGGCCTCGTCCACATGCTGAACCCGCGGGACCATGATCCCACGCGCCCCTGCCTCCAGCACCCAGATCAAGTCGCTGTAGTTGCCCGGTTTCATCCGGATGATTGCGTCGGTGTTCCCCAACCGGCATGCCCGAATCAAGTGGTAAAGCGAGGAAGAATCATACTGCGCGTGCTCCTGGCAGAGCCAGATCCCGTCAAATCCTGTTCGGCCATACATTTCCAGCACGTCCGGACTTTGAAAATTGGATTTGGCCGTGATGATCAATTCTCCGGCGTTGAGTTTTCTGCGAATTTTTGACGGTTGCATATTGGGATACTTTTCCTCACTCGAATCTCCACTCCCCCGAAGTGCAACCCTAGAAGTTGCCAATACGTCGAGGTTTCTGCTTCCCATAACACAACTCTTGCGGGAGGGTCGGTATATGTCCAATTCCAGCCCTCAACGAACCCTCCCTTTCGGTAAACACACCGCCCGCGTCTTCCCCAATTCCCGGGAAATGGGCCTCGCCGCCGCCGAACAGGCCGCCAAGCTTATTCAGGAGGCTATCGCCGACCGCGGATCCGCACGTGTTATGGTCGCTACCGGAAATTCCCAGGACGACTTTATCGACGCCCTTATCCACCGCGACGATGTCCAGTGGGACAAGGTCACCTGCTTCCATATGGATGAATACATCGGGATCAGCCGCGATCACTCCGCCAGTTTTCGCCGCTGGCTCAAAACCCGCCTCGCTGACCTCGTCCATCCCGCCGACATGCACACCATCGAGGGCGATGCCGACGATATCCCGGCCGAGATCCAGCGCTACACCCGCCTCCTCCACGAGGGCCCCCTCGACCTCGCCTTTGTCGGCTTCGGGGAAAACGGTCACATCGCCTTCAACGATCCCCCCATCGCCGACTTCGAAGACCCACACACCCTCAAGGTCGTCACCCTCGACGACCAGAGCCGACACCAGCAAGTCGGCGAGGGGCACTTCCCCGACTTCGACTCCGTCCCCGCCAAGGCCCTTTCCGTGACCTGCAGCGGCCTCCTCCGCGCCAACCACTGGGTCAGCTGCGTCCCCGAAAAACGCAAGGCCGAGGCCGTCCGCAAAGCCTTCCACGACCCCATCTCCATCGCCTGTCCCGCCACCATCGCCCGCCAACACCCCTCCGTCTTCCTCTTCCTCGACGAAGCCTCCGCCTCCCTCCTTTAGGAAGAGGCCACCCGCACCTGTGGCAGGTTTTCAAAATGACGGTCGCTCGTAAGAAGGAGGCCGCCGCAATGTATAGTGCTGGCGGCGACCCAGATATCGTTGACCGGCAGCGGCGTTCCCTGACGTCGCAAGTAGTGAACCAACTCGCCATAAACACGCGCCACTTCCAATGAGATCTCCAAAACGCCGACCGCTGGCTGATTGAGTAGTTTAAGCAAGTGGGCTTCATTCTCGCTGAAGCGATTTCCGCTGAAAAAACCGCGATACAGCTCTCCCAACACGACGCTGGGCAACCACACCCGACTCGCCCTCGAAATCATTGCCTTCCAGTGCCCTTTCCGAATCCAATCGCTGTAAGCATTCGTATCGAGCACTACTTCCATAGGGCTTCATCAATCTGCTCAAAGTCACGCATCGCTTCATTCCAACCGGCTTCCTCCTCCCCTGATTCAAACGGAAGGCTTCCCGCGAATTTTTCCAATCCATTGCACGGCCTTTCGCCCTCCACGCCTAAGCCACGCCGCAGGCTTTCCCGCAGCACCTCGTTCATGGAAATACCCCGCAGCTTAGCTTCGGCCTTGGCCTTGGCCACACAGGCCTCGTCCACTCGTCGTATCGTCACTTGAGGCATGCATGCATTTTTCAATAAATAGTGCATGCGGTCAAGTACGGCGTATTCGCTTTTCTGAGGAATCCACTCGAACGACCGTCCCCCCATCGCCTGTCGGGCTCGTCTTGAATTGCACCCGTTCTCCTATTGGCTCCCCGATAAGCCCGGAAAACCGGATCAAAGCCTCGACCCGAGGCCAAAGGGACTCGGCTCGGGCAGGCGATGAGTACCGCCCACCGGCTCGAACAAGGCACTCAGGCGAGGCAGCCGGGGTTGGTTGGCCTGCGGAGTAAACTGCGGCGAGTTCAATTCGACTCCGTTGAGCACCGGCACGTGAGGCGGCGAAGAGGGCCGCGTGGATCGCCGCATAACCCGGATTAGTGAGATCCTGGGCCGAAAAGGCCTCTTCGTCCTCTGTGCGCAGATATTCGAGGTCGTCGAAAACGCTCGCTGTATCGGGTCTACGGCCTCCGGATCAACCCGGCCACCGCGTCCGCACCGAGGATTTCCGCTCTCATAATTCCTGGACCTCGCCGGTGCGAATCGCCCGATCCGCGGCGAGCACGATGCGCGTCGCCTGGATGCCGTCCTCCACACTTAATTCGGGTTGGCGGTTTTCCTTCAAGGCCGCGATGAACTCCTCGTTCTCCAGTTGAAAGCCCTCCTCGTCGTCGCGCTCCTCGACCCACGTCCGTTCCCCGTCGAAAAAGGTCGCCTTCTTCAGGCGATCGTAGAGCTGCACGCTCCTGCCGTCCCCAAACAGTTCAAAGTAAAATTTGCTCACGAATGGGGGCTGGGCGGCATCCCCCTGAATCCAACTTCCGACGTTCCCATTCGCAAAAGCGATGCTGCAGACACACTGGTCGATGCAGGGATGACCCGGATGCGTCAGGCTGCCCCCTGCCGCCCACAGCCGCCGGGGTTCGCTCCCGGCAAGATAACGGATGATATCCGTGGTGTGGCAGCCTTGGCTGTGCACGTTCGCTCCACCCTCTACCGGGTCCTGTGCCCATGCGTCATCCGGCCAGCGGTTGTCCATCATCTGCCCCACGACCACCTGCGGTTGCGGGATGAATTCGCGCGCCCTCTGAATCAGTGGATAGTAGCGCATTTTGAAGGCCGACATCAGATGAACCCCCGTCTTCTCCACCGTTTCAGCAACCCGTTCACACTCCTCAATCGATAGGGCTAACGGTTTCTCGATCAGGATTGCTTTTCCTGCCTCCGCCGCCGCTATCGCAAGATCCGCATGGGAGTCATGACGAGTACAGATGTAAACCGCGTCAATTCCGTCGTCCTTGAAAATCCTTTCCACTTCGCCGGTGGCGTAATCCCCCCCGAAATCCGCCAGCGCCTTCTTCGCCGCATCCTCGTGCAGATCCGCGTAAGCCACGAAGCGGGCTCCGTCGATTTTCGAGACACATCCGGCGTGCACCCTTCCTAAAGATCCGCAGCCGATTAAGCCCAGTTTAATTTCACTCATGCCATCTCCTCTGAGAATAATACCATTTTCAAAACATTAAAAGCGGATACAAATCGAAAAAATAACCCGGTATTTCCATTATGCCAAGAAGGGATGCGCTGCACCTGTCGCCCACCCCCTCAAGAAAGATCGCTGAAAGTGAAGGGCCACCCCCGACCCCTGTCCCCCATCCCCATTCCACCCACCATCCAATCGACCAATCGGGTGCGTCCATCGGCCAGGATAGCCCGGTCGGAGAAGGCCTGAAAAAAGGCTTTCGATACCTGCCGGGCCCCCTCCGAGCAAACTGCAACATAGCCCAGATGGGGCAAGAAATCCCAGTTAGGAGTATCGCAAACGAGGATGAAAAACGGTTCCTCCCGATCCACTCCGCTTTCCCAATTTTTTACCTCAACGGGGACCAGGCGGTAGTTCACTTCCCTCGAACGCAGCCCTTCCAGGTCCGCCGCTCCGATCATCTGGACCACCCCATTGACTGAATCGCGAGGATCCCCGGTTACCTCCACATTCAAAGCGGCTCGATGCCGCGGACTTTTAGCCGGCCCATACCGTCCGAATGCCACCTCCGGCATCCGGTAATTAAAGATCCGACGGCACCCGGCCGCCACGACCGGTGGCAGGGTCTCTTCTCCCTGCGGCAAGGTTAAGGCCGCCGATTCCCGGTTCATCAGGCTCCCGTAGCCCAACAGGTAGAGCCTTCCATCGGAATCCCGCTCCAGGAAATCCTCCAACCCCTCCCATGGGTATTCAAAGCTCTGGAGGGACACCATGCGGTCTGGGTTCTGGGTTCTGGGCTCTACCCGTCTGCCTCAAGCACAAACCGCTGCCTTGTTGTCCCAGCGGTTGAATTTGCCCAGATCCTTGTCGGCCAAACGGTCGCGGGCCTCCCGCCACATCTGTTCCCAGGCTTTCGAATCGTCCAATTCCGATTCCGGATTCTTCCGACTGCGCGCCACAAATCCGGGAAAGACATCCCGCCCCGTCGATTGTCCGATCGGATTGTAGCGCAGATCGAAGCTCATTCGAACCTCGTTGCTTTGGTTCGAAAGCGACCGGTGGCAAGTATGTTTAGTCAGGAAAAGGACATCACCCCGTTTCATCGGGAGCGGTTTCATCTGTTCCAGATCGAGCAAGGCGTCCGGCAACGTTACCCAGTTATTCTTTACGCAGTGGGTTTTCAGGCCCTCCCGATGACTGCCCGGAATCACCGCCAGTGGTCCTTTTTCGATCGGGGCATCCCAGAGCGGGAACCACACCGTCAGCATATCCGTCTGGTCCGCGGCTTCGGTTACCACGCCGTTATCTTGGTGCCAGACCGTGAAACCGTCTTTGATATGGCCCTCCTCGTCCCGAATCCCACGGTGCTCCGGCAACTTCAGACGGACGTGCTGGACAGGGTTCGACCAGAGTTCCGACCCGATAATCTGCTCCGCCGCATCCAGCAATCTCTCGTGGCGCAAAATCCGGAAGATCGCCGGGCCGGCCCAAAACGGGGTGTCCGGCTTGATGTTCCCCTGCGGCAAGGTGAAATCAAAGTGCTGGGTATGCAGCGTGTTCGTCGCCTCGCTGATCCGAATCAGCCGCTCGCTGAAATCCAGATCCGCAAACGTTGACGGAATTTGGCCCTCCTCATGCAACCGATCTGCCAACCGGTCCAGCACCCCGTGGTATTCATCAATGATCGGATCCAAGTCCGCTTCGGGCTCCAACATGCCCTCCACCAGGAGCCATCCTTCTTCTTCAAATTGTTTTAGTTGGGCTTTGGATAACGTAAACATAAGTTCAAACAATGAAAATTCTTTCCACTGCCGTCAACCCTCACCGGTCGGCCCAGCCATAACCCCATCCCCCTGCCACTCGCCACCTCCCATCCATCCACCCAACCAGACCGCCGAGGTGCACTCGGCCTTGACCTCCACCTTCCCACCTTCCCACCTTCCCACCTACCTTCCCACCTTCCCACCTTCTCACCTTCTCACCTACCTTCCTTATCCCCATGTCAAAGCCTCCCAACGTTCTCCTCATCTGCGCCGATCATCTCAGCTGGTCGCTGACCCGTCCTGCCGGGCACCCCGTCTGCATGACCCCCACCCTTGACCAGCTCGCTCGCAGCGGGGTCACCTACCCCAACGCCTACTCCGCCTGCCCCGTCTGCATCCCGGCCCGCCGGACCCTCATGACCGGGCAATCCACCCGCACCCACGGGATGCGGAATTTCGGCGAACACGTCGAGATGCCCGAGGCCCCCACCCTTGCCCAGTGCTTCCGGGACGCCGGTTACCAGGCCCACGCCGTAGGCAAGCTCCATGTCTATCCCCAGCGCGACCGGATCGGGTTCGACGATGTCATCCTCAACGAGGAAGGCCGACACCACCTCGGCGCGGGTGCCGATGACTGGGAGCTTCACCTCGCGGAGAAAGGCCATGTCGGCCAGGAATATGCCACCGGTCTCTGCAATAACGACTACCACACCCGACCCTGGCACCTCCCCGACGACTGCCACCCCACCAACTGGACCGCCCGGGAAATGTGCCGGATGATGCATCGTCGGGATCCGCGCAAGCCCGCCTTTTGGTACTGTTCCTTCATCGGGCCTCACCAGCCCGTTTGGCCCCTTGAGGCCTACCTCCAAACCTACCAGGGTATGCAGATCGACCCGCCGGTTTTCGGAGATTGGTCAGCCGACCCCGAACACCTCCCCGTTCCTCTCCGACGTCTCCGTGATCGCTTTAGTATCGCCCACGCCCCCCGCAACGAGATCGAGCTCGCCCGCCGGGCCTTCTATGCGACGATCACCCATATCGATCACCAGATCCGGGTCGTCCTCGGCTATCTCCGCGAGCAGGGTCTTCTCGATAACACCATCGTCGCTTTCACCAGCGACCACGGCGATATGCTCGGCGACCACGGTCTCTGGGCGAAGAGCGTCTTTTACGAGAATTCCGCCCACGTCCCCTTCTTCATCGTCCCTACTGCCGGGGATCAGCGCCTTCCCCACAACTCCCGGGATTCCCGCCTCGTCGAGCTGCAAGACATGATGCCCACCCTTCTCGACCTTACCGGTATCGAGATTCCGGATACTGTTGACGGCCAATCCCTCCTCCGCAGGGAATCCCGCGACCACCTCTACGGCGAATTCGAAACCGGGGAAACCGCCTCCCGGATGATCCGCTCGGGCGACTACAAATTGATCTACTACCCCGTCGGCAACCACCGCCAGCTCTTTAACGTTGCCGACGACCCCCGCGAAACCCGCGACCTTTCCGACGACCCCGCACACGCCGAATCCCTCGAAACGCTCACCGCCCTCCTTCTCAATGAACTCTACGGAGAGGACCTCGAATGGGTTTCCGACGGCAAACTGACCGGCGTCCCCGCAGAGCCCTACCAACCGGTCAGCCAACGCAACCTCACCGCCCAGCGTGGCATTCGGTTCATCTAAAAGCCCCCCCACGTAGAGCAGTGCTTCAGCCTGCTCTTTTTGATCAATCAAACCTGGCGATCCCAAACAGAATAAGAGCCCGGCCGTTTCCGACCGGGCTCATTCTAAAAATCCCCCCGCAACCGGTCCTTCCCCGGATTTACTTCTGTCCCTGCCCCATCTGGAAGGCAGGTTTTCCGTCGAAGTAGTAAAGCCCCTCGGTCTTGATAAATTCGAGTCCCGATTGGTTCACCCGATCCAGCAAGGCGACGACCTCGCTGTGGGGCAACGCCGCTTCGCCTTCCGGATCCTCAATATGGAATCGGCAACGCCAATGGTCGCAGAGCAGGGTCTGCTCGAAGCCACCCGGCCAGACCGACATCCCCCGGCTCGAAATCATTCGCAGCTTCAGACGGTCAACGTTGCAGCTCTCCAGCTTCGCGGCGATGTCGGCGGTCTTTCCGATAAATTCGCAGAAGACGTCCACCCCGATCAGTTTCCGGTCCACTTTGGGACGGTGGTAGGGCGGGTTCGTGTTGATCGAGGCTTTTTCCTTGTTGTAGACAACTGTGGGCAAGGTCTCCGGGCTTTGCCCGACCCGGACGGCCACCGCCTCCGCAAACTCCTTTGTTCCCACCTTTTCTCTGCTTACATCCTCCTTGAAGATGTCGTAAGTGTGGATCCCTTCCTCGATCGTTTTCAACCAGGCATTGTGGGCACGTTCCGCCGCCTCGACCTGCCCGATGTGCACCAGCATCTGCACCGCTCCAAGGAACAGCCCCGAGGGATTTGCCAGGTTCTGGCCCGCACGGCGCGGCGCCGACCCGTGGATCGCCTCGAACATCGCGTGCTCCGGACCGATATTTGCCGAGCCCGCCAGCCCCACCGAGCCCGCAATCTGCGCCGCCACATCGCTCAGGATGTCACCGTAAAGGTTCGGCATCACCACTACATCAAAATTTTCCGGCGTGTCCGCCAGCTTCGCCGCCCCGATATCCACAATCCAGTGCTCATTTTCAATCTCCGGGTATTCCGGCGCAATCTCATCGAAGACCTGGTGGAAAAGTCCGTCCGTGATCTTCATGATGTTGTCCTTGGTGAAGCAAGTTACCTTCTTCCGATTATTCACCCGCGCATACTCGAAGGCATACCGGACGATCCGTTCCGACCCCTGCCGGGTGATCAGTTTCAGGCATTGCGTCACATCTGTCGTCTGCTGGTGCTCGATTCCGGCGTAGAGGTCTTCCTCGTTCTCCCGCACAATAACCACGTCCATCTTCGGGTGCTTCGTCTTGATGAACGGATGGTAGGAGACGCACGGACGCACGTTCGCATAAAGTCCGAGTGCCTTCCGGGTCGTCACATTCAGGCTCTTATATCCGCCACCCTGCGGCGTCGTGATCGGTGCCTTCAGGAACACCTTCGTCCGCAGAATCGATTCAAACGCGTCCGGGGCGATCCCCGCCGCGTTGCCGTTTAAATATTCTTTTTCGCCGATCGAGATCTCCTCAATATCCAGTTGCGCTCCGGCCTCCTGAATAATGTGGAGGGTCGCATCCATGATCTCGGGACCGATTCCATCTCCCTTGGCGACGGTTATGCTGGTTCGTTCACTCATAATTCTAACTTTTTGTTGATGCATTAACATTTCCCCATTTTCAGGCCACCTGAAGAAGGACCGGGGGATATATGAATTGGATTTCTGGAATTACTGATCGCAATTGGGATATTGTCTCCCCCCCTTTTAGAAATCGCAAACGGTTTCTGCATTGTGAAGCGACAGACGGAAGTAGAGCATAGAACCATGCAGTGGATCACACGAATTCCCGAACGAGGCCCCGTCCGGATCACCTTCTCGGGAGGCCGGATTGAAGCCATTGAACCCGCCACCGAAGCCCCGGAGGAGACCTATGCGGGCGGTGGATGGATCGACCTCCAGATCAACGGCTACGGAGGGATCAATTTCTCCGACCCCGAACTGGACCCCAAAACCCTTCCCGGAATATTACCGGGAATCTGGTCCAGCGGGGTAACCCAATTCCTCCCCACCCTCATCACGAACACCCCCGACGCCCTCCTCCGCGGATTCGAACGCCTCGAAGCCGCCCGCCGGGCGGATCCCCGTTTTGCCGCCAGTGTCCCCGGCTACCACCTGGAAGGCCCCTATCTCTCGGAGGGCCCTTCGCAGGGAGCGCACCGCCCCGATTTCATGAAGGACCCCGACTGGGAGGAATTCCGGCGCTTTCAGGAGGCGGCGGAGGGCCGGATCCGCATCCTGACCCTCGCTCCCGAGCGGGAAGGGGCCCCGGAATTCATCCGCCGGGCGGTGGACTCGGGGGTCCGGATCGCGCTCAGCCACACCGACGCCGAACCGGAAGTCATCCACCGTGCCGTCGAGGCCGGCGCCACCCTCAATACCCATCTCGGCAACGGCTGCCCCCAGAGCATCGATCGACACCACGCCCCGATCTGGGCCCAGCTCTCCAACCCCCTCCTTCAATCCGGGCTCATCTGCGACGGGTTTCACCTCATCCCCGACTTTGTCCGCATCGTCCACCGCCTCAAGGGTCCCGCGGGTTGTTTCCTCGTCACCGATGCCGTGCACGTCGCCGGGCTCCCCCCGGGCGACTACGACCTCGCCGGAAAGCCC
>CAYQKH010000038.1:0-21930 GCA_964417945.1 uncultured Opitutales bacterium
CTTCAGGACATCCTTCTCCCCCAGCTCGGCCTCCCAGGCCAGGACCAGCCGCATCGTCAGGTCCGGGTCGTTGTAGACCCCGGGCAGCGCCGTCGGGTAGTACTTTAATTTTGGATACAAGCTCTCGGGCACCCCGGCGGATGCCGCCACCCCGTTGCACAGCCGGCGGATCCCCTCGATCAGCGGCTCCCGCAGCTCGGGATTGTGGTAGCGCAGGGTCAGCTGGAGGTAGACCTCATCCGGGATCACGTTCCCCTTCGTCCCACCGTTGATTGCCCCAACCGTCACGACCAGCGGCTCCAACGGCGAAAACTCGCGGCTCCGCAAGGTCTGCAGCGCGAGGACGATCCGCGAGGCGAGGACCACCGGGTCGATCGTGGTGTGCGGATACGCACCATGGCCCCCTTTCCCGAAAACCGTGATCTCCATCGCATCGACGTTGGAGTAGGCGTAGCCTGCCGTGTAGCCGATCTTCCCCGTCGCCAGGGTTGCGCTTACATGCATCGCCAAGACCGCGTCCGGCAACGGTACCCGCTCCAGCAATCCGGCCTCCAGCATCTTCTTCGCTCCGTCCCCGTATTCCTCAGCCGCCTGCGCGAGGAAGACGAGCGTCCCTGACCACCGGTCGCGGTGCTTGGCCAACGTGTAAGCCGTCCCCAACCAGCAGGCCATATGCATATCGTGTCCACAGGCGTGCATCACCGGGCGTTCGTTCCCGTTCATGTCCTCCATCACCACCGTGCTCGCATAGGGCAAGCAGGTCTCCTCCTCCACCGGAAGTGCGTCCATATCCGTGCGGATCATTACCGTCGGTCCTTCCCCGTTCTCCAGGATGCCGACAAAACCGAAACTCCCGATATCCCGTATCAGCCGATACCCGTAGGTCGCCATCTGTTCCGCGAGGTAATCCGAGGTTTTTCGCTCCAGCAACGATAGCTCCGGATTCCGGTGCAGGTGCTTGTAATGAGGCAGAGCCTCTTCTACCGCCGACCCCACCGGTAAAGCACCCGATGTGGAGACCGGGATCAGGGCCAGAAATATCCCCACCACAAACCCCAGAACCAGCACGCCGGGTGCCCGCGCTCTCCAAAACAACAGGGATCCAGCCCGAGCGACATCCACCCCCTCCGCTCCCTCTGATAAATCTGCGGCCCCTTCACCCTTCATGCATTCCGCTCCCTCTGATAAATCTGCGGCCCCTTCCTTATTCATACAATCTGCTCCCACTGCGGCCCGCGGCCTACTTTAAAGCACCAACTCAATCACCGGAACCTCCACCGGGGGCTCCTGGATCGGAACTTCCAGGATCAGGTTGTCCTCCGATGCCACGCGGCTGTTGTTGCTGTCCGGGTGGGGCTTGTGGAATTGCACCTCGCTCCCATCATGCAGGAACTGCGCGTAACGAACCTTCCCCTTCAGCCCCGGCAGGTGCAGGTGCCGGAACGGCCAGGCGAAAATATGCACATACAACCGGTTTGTCTTCGGGTTGTAGGTATAGCGGCAATCCTTTGGCGGTGCCCATTCCACAGGTGCGGCCCCGCATCCGTAAATCGAGCGTGCATTCGCCGCCATCCATTCGCCCATTCCGAAAAGCCGGTCGAGCGCCCGTTCGTCAAACTCTCCACGCGCCGTCGGCCCCACATTCAGGAGGAGGTTTCCGTTCAAACTCACCCCGTCCACCAGCATCCGAAGAAGCAAGTCGACGCTCTTCCAGGTAGACTCGTCCCGGTAGTAGCCCCAGGACCCGGAAAAGGTCTGGCAGGCCTCCCAGACCAGCGGGTTGCCCTCTCCGTCCGTCGGCTGCGCCACCGGCTGAAATTGTTCCGGGGTGACGAAATCCCCCACCCCCTCCAGGTCCAGCCGGTTGTTAATCAAAATATCCGGACAGATCTCCCGCGTCAGCTCATAGAGCTTTTCCGATTCCCAGTGGGTGTGGTCCTTACCGTCTTCGCCCGGAAAAGAAAAATCATACCAAATGATATCCGGACGGTGGGCGCTCAGCAGCTCCCGCACCTGGTTCCGCATGAATTCCGCATACTTCGAAATATCCCGCTCCGCGTTGCTCGCCCGGGCCCCCTTGTCGTCCCGCTGCGGGTGTCGCCAGTCGATCGTGTAGTTTTCGTGGTGCCAATCCAGCAGCGAATAATAAAATCCCACCTTCAGCCCCTCGTCCCGAAACGCCTTCACAAAGGGTGCCAGCAAATCCTTCCCGTAGGGCGTGTTCGTCACCTTGTAGTCCGAAAACGCCGTGTCCCAGAGCGAAAACCCTTCGTGGTGCCGGGTCGTCAGGACCACGTAATTCATCCCCGCCAGCTTCGCCATTCGCGCCCACTCCACCGGATCATAAAGGTCCGGGTTGAAGTTCTCGAAATACTTCCGGTAGTCCGCATCGCTAGTCCGCTCGTGGTATTTCACCCATTCGTGCCGGGCCGCCAGGGCGTAGAGCCCCCAGTGAATGAACATCCCGAAACGCGCCTCCGTGAACCAGCTCGTGTCGGGCTTGGGAAAAGGATCCGTATATGCCATAGATCCGCCATCCTATCCACCTCCAAAAAAAGGGGTCAAACGCAAAATTTAAAGATTTTCGCGAATGCGTCCGTCCTCTGTTGGATCCTCTTTCGTGGGAGTCCGGCCACCGGAATCTCCTTGGGGAATTTTTACTTAAGGCTGGCTGAGAAAAAACTTCAGCGCCTGGGCAAGGACTTCCTCGACATCCTCGCGCAAGTTGACGGTCAGGTCGACGGGGGTGGCGGGCTGGATGGAGCGACTGATTCCCCGTAAGACGAGCTGGTTGGGATTATTTGCGTTCTCCTCATTGAAGAGGTCGAATCGTGCCTCCCGCACTTCGACGCTGCGGAGGGTCTCCACTGCAGTCTGGGTTTGCGCGATGTTCTTCACGAAGTCGTAAGCGGGGCTGTCCAGGGAAGAGGCCTTGCCGTCGAGGTTGAGCCTCAGTTGTCCGGTGGTGCCGGGTGTTAGTTCGAGGAAGCCGCGACCGACTCCCACATCCCGGCCATCCCAGGTCAGCCTCAGGACACCGTTGACCCGGCCCTCCATCGTTCCCGGGAAGTCCTTGATCTGCTTTTGCAATTCGGCCAGTTGGACCCTTTCGAGGTGCAACGTGATCCGGACATCCGGCTGAACCGGTTGATAGGTAAAGGCCTCGGCGCGGATCCGCCCGCCAAAGACATCTGCCTGAAACGAACTCACCCGGATCGCACCGCCCTCACTCAATTCGAAGAGGCATTGAATTCCGCTGGCCACGAAGCCCCCGGCTTCCAACCGGGAAACCCGGAGGAGCTGCCCCGCTTCGGTAGCCAGAGGATGGATCGTGCGGAAACGGATCGAGCCGTTGAGCCCGTCCAGTTCCAGCTTACCCTCCGCAGCCGACGAACGAACCCCCTTTAAGAGCACCCGCCCCTTTCCCTGCCAATTCTCCCGATCCGCGAACCCACCCTCGAATGCTGCAGAAATTTCCCCGCCGAGCCGAATACTTTTTAGTGAGGAGTCAAACAGCCCGGCGATCGGGCTGTCCTTCATCGTCGTTCGGGACAGAATAGCGGTCCAATTCCAGCCGACCTGCTCTGAGGCTTCCGCGTAATCAAGGGATAGCCCGTCCGTCGAGATCCCGGGCAGGTCGGCCCAAACCTGTGCGATTCCGCCCGTCGCCCCGAATGTCCCGTCAACGTTGAGGTTTCGCAGCGTCATACCTCCGTATTGGAAGCCCTCCACTCCGGCCTGGAGTTTGATGGGAGAGGCGTTTCCGGCCCAGTCGGCCTGTAACGCAACGGACTCTCCATCCCACAAACCCGGCAGGCTCGCAGTCTCCATCCCGATCGCTGCCTGCCCGGCGGGCAGCTTCGTCAGCATTTCCAGTTGGGACCGGATACCGCCGCCAAGTCCTTCCCCGAGCCGGACCAATGATTCCCAATCCTGTTCTTCGGCAACGGAGACCCGCGCGGACGCCCGCACGCCCTCAAGAAAAAGTGCCTCGGCAATTCCCATCTCGACTGAAGCCTCTCCAACCAGTTCCCCGTCTCCATCGGCTCCCTCTTTCAAGTCCACCTTCAGTTTCAATCCCTCGGCCTCCAGAAGCCCTTCCTTCCTCAGGCTGGCAAGCTCGGCTTCCGCCGATCCCGAGAAATGGGATTCCGCAAAGGCCAACCAGGCCGCGGTTCCGCCATCCGGCATCGCCTCAAGCAGTTCGTTCAAGAGCAGATTTGCCCGGTCCGGGGCGAAAAGGCCCCCCCCCGAAAGCGGACCGAGGGAAAAGCCGGATAACTCCGCGGATTCGGATTGCAGGTTCCAGTTCAGGGGCGACACACCGAAATCTCCGCCCTCGCCGTCCCAGGTCGGCCACGGTGCCTCGAGCTGGAGTTGCCCGGCTATACCGCCTTCCGCCCAGCGCAATTCGAAAGGACCCGCTTGCGCCCGGAGTTTCCGGTCGCGGGTTCGAAAAAGTTCCACCGCCATCGAGGCACTTTCCAACCCGTTCCCCACCTCCAGCGAGTTCAGGAGCCCGTGCACCCGGAAGGAACCCTCCTCCAAGTTAGCCCCTTTCAAAATACCTCCGCCGGCAAAACCCGCCCAATCCAGGATGACACCACCGAGCGTGACCCGGGCGGGTCCCGCTGAAAACAGGCCGCTAAGCTGCTCCACACGCCTCCCGCGTCCACGAACCTGCGCTTCCAGCTCGATTCGTTCCGGTAGCCATGGGGTGAACCCCTGCCATACCGTCGGCAGGCCGTCTGAGAAACTCTCAAACCCGCCTCTCAATTCCGTCGCGGAGACTTCCCCTGTCGCAATCCAGGTTGCAACCTCGAAATCAAGGTGCCCGAGGAAGCGCGCTTCCAACCCGAGGGCTTCTTCTTTGAGCGAGAGAACCTGTTCCCATCCCCGCGGGGTCGTCTGTCCCCGCAGGAAGCCTCCCAACTCGAAGAGAGTCTCTCCTCGCCAAAGCGACACCGACAGATCCTTTACTTCGGCGAAATCCAAAGGCAGGTTGTCGACGATTCCCGTCAATTCCCAGCCGGCTTCTCCGGAGGCCCCGCCCGTCTTCGGTTTCCCCTTCCCCAAGTCCGCTTCGGGGAGATGAATCCGAACCGAAGCCCGCTCGAGAACCACTCCCTCCGCCCGCTGCTCTCCAACCAGCTCGGCCGGATGATACGAAACCCAACCCGGACCTGCTTCCACTCGCCAACCCGTCTCCTCATCGCCCATCACCAGGCGCTTGAAACCGGCTTTGCGCAGACCGATTCCCACTATTTCGAACTCCGCATTCGGATCTACCCGGTTTTGTAGCTGTTCGCGAACAAACCACTCCACCCCCCAAGGCAGCGAAGCGACAACTGCCCAAAGGGCGAGACCGCCGAGCCCTAAACCCAGCACCACCCATCCCACACGCCTCCAGCCCTTCCCGTTCATACGGTCCGAATCGAGGGTCATACCTAAGGCTGCGCCGATAAATCCGAGAAGAACGAGTCGAATATCCCAATGTTGAGGTCGACCTCTTCGATCTCCATCCGGTAGCTCCGCCCGGGGTTCTCCACGAGGATTTCTCTAGCGAACCAGATGCTCCCGTGCTGTTCGTGGCCGAAATAGGTCGTCCGCTCGACCCTATCGCCGCGTTCGATAATCTCCCGCTGAACCCGAAATCGAAGATCATCGAGGTAAACCTGCACCCGACCCTCCGGAAGGTCGATCTCCACCTCGTAGCAATTGAAGCCGTTGACCTCCTTCGTGCCGCTCAAGGTCAGCCGGTTATACTCCTCGGAATATTCGACGAGGATCGAGTTGAACCGCGCATCCCGGATGAACGCCTCCTGCTCCGCGGCTTCCATTTCCTGAAGGAAAGTCCGGTCCCCCTGTTGGACCAGCCGGGTCACCGTCTCCCCGTCATAGTTGGTCACCATTAGGTAGTCTCCAAAATCCTGCGTCAGGTGGATCCGGTCCGGACGCTTTTTGATCAGCGTGAACGGAATCGTCCCCGCCTCGCTCAAAAGCTTGCCCTTGATTCGGATACTTCCCACGGACTCGATCGCCGAGCGGCCGCCGTTGGTCTCCAGGTAGCGCTTCATCAACTCATTAATTTGAAAGCCCATTTCCTCCCCGGGCTTCGCAAGGAAAGCATCGATATCCTCCACCTCCGCTTTCGGCATGCGGATCCGGCTTTCCTCACGCTGATTGCCCGGGGCTTCCGTCTCCCTATCCTGCGCTTCAACCTGAGCCGATCCCGACAGAACACCCGAGAGGAAAAGTCCAAGACTGAAGACACAACGGATTCGATCCTGTAAACCCATACCCATCTCCTACTCCAGTTCCGGACCAAGGACGATGCGAAACCCGAGGCTGGAACTGGTTGTCGAAGGTCGCAGGCCCTCTCGCACCCCCGACCGGCAAAGCTTTGCCGGATCTTCCCAACCCCCGCCCCGGAAGCTTTTCTGGCGTCCGGACTCCGCTCCGGCATAGTCTGTAACCGCCCCCCCCGGCAACCGGGCGTTCCAAGTGTCATAAACCCATTCCCGGACGTTGCCATGCATGTCGTAAAGGCTCCATTTGTTGGGCCCATATTTGCCGACCGCAACCGATCCATAGATTCCCGAAATTTCACGATCCTTATTGAAATCCCGGGGATAAACGCCCTTGAAATTTCCAAGGTCCGGATTCGCGGAATCCCCCCAGAAAAACGGTGTCGCGGTTCCCGCTCGCGCGGCATACTCCCATTCCGCCTCTGTGGGCAGGCGGTAGACGTAGCCCTCCGGCAAGCGTTTGGCCTGCCGCTCGATTACCGTCAGCCGGTTACAAAACTGCATCGCATCCTCCCAAGACACGGAATCCACCGGATTGTTCGCCCCTTCAAAGCGGCTCGGATTCCGCTCCATGATATAAAAATACTCGCTCTGCCGGATCTCATACATGCCGATCCAGTAGGGGCGGCTAATCCGCATATCCGTCATCGGCCCCTCCTCCGGTAAGCGCCCGATCTCCTCCGGGGGACTTCCCATGATAAAACTTCCCGGGGACACCGCGACGAGGTCCACTCCTACATACGGCACAAGGTAGTCTGCCCCCGATTCCGGGCCCGGTATCGGCACCGCCTTCATCCGCCACATTTCGCGCTGGTTCGGGTTGAAGGTCAGGCTTCGGGTCGCGCTCAAGTGGTCACGGATTTTCACCTCCAGATTAAACTCCTGATTGGGCGGCAGCGAAAAAGTCGTGCCCGCTCCATTGATCGGATCGATCGATACCCCATTCGCCAACAATTCAAACTTCAAGGAGGGATCCAGCTTTACCGTCAACTGTCCCGGCCTTGGGCTCAGGTCAATCGTTACCGGCGTGAAGCGCCCGTCGCCCACCCGGAGGTTTACTTCCGCCGGGAAATAATTCGGGTGCTCTACCCGCAGGGTGTGCTCGCCCTCCATCACCGGAGACAGCACCTGGGTCGTCCCTGAAAAGGAGACCCCGTCCACAATGTAGGTGAGGTTCTCCAGAAGCTCCTCGGAGGGGGTGCCCGCATCCAGCGAAACCGTCGGACGGATCTCCCCCGTCTTCATGATCAGGTTGCCGAAATCCAGCAAAAGATTGGCATTCGGGCGCAGCTTGAAGGTCTGCCGTTTTTCTCGATATCCGTCCAGGACCAACTCGATATTCAGGCTCTTCTTCACCGGCAGATCCGTGAGATTCAGAGGGGTTTCGCCCATCCCCTGCCCGTTGATGAAGACTGTCGCGCCCGCGGGTTGCGAAATTACCTCCACTTGGCCCGGAAGCGCCCTTAACTCCATCTCTACTTCGCGAAACTCATTGAAGGGGAACTCCATCAGGTCCGTCGTTAGGGTCTCGTAGTTCAACAACTCGGATTCCAATCGATAACTTCCCGCAACCAGGGCTTCATCCGCCGAGAGGACGCCATCATCCCCGATCACGCCGACGTCAAATCGCTGCCCTTTCTCGTTGAAGGCCGAAATAACCGCCTCGGGCGTGCCTAGGATCCGGACTTTCGCCCATTTCGGAACCAACAACACGTTGAGCGGATCCAGCGGAGTTGTCTTGATGTCCAGCTCGAATTCTCGGGGAAAGTGTCCCGGTGCGGTGACCCGGATCGGTCGGCTTCCACGCTTCACGTTCAAGTCCAATTCTCCGTTCAGCACGATGAAACGAGAGTCCGTCCCCGGGAATTCTACCCGAACCCGCTCCGGGGAGAAGGTCATTTGCACGTTCGGCGTGCCCCCTTCCTGCGTGATGAAGGCAATTTCCCGTCCCCCGATTTCATCTTCTGGAATGATGCGCAGAATAAACCATTGGAAGACCCCTACGAGCACAATTCCCAGCAACCCGATGATCGAAAGCCGAAAGGTCAACGCATAGGAACCTCCACGCTGCTTGATCTTTTCCGGTACCGGGATCCGCTCCAGTTGGTTCACCAGCAGGTTGTTTGCCCGCTGGCGCTGTGGCATGTTGATCTTGATGAAGTCCGACAGCTGGTTCGCAATCGTCGGATAACGGCTTTTCGGGTCCGTATCGAGCGACTTGTAGAGAAAGAGGTCCCAGTTGCCCGGTATATCCTCCGCCGTATCGCGGGGGCTCTGGTATTTGCCCATGTTCGGCTTTTTTCCACTGAGCAACCAGTAGCAGAGCACCCCCACACCGTAGATGTCGCTGTTTGCTCGGTAGGCCTCCCCCCCGCGAATCTCCGGGCTGAACATATCGATCGTGTTCAAGATCACTTTCCGGGGCCCGCTTTGGATCGGGCTGATCTCCGCCGACACAATCCGCTCGAAAAGCTCCTTCTCCAGCGTGTGCGTCAATCCGATATTGAAAATACGAATCGATCCATCCGGGTAGTAGAGGATATTGCTCGGGGTCAGACTGAGGTGGTCCATCCCCTCGCTGTGGATATACTTCAGGCATTCGAGCACCTGACGGAAAATCGGCGCCGCCTGCGGGTAGGGCACCCCCACCGGCTTCGCCCGGTTGATTCCGATTCCAAGAGGATTGCGCGATAGAAAAGGAATCCGGGAAGCCGTCGCCGCCGGTTGCTCGCCCCCGCCGGTGTTTCCACTCTCGCGGCTCGGCGTTCGATCCGCAGTCTCACCCTCCACTCCCGATTCACGGGCGTCCCGTTCCCGCTGGCCTTCCAACGTGAAGGGATGTTGGGAGTTTGCGATCTTTCCGGAGCCCAGCTCGTCCGGATAGGATTCTAAAATGATCGCTTCTTCATCGATCGCCTCATAAATGAAAACATACCGTCGACTTACAATCTTCCCGTCCAGCAGGGGGAGCACGTTCTCGTGATTCAACTCCTTCACCCGCTCCACCAATTTCCGGAAGCGGTCGCCAAATCGGGGATCCGTGCTCGTCTTGCTCGGCATCACCATCAGGCTCACCTGCTTCCCCGTATTGACGTCTTCCGCCAGGTAAAAACAGCCGATGATACTCGTGCTGATCAGCTGGAGTATCTTGTAATCCCCGTAGTTCTCACCCGCCCGAAATAATTCTTTGCTCTCTCCGGATTCTGGTGAGCGCAATTTGTTGAAAATCGACATATTCCTTTATTAGGAGACAGCGGCCTGAAAGTGGTGTGCTGAAAAGGGTAAACGGGGTTGGTTTGCATAATCAATCCAAAGCGCGGACCTTGCCAGGACAGCCCCATGATTAAATATGTCCCCCTTTATAGCCGGATGGAACCCTTTCACAAGGCGAATTCACGCGTTTGAGATCTTGACCCCAATAGAACGGGGTTCCAGTTTAAGAGCCCTATGCAGCCGTCTTTTCCTTTTTTCGTCGCGAACGATTCCGGGACCCACCTCCCGGAAGGAGCGGCCCCTGCCCTGCTTCTCCCCGCCCGGGGAACTTGACCGAAAAAAGCAGGGCGGCTGGCGTCGCCGCCCAATTCCGACCCCCCGACGTCAACGGCAGATGGACCCCGCCAGAGGTCCTGAATTGTTTTTCCCTAATCTATCCTTTTAGCTGTAGGCACCCTAGCCATGAAGCGCCCCCCCATCACAAAATATAAACCCTTTCCTTCTCTCCCCCTGCCGGATCGACGGTGGCCGGATCAGACCCTCCAAGCCCCCCCGATCTGGTGCAGTGTCGACCTTCGCGATGGGAACCAGGCCCTCGCCATCCCCATGAGCGTTAACGAGAAACTGGAGATGTTCGAGATGTTGACCCGCATCGGTTTTAAACAGATCGAGGTGGGCTTCCCCAGCGCCAGCGAAACCGAATTCGAGTTCACCCGTCGGCTCATCGAGGAAAACCGTATTCCCGAAGACGTCACCATCCAGGTTCTCGTCCAGGCCCGAGAGCACCTCATCCGCAGGACCTTTGAGAGTCTCAAGGGTGCCCGGAAAGCCATCATCCACCTCTACAATTCCACCTCCCCGGTCCAGCGGAAAATTACCTTCAACCTCGATAAGGAGGCGATCAAGGAGATCGCCGTTCGCGGCACCCTTCTCGTCCGCTCCCTTCTCCCCGAGTTGCCCGAGACCGAGGTCACCTTTCAGTATTCCCCGGAGAGCTTCAGCGATACTGAGGTCGATTATTCCCTCGAGGTCTGCGAGGCCGTCATGGAGGCGTGGGGCGCTTCTACCGAGCACCCCATTATCCTCAATCTTCCCGCCACCGTAGAAGTCGCCACCCCAAATGTTCACGCGGACCAGATCGAGTGGTTCTGCCGAAATATCAGCCGACGGGATGCCGCCATCCTTTCTCTCCACACACACAATGATCAGGGCTGCGGAATCGCTGCGACGATGCTTGGCCTGATGGCCGGTGCCGATCGCGTCGAGGGCACCCTCTTCGGTAACGGGGAACGAACCGGCAACCTCGACATCGTCACCGTCGCCCTGAACCTCTACACGCAAGGGATCTGGCCCGGGCTCGACTTCGGGAACCTGCCTGAGATTGTCCAGGTGTATGAGCGAGTCACCCGCATGGAGGTTCCTCCCCGCCTGCCCTATGCCGGAGAACTCGTCTTTACCGCCTTCAGCGGATCCCACCAGGATGCCATTAAAAAGGGCATGGATGCCCGAAAACAGCGGCAGGTGGACGAGGAAGAACCGCTTTGGGAGGTCCCCTACCTCCTTATCGACCCGGCCGATATCGGGCGGAATTACAAAGCGATCATCCGCATTAATTCCCAAAGTGGGAAAGGAGGCGTGGCCTTTGTCCTCGCCGGCGAGTACGGCTTCGATCTTCCTAAGCCGATGCACAGCGAAGTAGGCCAACACGTCAACGATGTGGCCGACCGCCTGCAGAAGGAGCTTTCTGTGGTGGAGATCTACGAGGCCTTCAAAGCCGAATTCATCAACCGCATCGAGCCGCTTGAGTTGCTCAACGAGGATGTCGATCGCATCCCCGAGGAAAATGAATCCCAGCGCTACCGGTGCGTCGCTCAGGTCCGCTTTCAGGGTGTGGAGCGAACCATCGAAGGTTCCGGTAACGGGCCCATCAATGCCTTTGTCCACGCCATGGAACGGGAGGGATGGAAAGATTTCCACCTTGTGGACTTCCGCCAGCACGCGCTCGGCGGTGGCTCCGCCACCGATTCCGCCGCCTACGTCCAGCTCCAGCACAGGGACAGCCGAACCGCCTACGGATGCGGGACCCATTCCAGTATCGAGACAGCCGGCCTCAAGGCCCTTATTTGTGCCTTTAACCGCCTGCGTTAGCGGATTTCCCTCGCCTCAGCGGGTAAACGGCTGGTTCGTCGAGACCGCGTAGGACTGGATCGTTTCCTTCAGTTTTTCCGGAGTGATCGGTTTGGCGATAAAGTCGTCCATCCCGCTGAGCAGGCACTTTTCCCGCTCGCCCTTCAAGACGTGGGCGGTCAGGGCCACAATCCTCGGCTGTTGGTCCCGACTCAGCTTTTTTCGAATCAGCCGGGTCGTGGTCAACCCGTCCATTTCCGGCATCCGGATATCCATCAGGATCAGGTCGAAGATTTTCCGCTCCACCAACTCGACCGCCGCCTGGCCATTATCCACGCAAGTCGGGCGGAAGCCCATCCGGGTCAGCAAGGTCATCAGCACCCGGCGGTTCGTCTCGTTGTCCTCCACGACCAATATCCTGCAGGGGTATTGCTTCGCAAATTCGCCCATCCCCTTGGCGGATTCCCCCTTCCGGAGCTCCTCGACAGGGCAGTCCGTCTTCAGGGTTTGTCCTTTCAAGCTCGAGTCGACCGCTGACTCTTCCGGAACCCGACCCAACTCCACGATGAAGCGAAAACGGCTGCCCTTCCCGGGGGTGCTCTCCAACCAGATCCCTCCTCCCATCGCATGCGTAATGTTCCGGCAGATCGCCAGTCCCAGCCCAGTGCCGCCATATTTTCGGGTCGTCGAGGGATCGGCCTGCGTGAAAGACTCGAAAATCTTGTCCTGGCGGTCTTCCGCGATCCCGATTCCCGTGTCCTCTACTTCAAATTGCACAAACTCCGTCTCATAGCCGGCGAGGTAGGCGGTCATCGGCTCGCCCAGCCGCTCCTCCATCGCCGGGGGGAGGTTGTCGAGATCCACCGGACCTACCCGCAAGCGGATCCAGCCTTCCTCCGTGAACTTGATTGCATTTCCCACAAGGTTGAAGAAAACCTGACGTAACCGCTGAACATCCCCGAGGTAATACGTCGACAACCGCTCGTCCAATTCACAGCTGAAGGCCAGCTTACGCTCCTTTAATCGGTTTTGAAAAACCAGCTCTGCTTCCTCGCAGCATTCCGCCAGCGGGAACTCCTGGCACTCTAACTCAAGATTCCCGCTCTCGATTTTGGAAAAATCCAATACCTCGGAAATCAAACTCCGCAGGCTTTCCCCGCTCTGGGAAATCGTGTCTAGGTAATCCTCCTGTTCCGCGTCCAACTCGGTCTCGCGCAGGATGCTGGCCATCCCCAGTATCGCGTTCAACGGCGTCCTGATTTCATGGGAAACGTTCGCCAGAAAGTAGCTTTTCGCCTCGCTCGCGCTTTCCGCCGTCTCCTTCGCCCGACGCAGCTCCATCTCCGCCTCCTTGATCGTTGTCACGTCAAAGAGCACACCCATGATTTCCGAGGCAGCGCCTGTCGGGTCCCGCCGGGTCACATGCGCACGCGAAATATACCACTGATAGCTGCCATTCCGGTGTTTCAGGCGATACTCGATCTCGAAGGTGCTCAAGCGGGTTTCCAGACGTTTCCGGTAATACGCCCCCACGCGCTCGCGGTCCTCTGGATAAGCGATCACCTGCCAGGGATCCTCCACTCCTGGAAAAGAATCCGTCTCATATCCGAGCAGGTGAAACCAGGAGGGATCCCGGTGCATCAGATCCCGTTCGACATCCCAGCTCCACAATCCGATTTCCGCGCCCTGGATCGCGGATTTGAGCCGGGCTTCACTCAGGCGAATCTGTTCGCGCGCCGCGAGCATCTCCGTTTGGTCCTCCATGTGTAGCAGGATACCCGGCTGAGGTTCGTCCTCGAGCGGAATTGGCTTGCGAAAAAAGGCGAGGTCCCGCTTATCCCCTTTTGCCGCCGAATTCAGGCCAACCACCCAGCATGCCTCCTCCCCCATTATTTCCGGCTCCTTGCGATTTTCCACTTCAGTGTCCCGGCTCCCCTCCAAACGATTTCCACCCAGTCCGAAAAATTCCGCCCAGAATGCATTTACAAAGCGGATTTCGCCTCCTTCGCTTCGGATGAGCAGACCGCTTGGGAGCGAATCCAGAATCTGCCGGAAAAAAGCACCCCGTTTGCGCAGCCGGACCTCCGCTTCATGCCGTGCCTCGTTGATCGTGGCAAGAAAGAGCCCAGAAACCAAGGACGTCAGGAGAAAAATTGTGTAAAGCACCTGCGTGTCCGTCCCCTCTGGACCGACCCCATTTCGCCACAGCCCGAAAAGTGCCATTCCCGTGATGAAGAAATTCGCCAGGAGCGCCCCCGGCACTCGGAACCGCATTCCCGCCCAGATCAGGACCGGGAAGACCAGAAATGCCGTCGGAAGCCCGCCCGCGTTTTCTCCCGGTTCTAAAAGAAACACATAACTAAGGATCGAGAGCAGGAAAAAGATCAACAGTAGCCACTCCACCACCGCGCGACGGTCCCACTGCAGCCCCCGCCACGATACCCAGCCGACCAGCAGCGGAGCATAGAGCAATAGGCTCATATAGTCCCCGGCGACCCAGATGAAGAGCAATTTCAATGATTCCGCGAGATCCGGCTGCGATTTCCCGTTGATCAGTTCCATCCCCACCCCGAGCACCGATCCAATGACCGCAACCGTCAAGCCGGCAGACACGCCCAGGATAAATAAATCCCGCAACCGCCTTAACCCAGGCTCGAAGCCGCTGTTCTTTAAGATCAATGTCGCCGCCACCGCATTCAGGGTGTTGCCGAGTAGGATCAGCAAATACAGCGGGCTCTCCATTTGGAGGGCGACCATCACCCCCAACTCACCCGCCAATACCCCCCACCAGAGATGCATCCCCCGCAGGTAGAGCAACCCCACCGCCAAGCCGAGTGGGGGCCAGATCGACGTTATCGTCGTTTCCGGCGGACTGAAAAACATCCCCATCAAAGCACTCAACACGTAGAGGACCCCCATCCCAACGATTTCGGCCCCGTCGCGCGGGCTCCTCGGCAGCCATCGTTCTCTTCTCAAAAATCTCACCATCGACGCCTGGGAATTCGATTTAATCGCTGGCAGATTTGTCGCCAGCCTTCTTGACAGCACCAATTCCTGCCCGACCTTGCAAAACAATTTCCATGAACCCTCTGAATTCAAAACCTTCCCGGGAAAACGCCGTCACGGCCCTGAATTCCTTTCTTCCACATGCCGGTCGGGCCTACGCGAACGGCAGAAATTTTGATTTTGGGACCGGTCGGCCCGCTCACGTCTCCCGCCTCTCCCCCTTCATCCGGCGGCGCCTTCTCATTGAGCGGGAGGTTGTTGAGGCAGCCTTTCGCGAGCACGGCCAGAATGACGCCGAGAAATTCATCCAGGAAGTATTCTGGCGCACCTACTGGAAAGGCTGGCTCGAACTGCGTCCCCAAGTGTGGTCCGCCTATCGTGTGGAACGTCAAGCTCGGCTCCGGCAACTGGAAGACCGTCCCAAGCTTGGGGAATCCTATTCCCGCGCCATCCACGGCCAGACCGGTATCGACGCCTTCGATGCCTGGGCCGGGGAATTGGTGGACAATGGCTACCTCCACAATCACGCCCGTATGTGGTTCGCCTCGATCTGGATTTTCACCCTCAACCTGCCTTGGGAACTCGGCGCCGACTTCTTTTTCCAGCACCTCCTCGATGGCGACCCCGCCAGCAACACTCTCGGTTGGCGATGGGTCGCCGGAATCCAGACTCCCGGAAAGCACTACGTCGCAACCGCCAGCAATATTTCTAAATTCACCGGCGGGCGCTTTCAGCCGTCCCGCCTCGACGAGGACCCCGAACCGCTTCAATACGAGGAGAATCGCAGCATCCAGCCCCTCCCCAAGACCGTCGCTCCGTCCGATTTGCTGAACCGCCCCTGCGGCTTGATCCTCACCCCCGAGGACTGCCTGCCCGAACGGTCCCCTGTCCGCAATCTCCCCGTCAAGGCCATCTTCCACGGCCTGCCCGAAGACCTCTATCGCTCCTATCAGATCGCCGAGCCCGTCCGACAGTGGTCCGCCGCCGCCCTCAACGACGCCGCCCGGCGCGCCGTCGATCATTTCCAGTGCCCGATCACGAACGCCGCCACGACCTCCGCCTACAAGGACCGCCTCCTCCAGTGGGCACGGGAAAACCAATTACCCGACCTCGCCTGCCTCCTTCCCCCGGTCGGCCCATGGCGCGACCAACTCGAATCCGCACGCCTCGCCCTTGCCCCCGAACGCATCCGCCTTCACTTCCTCCGCCTCTCCTGGGCTCACGAACTTTACCCCAAGGCCACCAAAGGCTTCTTCGCCTTCAAAAAACACATCCCCGCCATCCTCGACGCTTTCCGCTCCTCCTAACCTCCGTAGGAGCAGCCCAACGCGGCGACCTCTTCCCTATGGCAAGCCCCCCTCATAAAGGCCGCTTTCCGTCTCCTATCAATTCCTGAAAGGCGACGGCTGAAGCCGGAGGGGCCGCACCACTGCAACTTTTCAAGGCTCCCCTTTTACGTCCCTCACTCCTCTCCATCCAGCCAGGCGTCGGTAAACACCCGGTAGGCAACCCCGCCGTCCCCCATCGCGCATTTCCCATAAAAACAGATTCGTTCCTTCGTGTTCAGCTTGCCCACCGTACTATAGGAAAACGTTCCCGGCTCGATCACCCGGTGGTTCCACGTCGCCCCCTCGTCATCGCTGAAGTAAATCGCCCCTCGCTCCCGACCAATATCATAATTCCGCTCTACCGTCGGCCCCACCCCTTTGGGGATTGAAAAATAGATCCGGTTTCCAACCCGATCCAGGACCCCGTGGCAGGGCACTCCGCTTACCGGCTCCGCCCGGTAGGCGGACCAGGTTCTCCCCCAGTCCCCCGAGGTCTGAAAAATCCGGTGCCCAAATCCCGGCCGCCAATCTGTCAGCGGCGCTTTCTTCTGGAATTTCTTCCCCGGATTCAAGCGCCTGACCATCAGCAGTTCCGTTTCATCATGGATTTGCACTGCCGAGCTTTCGTTTGCCAGGTAATCCGCCGCCAGCCCGTCCATTTGCCAGCTGGCCCCGTTGTCATCCGAATAAAAGACTGCCGAGCCGATGGTATCATGGTTGCGGAAGTTCGCGGTCAGCGGGGTGCCTTCGGGCTCCCCGTAAACCGGGCCCGAGGTGAAAATCCGTCCCGCATGAGGTCCGGATGACACCGCCTGGATCTGCCCGATCAGATTGGCAAAAACTGGAACATAGCCCTGGCAGGGCTTCCCCAGAAAGCTCGCCTCCCCTGTGATTGGTTCCACCCCCCAGCTTTCCCCCACGTCCTCGGAAACATACCGCAACAGTAGACACCCGGTCTCCGGAGAAACCCCCTCAAGATCAAACCCGGGATCCGCCCAATTCGCCTTGTCCCCTCTATAGGTATTCCGGGTCACGTTCAAATCCACGCAGACCACAAAAGCCACCTTCTCCACGCCCCCTTCCTCAAAACAAAAACTGCTGATCGCGAAATGGTTCATCGGAGAGGTGATCGCCCGCTGCCCTTCCCACGTCTGCCCACCATCCCGGCTCCGGTTCATTAGCACCACTTTCAGGTCGTCATCCCAGCCGCTGCCGAGACGACCCTGACAAAAACAGAGCAGGGTCCCGTCCCGCATTACCGTAAACGACGGTTGAAACGTCCGGGAGATCACCTGGTCCCCCACCTCCAGGCCGGGCAAGAACACAAATTGCGGATCTTCGTGTAGAACGGAGGCGGGATGCAGGCTCATCTTGGCTTTTTCCCGCCCCAGCCCACCACCGTCAAGCCCCTTTCCCGAAGGCCATTTTAGCCGCAGAGAAAGAACCACCAGAGCAACAAGCTACCAACGTCCGCGTGCACTCGTTTTACCGGGTGCGGATTCCCTACTCAAACACCACCCAGGAGCCCGCGCCCCCATTAGCGACAAAATCATAGAAATAGACCGGATCCATTGAGGACTGCTCCCAGTAAAGCCAGGACCCGGGCTCCTCATTCGAACCCGGCCTCCAGAAATAGGGAGCGAGATCCTCCCGCGTCCATAGCCATCCAAGCGGAGTATAGAGAAAAACCCCGCCTCCGGCATCCGTGCGATTCATCAGCAGCCACCCAAGGCGTTCGTGGTAAATCCAATTATCTTCTCCCGTAAAGTAGAGCCCAAACCAGTTCGAAAACTGCCAGGAGCCGTCCAGTTCGATATCCGTAATCAGTCCTCCGACCCTCAGCCCGAAACCGGCCTCCACGAAATTGAGCTCCTCAAAACCGTTCTCCCGAAACACCAAACCCAACTCCATCCTTCCGGTTTGCCTTCCGGGAATCGTCAGTTGCAGTTGGGAGCCCTCCACCGTGACTGAGGCGGGGAAAGCGCCGGTCACCCCTTGCACTTCGACCCCGAGCAAGCCCGGAACCTGCCCCATCGGAAACAACTCCGCTTCGGAAAACTCCAGAAAACGCACCCACGAGGATAGGGCGATTTCTCCATCTTCCGGATTGTAATTTATCAAGGGAAGGTCACTGAAAGCGGGGCCGAATAATCCGACTCCGTTCCATTGCGTGAGCCGTGAAATCTGGCTGACCGTATTCATCCCCAGACCCACCACCTTTGCAAAGACCGTGAAGCCTCCATTCTGGTTGTTCAGGTTCTCGCTGTTGTCACTGAGGTTAAAAAAGAATTGGCTGGTTGCGCTGTCCGGGTCGTCGCTCTGCTTCGCCATACTCACGGTCCCGCGGACGTTCGAGTTCTCAGGCGTAAACTCATTCGGGATGCTCGAAAACAAGGGGATCCCCTGCGGATTAAAATCACCCTCCCGTATTGTAAATCCCCCGCCCTGAAGAATGAAACCTCCGATGCTCCGGTGAATAATTGATTCTTTATAACGCCCCGCATTCACGTAGTTGAGAAAATTACTCACGGTGGCCGGTGCATCTTCATCCAAAAGCTCAATGTGAATCATCCCACGATTCGACAGCATGCGGACCAGAGTTCCGCCGTCGTAACCTTCGAGGCTCACATAGTCGCGTAGATCCATGCTGAGGCGTTGCTCCTCCTCGGAAAAGGGAAGGTAAAGCGACTCAAAGGGCTGTGTCTGCACTACCGACTGCGAATAGGCCCGCAGCCCTGCCAGAAAGAGGGCACATAATAATAAGGCGCAGAGGTCGGATTGTCGGCACATACTGTTGGTTGGGAGTTGGGAAATATCGGGTCGGTTCCCTTGGATTCTTGAAGATTTACATATTTCAAAAGCGGGGGAACTCCGTGGGTATTATCGAAATCCGGCCTTGCCCTTCGACGTCAAGCCTCTTCCCGCACCCGTTCCCCTTCCATCCGGTGGTCGCACTTTCCGTATTCCCGCCACTCCTTGCAGCTTACTTCCATCCGCAACGATAGCCGCCGCAGGTCAAATCCTTTCCGCCGAGCTAAGGCCCCTTCCCGAAGCCCGAGGCATGGGTCCGGCAGCGCGAACACCTTTCCGCAATCCTGGCAAACCATGTGCCCCTCCTGCCCCTTCTCCGTCGGCAGCGCCACCAGGTAACACCGCCGCCCGTTCTGACCGCGCACCTCACGCAGCAATCCCGCCTCCACCAGCGACGCCAAAGTTCGATAGACCGTCGATTGCGAAACCAACCCGTCACGCTCCCGCACCCACTTTAACAATTCCTCCGCGTCATACGATTCCGCGCTCCCGAAGGCCAGTTCGCAGATCAGCCGCCGTACGCTCGTAATTGGGCTTCCCTGGCTCCGCCAATTCGCAAAGGCCGCTTCCATCAGGTGCCCCAACCGCTCCCTGTCCACCGCCGTCTCCATTAAGCCGCCGTTTCCACAACTTTGAATTGGAAACACAACTCAATCCGCTTCGCCGCATACCTTCGGTCCTTAACAAATGCCTCCATCATCTGCTCGCAATACGTCTGCAGGTCCTCGCGCTCCAATCGTAGTGGCAACCGCTCCAGTAGTCGCTTTTCCTCGTCTTGCGCCACGACCTCCATGTGCGATTCAAGACACTGCCGGAGTCCCGACAATTCCCTGCCGTCCTCTCCTTGCGCACGCTCCAATAGACGAAAATAGCAGTCGACGCACCGCCCTGGGCGCTCCATCAACAATAAACACTCCCGTATGTCCAATATCGCGTCCGCCTCCTTTGCAAACGCTCCACACAACGGTTCCAAAACTGATTTAATGCTTTGCTCATCCACGATCCTTCCATTTCCTCGGAAATGAGACCTGATCGCAACTGTAAAATTGGCTAAAAGCGGTAAACCCGCCGCTTTCTCCACCCCCGAGACAATTACCTGGCCTGGAATTCGCCGCACCAGTCGTCGGAACTGGTCACCGGAAAACGAGTTTCAAAGCGGGTTGCTTCGTCCACCGCGAACACCACCGATTGAGGGGCATTACGACGGCACTCTCCCGAGTTTCCTGCGGTTGATTTCCAGTAAACGCATTTTTCGCATGCAGCGATTTGTTGTGTCGAAGTATTCATAATGTCAGCAAGATAACACACATGCCCCCCCATGCCACCCCAACTGGGACTCTGCAGCAACTTGCAAGTGAGAGCGATTCGCGGATAGCAAAGCCGTGTCAGCTATCAAACCGTCCACCGTTCCCGGGGCCACACCACAAAAAATACCCGACAAGGAATAAGAAAAAAACCAGTCCAAGGAAAAGGTTTGTCTGACGATTCAAAATCGACTCTTTTCTTGAGGTTTAGCACCTCCTCCCACTCCAGCTTTAATCCAAACCGCCTTCCCCTATTTTATTGAAAATCTTTCAAATCCTTTCGCTTTCTTTATTGACCTTTTCGTCCGGGCTGATCGCCTCCATCGAATCGCTTGATGCGGTATCGAGGGCCAACCTTCCCCGCCCGAACAGCATCGCTTCCAACGGGGTCGACACCGCCACCGGGGCCTTTCTCTTCTCCGTCAACATGATGACCACTCAAGGGGAGAACACCGTTGCCTCCGCCCTTGAAGTCAATTCCCGGTTTTCTGCGGCCGGGGGAGAAGTCGGCTTCGGCTGGACCCACACCTATGAAATGAGCCTTGAGGGAGAAGAAGAGGGGATCATGACGGTTTACCGGAACGCCTACCTCAAGAACGCCTTCATTTTCAACAACGGGGGTTATCAGCCCGTCGACATGGCCGTCACCCACGACCACTTTAAGCTCGATAACGGGACCAGGTGGCAGTGGACCCAACTCGACGGATCCACGGTCGAGTTTGCCAAATTTTCCAATAACCGTCTCGATTTCATCGACAACAAGGTGGGCCACTTCCAGGACGTCGGCCGCAATTCCAACGGGCTCACCGTCCGCGACCAGTTCAATAGCAACCGGGGCAAGGTCGTTCATGAATACGATCAGTTTGGAAAACTCATCTCCATCCGGGACGACGGCCTCCGCCACCGAACCCTGCAATATGATGAGCAGGGCCGGTTGATCCGCATCCTCAACCCTGGCGAGACCGAAGGCAGCGCCTTCTCCAATAAACCGAGAATCGACATCCCGAACGGCGATCCCACCGGAGTATTCGATACCATTACGGTTACCGATTCCGGGACGATCGGCTTTCTCGGTCTCGACCTCGAAGTCCGCGGCGGAAAGAAGGGCACCCTCTTCGCCAAGCTCATCGCCCCCGACGGAACCGAGCTCATCCTTCACGACCGAAGCGGTGGCCAAAATGACAACCTTATCCTTCGCCCCCGCACTGCCGCCTTTTACGGCGTCGAACGGCAGGGCGTTTGGCGCATCGAAGTCATTGACTTCGGCGGGATCAACACCTCACCCGCCGACCTCGATTTCTGGCGCTTGTCGTTTTCCCCCCAGTTCCCCGCCATGGTCTTCTCCTATGACGACCAGAACCGGGTCACCCGTATCGAATATCCCGAAGGCGACCTCCTCCTCGCCAACACCTACGATAATCTCGGACGCGTTATCGAGCAGGACGACGGTCGCTCCGAAACCCCACCCGCCACCTTTTCCTACACCCCTGTCTCCGGGGGCACCCGCACCACCTATACCGACCGCACCGGGGCCGTCACCCTCTTCGATCACGATAACGATTTCCTTCTCCAGCGCATCGAGGACCCCCTCGGCGGCGTCACCACTTATACCTACAACGCCGACGGCGATCGTTTCAGCCAGACCGACCCTGCCGGCCGCACCCAAAGCTTCGGCTACACCGAAGCCGGCCTTCCGCGCTTCGTCCAATACCCCGACAATTCCCGGGTCGACTTCGAATACGACGCCGATAACAACCTCACCGAAATCCGCGACGCCCTCGGCCAGCGGACCAATTTCTTTTACGACAACCGCAACAACCTCACCCTCATCAC
>CAYQKH010000039.1:0-2998 GCA_964417945.1 uncultured Opitutales bacterium
AGTGCCGAGGAGGGACCCGCTCCTGTTGCCTTGGGAGAGAATGGAAAGGGCGCTGGCGGCGAGGAGGCTTGCGGTGCCGGGGGAGTTCCCGGAGCGGGCCTGGTTCTGTTGCTGGAAGCGTTCCTGAATATCAACGGAATAGGCTTCGAAATCCCGGCGCTGTTCCTCGACAACCGTAATGGCCTGTTGGATACGTTCGGCGTATTCGGAAAAGTCGAAGGATTCGAGCGGCGGTCGCTCCACCTGGAAGTCGACGGGGAGAACGAGGGTACCGCTTTCTCCGGAAAAACCGGGATTGGACCAGGCGAAGTCGAACCCGACCCCGGTATCGATTCGGGCATTCTCCGGGTTGAGGTCGACATCGAACTGGTAGCGGAGAAGGCGTCCGAGGCGGTCTTCGATCTTGATGACGGAATTCTCCCCGCGGTAGTCGATGGTGAGGGAGTAGGCACCGGAGGAAAGGGTGCGGAGGCCGGGAGAGGTCGGGGCGAGGCGGGGGTCGTCGGCCTGGAGGGTGCCACCGGAATCGGAAAGGGTGGGGGCAAAGGCGAAGGAGACCCCGTCCGGGGCGGGAGATTCATCCCCGGTTTGAACGGACTGCATTTCGATCCGCCGATATTGCAGGGAAGCGCTGAGTTCGGCGGGCCCGTTGGTTGCGAAGTCATATTTGTCGAACGAGTCGAATTGGTTTTCCATTTCGAACTCGAGGCGGAGGCCGGAGTCGAAAGTAACCCATCGGCTGCCAGTCCCGGAGAGGTCGACGTCCTCGATTCGCTGGATGAGGGCTCCGAGGGCGGTGCGCAGTTCGACGGCGGAGTTTTCGCCCGCGTAGGAAATCCGCGCCTTGTAGAGCCCGTCCTCGAGTTCACGGACGGGATCGGCCTCGGGGTCGAGGGTGGCTTCACGGATGTCGAGGCCGACAATGGTGTAGCTGCTATTGACGATGAGGTCGTCGGTATTGTAGCGGATGGCCACGTCGGCACCGGGACGCTCCTCGGAAAGGTTGAGGCCTCCCTCGCCGTAGGTGAAAAGGCGGGAGGTTTCAGCGTTCAGGGGCCGGGAGCCGGGACCGAGGCTGAGTTGGTGCGACTCGCCGGTGAAGACGGGTTGCCCCTTGAACTTGACGGAATCGGTGACTTGGTCGAACCCGGCGCTGAGGCTGCGGAGCTTCCCGTAGATTTCCTCTTGTTGTCGGGATCCCGGCCGGGTTCTCCGGCCTTCGCGGGCGAGGTCGAGCATCGTCTTGAGGTTTCCCTCCAACGTCTCAAGTCGGGAGAGCGCCCCGGTAACCAGACGGAAGGACTCCTCGATGTCGGCAGTCCGGACCCCGGAGGAAAGGGTGGATCCAACGGAGGAAGCGCCGATCCGATTCTCCCGGTCACGGGCGAAGGCGAGGGGATTATTGAACTCCCGGATCTGCTGAGTAGTGAGACGTTCCATCGAAAAAAAATTGAACTATTTTTCATACGGAAGGGAAATTTCGGGATTTAGAAAAATCGGTTCCGTAAAGAAAAAAAGAAGGAGGAATACACTTTGGTAAGCATGCTGCTTGGAAGTAAAACTCGATGAAGGAGCGAACGATTCGGGTGGCCCTTTGGGCCGTATTCAGTTGGGCAGCGCTGCTTTATGGCGGGGTGGCGGAGACAGAAGTCGAGACCTCTTCCGGGAGCGGGATGAACCGGCTTGAAACGTTGCTATCAGCGGGCTGGACGAAAGCGAATACAACCGGATGGGAGGCGCCGGAGGGACGGGTGGAAACAACCTCGATTTATCCGGCGGATTTTCAGCGAGAAAAAATTTCCCGGTATCGCAGGGGAGCGATTCAGGAGCGGAAGAAATTTCCACCGGTGAAAGCGGCTCCGCAATATTCGGAATTTCTCAAGCGACTGGAGGAGGAGCGGAACGCGGAGGAGGAGCAGGCGGAAGGGGAGCGGGAATCCACGGAAGAAGAAACGGCTGCGAAGGAGGAGAAACCGATTCAGACAGAAGCTTCGATGGAGGGATCGGACCGGGGAGAGGGAGGGCTTGATCGAAGCGAGGACGCCCCTCTCACCCAGGAAGAAAAGATCCTGCTGCAGGGTCCGCTCTTTCCGAGGCCTTACGAGCGGACCTTTTCGACGGAGCGGCTCTTATTGTATTTTCCGGTGCCGGTGGAAGGAGAGGCGGGCGGCAACGGCGCGCGGATCCTTGTTCCGGTCGAAGCGGGAGTCCCTTTTATTCCGCCAACGAGGGAATATCCGCGAAGCCGAGCCGAAATCAAGCAAGTCCCCTGATTCGACGATGTCCCAAGCACTGCTGCTGTTTCTGTTGACGCCCCTCCTGCTGATTGCCGGAGGCGGGGACGGAACACTTGGGGAGGTCCTGCTCAACGACCGCGTGGAGGCCGGTTTCGCAGCCTTGAACGCAGCCCTTTCGAAGATGGAGGAGGAAGCCGTGGAGGATGTCTCGGGAGAGGGGCTTAAGGCGGATCCCACTCTTTTTGGCAGCCCGCTGGAAACGGGGCACTTCTACTACCGGCACGGAGACTACCCGCAAGCAGTCAAACAATACCTGATCTACTTGCAGAAGATGGACCCCGATCCGCAAATGGAGAAACTAACCCTGGTGCGGCTCGCGGAATCCTTCTATCGGCAGGACGCCCGGAGCCAATCGATCAGCATTCTGGACCTGTATTTAAAACAGCATCCGGATGACGGAATGCGCGCGGAGATCCTCTTCCAGACCGGGCTAATCTACCGGGAGTTGGGACTCTTTGAGGCTGCGATTTCCCAATTTTACCGCGTTTTAAACTCGATCGTGGTGACGGCGGAGTCGGATCTACCCCGCTACCTGAGCCTCGCGCGCCGTTCGCAGTTCGAGATTGCGATCGGACACTTCGACAACGGGGATTTCGGCCAAGCCCTGGCGTTGCTGGACCGGTTGGATCCATCCGAGTTGAACCCGCTCGACCGTGAGACGCTCCACTACTACCGCGCCCGCGCGACGGTCGCGGCGGGGG
>CAYQKH010000039.1:3008-9487 GCA_964417945.1 uncultured Opitutales bacterium
CCTTTCGGGAAGGGGTTCAACTAGTGGAGGCCTTCGTCGAGACCTACCCGGGCAGCTTCCTGCTGCCGGAGATGCTTTATGAGCAGGCGGAGCTGCTCTCGAGGATGGGCCGTCGAAAAGAGTCCCTCGGTGTGCTTCTGCGGCTTTTGGAGACCGGGGGAGGACCGGAGGAGAACAGCACGGAGGGTTGGCTGTATTGGCGTCAGCGAGCGGGAAACCATTTCGCCAATCAGTATTATGAGCTGGGGGACACTGAATCGGCACTGCGGATTTACCAGGGCCTGGTCGTCTTGAACGAGGAGGCCGCCTGGCAGTTACCGATCATTTATCAGATCGCCCTCTGTTTCGAGCGCATGGGCCGCCTTGATCGCGCCGAGGAATCGCTTCAATTCATTCTTCAAAATCTCGAATCCGGGGAACCTGAGACGTCCGGCACTTCCCCTGATCTCCTTCAGCAGCTCGAAAAAAATACCCGCTGGCGGCTGGAAATGCTGCAGTGGCGACAAAACCTGGAGGGATCCCTTCCGGCGTCTTCCTCCACCGTAACCCAAAGACCCCCCACAAATCCAACAGTCCCATGAGCCTACAGACCCTCCTCGAACGCTATGAACACCTCGCCGGACAGATCCTGGAGCTGTTGCAAAAGGAGCGCTCCGCCTTGAAAGCAGGGAATCCCGCAATCTTTGAGCAGACGGCGGATTACCGCAAGCGACTCATCAATGAGCTGACGGAAGCGGTCCGCGCCTTAAAAGCGGAGGACCCTTCGGTGACCCCGCGCCGGTTCTCGAAAAGCCTGTTGATCCAGAACATCCAAAATAAGTTTACGAAAATCCTGAAGCTCGACCGAGAGGTCGAAAGACTCTATCTCGCGGGCTCACGCCTGCAGGCCCGGGACGGTTTCAACCCAGGGCTCCGCAAGATTCAAGAGGTCTACGGGTCGGGGTCGTCCGGAGAAATCTTTTAGAATGATCGAAAAGAGTTGATAATAATTTCCGATTCTCATATCTCAAACACTGACCTTATGGAGGGCGTCGTTCACATCGATGTAAATCAGGCTTCCCTGAAGGGTCGCCGGTTGCTTCAGTCTACGTTTTCAGGTCATAATAGCTTTGGCGAAAGCAAGCCCCGGAAAAAGCGGATCCTGCGCTTTTCCACCTGTGTGCTCCAGTTTATCGTGGAGCGGGACTGGACGATCGTGAATCTGAATCGCGAAGCGGAGGAGCAATTTTCAGTGTTGTGGTCAGGATTCAAAGGGAAATCCCTGCGGGAACTGCTGCTTTCGGCGGATCCGAAATGGGGACAATACCTGCCGGAGGGTTCTATAAAGATCCCGCTGCCCCATCGATTCCTGCACTGGAATTCACCCGAGCAAAAGGGCCTTGGATGGGAGGTGCATGCGATGGAATGCGGATCGCAGTTGGTGTTGACACTGGTCCCGGAACCGGCCCCGGAGTTGAGCGTGGCGGTGCCTCAAAACGGGGTATTGGCGGAGGACCAACTGCTATCGGAAACGATCCACTGCCTCTTCCTCCGGACGAAGCAGCAGGAGGCGCGGTTCCGCCAGTGCATGAATCACCTGCCGGGATCGCATTTTGCACAGGACGCGGATTACCGCTTTCTCCAGCTGCATTCCTCGATTCGGGAGTTGCTGGGCAGGGACGCGATCCAAGAGTTGCAGGCGGGGAAAAGCTGGCTGGATTGGGTCCACCCAAACGACCGTGGAGAGCTGGACAAGAACCACCGGCAATGCCTAGAGATTTCTGTTCCGGTGGGATGCCGATTCCGGCTTCTTCCTCCCGGTGAGGACCGTGTGCTCTACCTGATGGAACTGCGGATACCGGTTCGAGGGCTGGACCAGGAGTTGATGGGTTATGAGGGGCTCTGGCTCGACATCACGCGTGAGGCACTGGCCGAGCGGCGCCTTCAGCAAGCGGCGTGGAAGGAAAGCCTGGCGGAGCTTTCGGGAAGTTTATCCCACGATTTGAACAATTTCCTGACGGGGATCGGAAACCTGATCGAGCTGATCTTCGACTCGGTTGCGGTCGACGAAAAGTATGAGGAGCATATCGACATCATCCTCGACAGCGTAAAACAGGCGAGGGAGTTAAACCAGTCGATCGTCACGTTGAACCGCGAAGAGTCAGGCGAGGTTGGGCTCTTCGACCTTTCCAAATTGATCCGGGAGCAGGAATCCTTCATCCGGATCCTCCTGCCGAAGGACTGTCGTTTCGCAGTGGATTGCCCAGAGGATATCCTGCCGGTTCGGCTGAACGGGGTGGCGATCCGGCGGATCCTGATCAACCTTGCGACGAATTCCCGGGATGCGCTGAAGGAGGACGGGTCGGTGTCGCTTTCGATCCGGAAGGTCGACCTCCAGAGTTTTAACCGCCACGAACTTTTCAGTTCGAATTGCCCGAATCGGGGAGAGGCGGCGGAGGTTTGTTTCCGGGACAATGGTTGCGGGATTGATCCCGCGCACCTGCGACGGATTTTCGGCCCTTATTTTTCGACGAAGGATCGAAGCTCGGGCTCGGGACTGGGGTTATTTATCGTGACCCAGTTTGCGCGGGAGAACGGTTTCGATTACGGAGTCCGGAGTGAAGTGGGCGTGGGGACGGATGTCTTCCTCCTGATTCCGCTGGAGGATCTTGAGGAAGAAGTCTCCGATCGGGGTTCCTCCCTTCCGACTTACCGGGCGGAAGAAAGCCCGGGGGAAATCGGGTTCGTGGGAAACACGAAGGGGAATTGCCGTTCGGTTCGACAGAGCCTTGAGGAGGACCACTATCGGGTCATCGACCTGGACTCGGAAATAGAGGTGAAGCGGTGGCTGGCGCGGCGGGAAGGCTCGCCCCAGGTTCTCGTCCTCACCCTCGACCCCACGAAGGAGGACCTCGCCGACCTGAAACCCCTGCTTGAAGAGGCGGGACCCAACGTGCTACGGATTCTCTTCCTGAATGGGTTGGATCCGGATCGTTATTCCCAACTACTGAATTCCTGCGTGGACGCCCTATTTACTTGCGATAGCTGCCCCGGGGACTGCCTTGAGATGATTTTCCGCTTTCTCGATAACGTCGAACCGGGTGAGGAGGCGAACCCATACTCGTTAGAGGGATGAAGGCGGGACTCAGGTTGCCGGGGATTTTTTTTATCCTCCTATTGGTCGCGACGGGCTGTACGAGCCGCTACGTGGAGCGGAAGGTCAGCGATTTACCGACGGGGCCTTCCTTTGAGCCTGGGAATATAAGCGGCCTCGAATCCTTGCCGACGGATTTTAGACGGGTGGTTCTGCTGCCCTTTCACGTGGAAGCGGGAATCGATGTAGGCGGTGAGGAAATGGCGCGTTTCTGCACGAACGAACTTCGAAACCTCGGACGTTTCGAAGTGGTGGAGGTCACTCCAGAGCTGCTCTTTCGAACGATCGGGGTGGAATCCCTGAGCTCCCAGGATCCGATTCCAGAACCTCTGCTGGCCTTTCTCGAAGAGGCCTACGCACCGGACGGCGTGTTTCAAGTGGACCTGACGCAATACCGGCCCTACCCACCTTTTGTCATTGGAATCCGGAGCCGACTGTTTTCCCTGCCGAAGCGGGAACTGATCTGGGCAGGAAACGAGGTTTTTGATGCGGGAACGAAATCGGTGCACAATGGAGCAAGGCGATTTGCGCTGTCCCACCTCCATTCGAAGCATCCCTATGGGGACAGCTACTCCGCGCTGAGGAGTCCCAAGCGGTATCTTTCCTACGTTTCGCAAACCCTGTTCGAAACGCTGCCCGAGCACCCCTGAATGACTCGAGGGGGTAAAGGAAGGCGGCAATTCGCTAAATTTTTCCTCCCACCTGTCGTAAACAGTATGTATACATACTCCTAAGGCACCCAAACGGGGTTCTTTTTGAATTTTCCCCTAACCGTTCAACGATCTAACCGACACTGCTGAAAACTGCAGGATTTCCCCGTCGACTCCATGGAAATCAATTCTCGAAAAGGCCCGGATTTCATCCGACCCGCCCTCCAGAAAAAGGGCAGCCAACCGCCGATGAAACCGGCAGAAGCGGCGCGGACCCAGTTTATCAGCTCGGAACTGTCGTCGCTGATCGAGGATAAGCTGGACCGGCTTCCGGAAATCCGGTCGGACAAAATAAAGGAAGGGCTGCAGTTGGCGGAGGATTCGAGTTATCCCCTGGATGTCGATCTCGACGCGCTTGCGCAGCGGATCGCCGAGGACGAACCAGAAGAAGATTCCGGTGAGTCGACCGCTGCCGGTTAAGGTTTGCTTCGGCAAGTAAAAGCAAACGTGCAGCGGCTTTCCGGCCTTCGCCGGGTGGCCCCTTAGCTGCCATCCGGACTACCCAGAAAAATTTGCTGGATCCCGCATCGAAAAAACCAAATGCGGAATCCTGGAAACTTTTTTATAATATTGTAAAATATTGAAGAGCAGAGACTTATAGTCTTTGATAAGTGACCAGGAAACGACTGGTATAATCGATGCTTTGGGACGGGCATGATCGACAGCCTATTTTCGGGAGGAAACTACCAATCCACCCAGATCTTGATGGATGTGGCATTGGAACGCCACAAGGTGCTAGCGGGGAACCTCGCGAACAGCGAGACGCCCGGTTACCAGCGGATGGACCTGGACCCGACCTTTAAGGCCACGTTGGAGAAGCTGGTGGCGTCGGGCTCGGTCACCCCGGAGTTGGGAAGCCAGATCGCAATTAGTCCGGAACGTGGCTTAAGGCCGACCTCCCCGGACGGGAACAACGTGGAGGTGGATCGAGAGTTGATGATGATCAACGAGAACGCCCTGCGCTATGAAGCGCTTGGACAATTTGTCAGCGGATCCCTCACCCGCTTGAAGACGGCCATCACGGGCCGGACCTGAACCCCACAAATGAGCGATGGACCTGATCCCCGGAATTGAACAGACCGCGAGCGCCCTGGAAGCGAACAAGTTGAAGCTTCAGGTGGTGGCGGAGAATATCGCGAACGCGAACACGACCCGGACGGAAGGAGGCGGGCCTTACCAGCGCAAGATCGTGAGCTTTCAGGCCCTGCTCGATGCAACGGGTAAGACCCGCGTGGGGGTAGAGAACATTTCGACGGATCCGGCGCCGGGTCCGATGGTGCACCAGCCCTCTCATCCCCATGCGGACGAGGAGGGGATGGTGCGGATGCCCAACCTATCGCTGTCCCAGGAGATGGTGGACCTGATCTCTGCTTCCCGGGCTTACGAAGCGAATTTGAGTGTGGCCAAAACCTCCCGTGAGATGGCCTCAAAGGCCCTGAGGATCGGTCAATAGGGAAAGCGGCACGATGGAAATCGATCCTTCCTCCTACGTTCCAAACTCCTTGCAGGGCCCCCTGAAGGACCTGAAACAATTTGCCCCGGGTGAAAATTTCCTCACCGAGGAACTCCGGGAGCTTACACCGGAGCCCCAAAGCTTATCCCTGCCCAAGAGTAAGGTCGGAGCAGGAGAATCGCCGGGGAATGTCCTCGCGGACATGATCAGTGCGGTAAATGCGAAGGACAAAGCGGCCCAGGCAGAGCGGAAAGCCTTTCTGAGCGGGGAATCCTCGAATCTGCACCAGACGATCATCGCCGGCCAGGAAGCGAGCCTCGCCTTTTCCCTGATGGTGGAGATGCGGAACAAAGTGCTGGAAGCCTACCAGGAGCTGATGCGGATCCAGATTTAACGGTATACCGGATGTGGACGAAGAAGGAGACGGGTTTTTTGAAGAGAGGAGCGAATGAAATCCATACTGACTAGTTTCAGCACCTTCTGGAAGGCGCTGGAGATCAATCAGAAGCTCTCCCTGAGTCTGGCGGCGCTGGTCGTCGCGGGAGGGATGATCGCCCTTGTGGTCTGGGCGCAGATGCCAAACATGCGGCTTCTTTACGGTTCGCTGTCGGAGGGGGACGCGGCGGCGATCGTCAACCACCTTGAGACTCAGGGGATATCCTATGAAATCCGCGGCGGAGGATCGGCGGTCTACGTGCCGGAGCAGGAGGTCTACCGTGCGAGAATGGATGTTGTATCTAATGGGGTGATACAAGGGGATTCAGTGGGCTTCGAAATATTCGATAAAAACTCCTTCGGCGCGAGTGACTTTATCCAGCGGACAAATTTCATCCGCGCGGTGCAGGGAGAGCTGGCCCGCACGATCTCGCAATTAAACGGGGTTCGCAGCGCGCGGGTGATGGTGGTGGTGCCGGACAACCGTCTGCTGATGGTGAATAGCGAGATCCAGACGACGGCCTCGGTTTTCGTGGAGATCGGGGCGGCGCGATTGCGTCCGGAAGCGGTTCGGTCGATCCAGGCGCTGGTCTCCAACTCGGTGGAGGGGTTGGATTTCAGCAATGTGGCGGTAGTGGACAGTGCAGGACGGATTCTCTCGACGCGAGAGGACAAGGAATCGCCGTTCGCGGGGTCGGACCGGGTCCTCGAATACCGCCTTGAAGGTATTGGGGTGCTTTCTCTCCAC
>CAYQKH010000039.1:9497-15520 GCA_964417945.1 uncultured Opitutales bacterium
GTCCTCGAATACCGGCAAAAGAGCGAGGACTATTTTTCGGAGAGGGTTGAAACGATGCTGGAGACGGTGGTCGGGAAGGGAAATGCGATTGTACGTGTCTTCGCGGACATCGACGCGGAGCAGCTTTCGCGGACGGAGGAGCGGTTTGACGAGTCGAGCGCGGTCCTGCGCTCGGTGTCGACGCAGGAAGAAAGCCGAAACTCGGTGCAGCCGGGACGAGGAGGGGGCGGCGATGAAGAGGGTGCCGGAGGCAGTCCTTCGCAGACGGAGGAGGAAAAACGGAACAAAGACCAGGAGTATGAAATCGACCGGACGGTCACGAATACGACCCGATTACCGGGAACGATCACTCGTCTGACCGCCTCGGTCTTCGTTGCGGCGCAAGTCAATCCGCCGCAGGAAGAGGGGGGAGAAGCGACGGTGTTGAGGCGCACACCAGAAGAGATCGACCGCTTGGAACAAATGGTGGCGAACGCCCTCGGGATCGACCGCGGTGACTCAAGCACGGGAACGGTAACGGTGGAAGAAACGGTTTTTTCGGGCAACCTTACTGTTGGGTGGGAAGCTCCGGGTCCGGTCGGCGGATTCGAATGGGTTCAACTGCTGCGCTATAGCGAAGAAATCACCGGCACGATTGTGGCGGTCGTGCTCTTTACGGTCTTCCTGGTGCTCTACCGGCGGTTCAAGTCGGAACCGACGCCCTTTGACGAATTGATGCATCCAGTCTCGAGGTCCCGCGGGGATATTCCCCTCGACAGCTCGAACGTAACCCCGGAACTCCTCAATGAGTTGATCCGGCAGAAACCGGATAACGCGGCGATCAGTCTACGGAACTGGCTGAGCGAATCCTCTTCCAGCGAATCATGAGCAAGACGGCAGAAGATTACAAAAGCATCCCGAAGTTACGACGTCTGGCGATCTTTCTGACGGTGATCGGTCCGGAGTGCGCAGCGGAGATCTTGAAATCCTTCAACGATGCGGAGGTTGAAGCGCTGAGCCGCGAAATGGTCTTGATCGATCTGATCGACGAGCCGACACAAGCGATGGTGATGGAGGAATTTTCGGCCCTCCTGATCGACGGCATCAGCTCGGTGCGGGGGGGGTACGATGCGACCTTGAACGCGCTGGAGAGGGCCCGCGGGGCGAACCAGGCGCGTAGCCTGGTCGGGAAAATGGAGCCGATGCGGGATTCCCGTGAGGTGATCGACCGGGTGTCGCGGATGGATTCGCGTCAGGTGGCGAACCTGATCAAGAGCGAGCAGCCCCAGACGATCGCCTATCTCCTTGGCGCGATGGAAACCCAGAAGGCGGCAGAGATCCTGAAACAACTGGACGAAGAAATCCGGCCAGAGGTGATCATCCTGATGGGCACCCTGGATCCGACGCCCTCGGTCATCCTCGACAAGGTGGTCCGAAACCTCTTTCAAGACGTGGATTCGCGAAGCCATGAACCGATGTCCTATTTCGGCGGGGCGACGCGGGTGGCACAGCTTCTGAACCAACTGGACAAGACAATGAGCAACGCCCTGTTGTCGGAGATCGAGGAGGGGGATGCGAACCTCGGGGCGATTGTCCGGCAGAAGATGTTTTCCTTCAACGACCTGGTGCAGCTTTCGCAGCAAGACATGCAAACGATTATGCGCGAAATCGACACGAGCACGCTGGTGCTGGCGATGAAGCCGGCTTCCCCTAAGTTGAAGGAAATGATTTTCGGCTGCCTCTCGAAGCGTGCCGCGGATGCCTTGAAGGAGGAAATGGAATTGCTGGGGGCGGTCCGCCTGAGAGACGCCCAGGCGGCCCAGGATGGAATCATCCAGATGGTCCGACAAATGGAAGAGGACGGCGAAATCACCCTCGCAGGGGAAGACGAGAATGAATATATCTAAATCATTGAAATTGGAGCGTCCCCTCACCGGGGTGCGGCTCTGCAACGGGGAGGCGAAGGAGCAGAGGCGTGAAGACCCGACGGAGGTAGCGAACCGGGGGCGCCGGAAAGATCTGGAGGCGGCTTTGCAGGAGGGTTTTGAAGCGGGAAAAAAGGATGCGGAAGGCCGCCTGAACCCGCGTTTGGAAGCCTTGAAGAAGGAGCGCGACAACTTGATCCAGGCGGCGGCGGGGTATGAGGAAGAGTTAATCCGCCAAGTGGAGACGGCGCTACCGGATTTGATTCTGGACGGGATCCGGCAGGTTTTGGCGGGTTGGGAGCCCGAGCGGGAGTGGGTGGAACAGATTGTGATGGAGATGCTCCAGAACCTGAAAGGGGAGGACGGCCCTTTCACGGTCTATCTCTCCCCGCAGGCGCGAACCCGATTGATGGCTCACCACGACAACTCCGAGGCCCGCTTTCCGGGAATCGACTTCCGCGAGGATCCGAAACTGCGGAACGGAGAGTGCTATATTGAAAGCCGCTTCGGGATGACGGACGGGCGCTATGAAGCAAAGATCCAGAACCTTGGAAAGGCCCTGTGGTGATCGCAACACGTTTCCAGAACCATATCGTGACCTTGCGCGATCGTTTTGCAGAGGTGCAACCGGTCCAGCAGCTGGGTTCGGTCTTCCGGGTGCGGGGACTGGTGGTGGAGGCCTACGGCCCGAACCTTTCCATCGGAGATCTGTGCCGGATCCATCCGAAGGGCGGGGAAGCGGAAGTGCTCGCCGAAGTGGTCGGCTTCCAAGACCAGCGCATGCTGCTGATGCCTTTGGGAGAGATGAACCGGATCGGTCCGGGGAGCACGGTTTCGGCGGCGGGTCGTGAAGCGATGCTTCCGCGGACGGAGGAGGTGAAGGGCCGGATCCTCGACGGATTGGGCCTGCCCCTCGACGGTGGGAAAAAACCGGCGATCGATCCGGACGCGCGCATCCGGCGGGCACCACCGGATCCCTTCAGCCGCTCGCCGATCCGGCAGGTATTCTCCACCGGGGTGAAAGCGATCGATCTCTTTTCGCCGGTGGGCCGCGGACAGCGGATGGGGATCTTTTCTGGCAGCGGGGTGGGCAAGTCCACCTTGCTGGGCATGCTAATAAAGGGCGGGGATGCCGAGGTCAACGTTATCGCCTTGATCGGCGAGCGGGGCCGGGAGGTGCGGGAATTCGTGGAGAACACTCTGGGTCCGGAAGATTTGAAGCGTTCGGTGCTCATCGTATCGACTTCGGACCAACCGCCGATGCTGCGGCTGCGTGCAGCGTTCCTGGCAACGGCGCTGGCGGAGCAATTCCGCGACGAAGGGCGGCGGGTCCTCTTCCTGATGGACTCGGTGACACGTTTTGCGATGGCCCAGCGGGAAATCGGGCTCTCGGTCGGGGAGCCACCGGCCAATCGTGGATACCCGCCCTCGGTCTTTTCGCTACTGCCCCGGCTCCTCGAGCGGACGGGAAACGGCCGGGAGGGGTCCATTACGGCCTTCTATACGATCCTGGTGGAGGGCGACGACATGAACGAACCGATTACGGACAGCGTGCGGGGGATCCTCGACGGGCACATCGTGTTATCGCGGGCGATCGCAACGGCGAACCACTTTCCGGCGGTGGACGTCCTCGAAAGTATCAGCCGTTTAAATACGGAGATCTGCAACCGCCGCGAGTTGGACCTAACGGCGCGGGCGAGGGAGCATCTTGCCATCTACCGCAGGAACGAGGACCTGATCAACATCGGGGCCTATACGCCGAACAGCAACGCGACGATCGACCGGGCAATTGATCGTCGGAATCGGATCACGAAATTTCTACAGCAGGACAGCGAAGAAACCTGCAACCGAGAGGACGCCTTTAAACTTTTGGAGGAATTATTGTCATGAGAAAAACCCCCTTCTCTTTGAAATCGTTGATACCCTTGAGGGATCGCCGGAAACAGGAGGCGGCGAACGCCCTGCGGTCTGCCACGGAACGCCGGAATGAGCTGGAAGGCCGGGTGACCCACCTGAAGGAGGAAATCGAAACAATGGAAAAGAGGCTGCTCGCGGCGATGACGGAGCGCTTCCCGGTAAATGACCGGTTGGGTCGGCAATCGGTATTGAACATGGAACGGTCGCGCCTGGAGGCACTACAGCTTCAATTGGAAGATGCGGATTTGCAGAGGGAAGAGTGCCGCCTCGAGGTGATCAAGGCGCGCCAGGAAGATCGCATTCTCCAGCAGTTGAAGAAAAAGCATGAAACCGTCTGTAAGCGGGAGCGGGAAGAAGAGGAGGAGCGGACGGCGGAGGACTTCGTGCAGGCCAAATGGGTGGAGGCACGGGACTGAGATGGGACTCATCCTCAAACAGTGGCGGCTCTTCCTGGTTGGGTTGTTGCTCAGCCTGGGAACTTCGGTGGGCATGCTGGTTGCCCGGAAGGAGGCTTGGATTCCGCCCGAGGGAGCAGTAGGCGAAGCGGAGGAATCTGGAGAAGAAGCGGAGGTGGAGACTTACCGGGAATGGTTTTTCGCAGTGGGAGAGCTGGAGACCCTGCAGCGGGAGCTGGAGGCGGAACGGGAACGGCTGAGGGAGCGCGAGGCGGCGCTCAATAATTTTCAATCGAAGGTTCGCAACGAGGTTTCGGAATTGGAGCGAATGCGGGGGGAACTCGAGCAACTACGGCAATCCATCGATTCGGAGCTGATCGTGGTCAAGGAGAACGAAAAGCGGAACTTCCGGAATCTGGCCGGGGTTTACGCGGAAATGGATCCGGATTCGGCGGTTCGGGTATTGGGGGAGATGGAGGTGGAAACGGTCGTGAAGATCCTTTCCGGGATGCCGAGCGACGCCTCCGCGAGAGTTTTAAGTACGATGGCCTCGGAAGGGGATGACAAGACTTTGGAGCAGGCTGCCATGATCACCGAGGCCCTACGAAAATTGCAGTAAAATGAGCCCTTTCCCGCCACAGATTTCCCCCGCAGGCAGCCCGTCTCCGTCCAATCCGCCCGCGTTTGGGCAGAAGGTGGAGAAGGGGGGTATGGTTTTTGAAGATGCGTTGCGCCGGGAGGTCGGTGCGGGTGGCCGACCCCACCTAGAAAAAAATTCCGCCGAGAGCGGAAAAAAGTCCTTCGAAGGGGTGCCTGCGACGACCCCTGAAGGGAATCTTGAAAAGGTAAGCCATTCCAAAACAACGAGAAAGAAAACTGGTTCGGCAAATGCTTTGCAAGATCCACCGATGAATGAAGAGGAAATAAGAACCCTTCCGGAAGCGCCGACGGCCACGGGTCAGGCGGAACCGATAGAACCCGTTCGTAAGACGGAAGGTGTGGTGGTGGAAGTGGAGATTTATTCGGGACTGGAAGCGGGGAAGGCGACGGAACAGCTGGAAGAGGGCATCGCCCGAGGGATTCGCTTATTAAAGGAGGAAGGCATTTCCGAGTATCACATCCGCTTTCCCTACGCGGGGCATGGGATGGCGCGACTGGAGTTGAGCTTGGAAGGGGAAGCGGTTCGCGCACGGATGATTGAAGGGGGGAAGGAAAACGCGCTCACCCGTTTCCCGGAGCTGAGCGCTTGGCTTGTGGCGGAGCTGAAAGAGGGCGGCCTTCGCTTGATTGCGGACGGGTCATGGAGGCCGGAAAAGGCCGTGGTCCGGGGAAGCGTCCGCGAAGTTATTTTTTCAAAGAATCTGCAGGAAAGTCCTAACCCGCGCCAGATGGATAGCACGGGGAAAGGAGGAGAGGTGAAGGCGGAGGTAGGAGAGCAGCGCTCCACAGGGAAGCCGTCCCACGGGAACAACCCGGTGATTCGCGGCCCCGCCGGTCAAAAGGAAGCGGTTCGTGAACCCGCCAACCGGCCCGTGCCTGGAAATGGCGCGGTGCCGTTGACCACAGTCCGGTCGGGAGAGATCCCCTCTCCTCTCACCCGTCACGAAATGGAAGGGCAACCGTCGTCGTCGTCCGGCACTCCGACGACAGAATGGGCAGCCCGGACCTTGTTGAGGAGGGCCACGGATAAGAGCGGGCCGGAGGAAAACCTCGGCTCCCGGAAAGAGGGAACCCCCCGGGCAGTCGACTTGGCGGTGAGCCCGGGACCGGAAGTCGCGGAACGAACAATGGGAACTGCCGGTAACCG
>CAYQKH010000039.1:15530-21093 GCA_964417945.1 uncultured Opitutales bacterium
GTCCTGGCTCGTGCTCGACAACCACGACACCGCGCGGCTGCGCTTTCAGATCAACTTGGAAAAAGGGGAGAAGATCGAGATTCTATTTTCGCTGAAAGGTAATTATTTAAAAACGACCTTCCTGACGGACTCGGAGGCCTTGCGGGCGGCCCTTCGGGAGGGCTGGGACGCCTTTTCCCGCAACCTCAGCGAGCGCGGGATGCGCGCGGACGCGGCGCGCTTCCTCAATGGTGCGGGGGACGAATCGACGGGAGAAGATGCCGGGCGGGAGCAGGCGGACGACCGGCCTTTTCCCCTGGATCGTCCGGAGGACCGCGGCCGAGGCCTTTCCGCGGTCCAGAAGCCGGTATCGGACCTGCCGCGCCTGAGCGGCCTGAACCATCATTTAAACCGACTCGCCTGAACGGGAGAAAGAACAATGGCAATTGAATCGATCAATCCACTGGCCGCGGCGACTGCGGCAAACGGCACGGGAGAATTCTCCGGTGCTTTGCAGACTGAGGAATCGGAACTTTCCATCGACGACTTCTTTCAACTGCTGACGACGCAGTTGACGTCGCAGGACCCGTTGAACCCGATGGACGACACGGAGTTTGTCAGTCAAATGGCGACCTTCAGCACGTTGAGCCAGATGGAAAACATGGCGGCGGACATGAAGACGCTTCGGCAGCAGCAGGAGACCTCCACCATGCAGACTCTTCTTGGAAAAGCGGTGGAGGTCGACCTCGGAGACGGGCAGACGCTGGAAGGAACGGTCAGCCGGATCGAGCGATCCGAGGGGGACCTCTACCCGGTGGTGAACGGGCAGAGAGTCGAACTTTCACAGATCATCCGCATATCCGCGGAGCAAACCACAACCGCCCCGGAAGCAACGCCGGGCGGGTAAATAAAAAACGAACCCTTTACCAAAAAGGAAAGGAAAACCCATGGCATTAATCGGATCATTGGAGAGCGGAGTGAGCGCAATGCAGAGCTTCGTCCGGGGAATGGAAGTGATTGGCGACAACATCGCGAATTCGAAAACCATTGCCTTCAAACGTCAGCGTGTGAACTACAGCAGCAATTTTCCGGACACCCTGCGGGATGCCTCGCCGGGAGGAGAAAACGGAGGAAACCTACCAGCGGTGCAAATTGGCTCGGGAGTCAAACTGGGCGGGTCGGAGTCTGTTTTTTCCCAGGGCTCGATCGCCCGGACCGGGGTGAACAGCCACCTCGGGATCTCCGGAGACGGCTTTTTCCGCGTATTGGACCTTGGGAGCGGTGTTCAGTATCTGACGCGGGACGGAACTTTCCGCGTAAACGGCGATGGATTCATGACGGACAAGAACGGGAATTACCTCCTCGGATTGACGGGGGGGGAGCCTGGAGTGGAACCTAGCAACATCGGTCGGCTGAAGCTGGACCTTGCGCAGTCGGTGAAGGTGAACGACAGCGGCGAGCCCCTGGATTCCTTCGGGCGGATCGTTCTGGATGACGGGAGCCGCTTGGAATCCGGTACTGGCACGGATTACCGGGTGGACGAGAATGGTCGGCTCCTCGACAACTTGCCGGGGGACCCGACGAGCCTGGTCCTTCGCGACATCGCGGGCTCGCCCGCGCGAGCAGTCTTCAACTCCAGCACGGGGCGATATGAGCTTCAGGATGGTTCCGGGAACCTGATTGACGAGGTTGGGGCGCCATCGGCAACGGCGGTGGAATGGGATCCGAACGATGTGGCCCTGGCCCAACCCGGCGATGCCGAATCGGCAGCGGCGGAATGGAATTCCGCGTCCCCAATTCCTCCGGTCGCGGCGGTGGACGAAAACGATCCGAACCAATTTCGCCTGGCGATTCAGACCTGGACGATCGACCGCTCCGGTGAGCTTGTCTTGTCCTTGAACGACGGGTCGAGCTATACGCGGGCGCGGGTGCTCCTCCAGAATGTGGAGGATCCGCCGAGCCTGGTTAACGAGGGCGACGGCCTCTTCACCGGTTTCCAGAACGCGGGCGCGCGGGGATTGGTGGTCTGGAATCTGGGCACGGCACTTTCTCCGGCAGAGATCGCGAATCACGCGCCAAACGAGAACGGGCTGGGTTATATCCAGGGCCGCGCACTGGAGACCTCGAATACCGATCTGACGGCGGAATTCGCGGACATGATTACGACGCAGCGCGCCTTCCAGGCGGGCTCCCGAATCATTACGGTATCAGACGAGATCTTGCAGGAGATCATCAACTTGAAGCGCTAACCTGATCAACCTCCCTGACAATGGCTGAAGAACCGCAAGCCCAGGAGAAGGGCAAGGAGAAGAGCGAGAAGACAAACAGTTGGCTGCCGTTGATCCTCGTGATCCTCTTTGTTCCGGTCATCACGATGGCGTTGACGGAGTTCGTGGTGATCCCCCGTTTGCGGGCGAGTCTGGGGCCCACAGGTCCGACGGAAGCGAAAAGCAGTGCGAACGCGCATGGTAAGGGCGGGCATGGAAAAAGCCATGGCGGTTCGAAGGACGAGGGAGGGAGCACCACGGAGGTCGTTTTTTCGGATTTGATCGCAAATCTTTCCGGGACGATGGGAACTCGCTACATGAAAGTGAGCTTTCATGTGGCGGGTGAAGACTCAGCCCTGGCCGAGACAATCGATGCCAGTCGACCCCGGGTCCAGGATGCGATCATCACGACCCTCTCGAATAAGACGATCCAAGAGCTGGAAGCCACGGGGGGGCGAAACGCGCTGAGGGTTTCTTTGATCAGTGCAATAAACCAAGCCCTGGACGAGGACCTGGTGGAGGAACTTTATTTCACAGAGTTCATCGTGCAGTAGCCCGCGATGTCGAACCCCGAAGAGCAAAGCCATCCGGACCCGGTGCAATTCAGCCCGGCGGAGATCGAGAACCTGCTGAAGCGTTCCCACGCCCGAAAGCGCACGGAAGAGAAGCGGAGGTCCCCGATTATTCGCGGGGACGGGGTAAGACTGGGAGAGAGCACCGGTCCGAGGGTGGAGCCATTTGATTTCCGCAGCCCAGGGTTGCTAAGGGAAATGCCGATGGACCGGCTCCGGCGGCAGCATGAGGAGTTCACTAACGTTCTTGAGGCTCGGATCGCGCTGTATCTCCGGGCGGAGACAAGCCTAACGATGGGCGACCTGGAGACGGCTCGCTACGGAGAGCTGATCGGTGAGATGGGAAACCCGACGCACCTCGTCCTTTTTAAGGTGGATCCTCTCCCGGGGGTGGGGATGCTCGAGATTTGCCCGCGGGTAGCTTTGACGGTGGCGAGCAGCATCCTTGGAGGAAAGGGGCAGGCTCCACGGAACGAGCGTGCCCTTACCCGGATCGAGGTGGACCTGATCGAGGAATTCATCCTCAACCTGTTGCAACAATGGTGCCGACAGTGGGAATTTGAGGCGGCGCTCAAGCCGGAAATCGTCGGTCACGAGGTGACGGGAGCGGTGGTGCAGGTTTGCGAACGCGACACCCTCCTCTTGACCCACAGCATGGAAGTGACGATCCGGGACTGTGAGGGCTTTCTGAAACTGTCCCTTCCGATCTTCATGCTGGAACCGTTAATCCGCCAGATGGAAGATCAAAAGCGCAAGGACAAGGCCGGGCGTCAACCAACAACCCCGCCGGTCTGGCGAAACGGTTTTAAGAATATCCCGCTGAAGGTAAGCGGGATCCTGCCGATCACCTGTCTGTCGGCGAGCGAGGTGATGGAGTGGAAGGTAGGGCAGCACATCCTGTTGCCGGAAGAATGTTTTGAAACCGCGATACTGCGACTGGCCAACATCCCGATTTTCCGCTGCGAAGTAGGAATCGAGGAAGATCAACTGGCCTTGAGCATCAAAGAAAAAATGAACTTGGAGGAATCATGAACGAAGAGGAACAAGCAGTCGCCGGAGGGGGGGATACCCATCCCAACTTTGGCCTGATCATGGATGTGGAGGTAGAGGTCACTGCCCTGCTGGGGTCCTGTGAGATGACGATGGGCGAAGTCATGGGGCTGAGCCCGGGAACGGTGGTCCAGTTGAAGCACAACGCGGCGGAGCCGGTTGAACTTTGCTTAAACAACCGCGTTGTGGCCCGTGGCGAGGTCGTCGTAGTGGAGGACCGCTACGGGATCAAGATCACAGAAATCCTCGGCGGATGATCCTCCTCCTCAGCAGTGGATCCCTTCTGCTGGACGCCCCGGAGCCCGCGGGTGGTTGGAACGGAGGCGGCTACCCGATGCTGATCCTCCTGCTGGTGGTCCTCGTCGGCGGACTCGCGGGGCTTTGGTTTTACCTGAAGCGGGGAAGTTTTCCGAAATTGAAGCAGGAGCGCCACCTGGAGTTGCTGGAGACCCGAGGACTGGGGGGCAGGCAATTCCTCGTGGTGGCCCGGCACGGGAAGCAGAAGTTCCTCATCGGGGTATGCCCGGGGCGGATTGGCTTTCTCTGCGACCTTGAGGACCCGGTTTCTGGCGGAGCCGAATTCGAATCCTATCTCGGCAGGGAGGAGGACCGGTGAGGAAGGCGGGCGGGCACTGGATCATCGGGTTCGCCCTGGCTTTAACGGCGGGGGCGGTTCCACTGTGTGCGCAAAGCGGAGCGGGGGTAGATTTCTCACTCAACCTGGGGGAGGGCGGAGATAACGACTTATCGGTGGCGATCCAATTGGTGATCCTGATGACGCTCCTTTCCCTGGCGCCGGCGATCGTCCTGTTGATGACGAGTTTCCTCCGGATCATCATCGTGCTTGGATTTTTGCGCAACGCCCTCGGGTTGCAGACGGTTCCACCGAACCAGGTCCTGGTGGGACTGGCGCTCTTCCTCTCTTTTTTCCTGATGATGCCGGTGGGGACGCGGATCCACGACGAGGCCCTGGTTCCCCTGCAGGAGAATGCGATCACGGGAAATGAAGCGCTGGAGCGGGCGAGCGAACCGCTGGCGGAGTTTATGCTAAAGCAGACACGACCGGGGGACATTGAGTTTTTCCTCGAGGTATCGAGGATGGGAGCGATGACGGTGGAGGAGCTGCCGATGCCGGTTCTGATCCCGGCCTTCATCCTGAGTGAGTTGCGAACGGCTTTCCAGATCGGCTTTCTGATCTTCCTGCCATTTTTGATCATTGATTTCGTGGTGGCGACCGTCCTGATGGCGATGGGGATGATCATGATGCCGCCAGTCATCGTTTCGCTGCCGTTCAAAGTGCTGCTGTTCGTCCTCGTCGACGGTTGGTATCTAATCGTACGCTCGCTGGTCTTGAGTTTTTAGGAGGGGGGAGATGAGCACAGAATTCATCGTCGAGATCTTTCGGAACATGCTGAGCACGGCGTTGGCGATGGTGCTGCCGATGCTCCTGACGGCGATGTCGGTGGGGCTTTCGGTGAGTCTCTTGCAGGCGGTGACGAGCATCCAGGAGCAGACGCTATCGTTCGTCCCGAAGTTATTCGCGGTGGTCCTGGTGATGATGTTCGTCGCCTTCTGGCTAATCGAGCTGATCGTCAACTTCACGACGGAGATCTTCAATCACATTGGAAACATCGGGGCGATTTAAAGTTGGGGGACGACCATGAGCTTACCGAATGCGGACGACCTCCTTGTCAT
>CAYQKH010000040.1:0-671 GCA_964417945.1 uncultured Opitutales bacterium
CGACCTTTGGGACGAGCGGGGTAGTTTTCGCCCACTCCAAGACGTTTCGGGTGGAGCCGGAGGGGCGACTCCATGCGTTCTGCTCCGCGGTCCCGGGTGAGTGGCATTTGATGGGGGTGATGCTCTCGGCGGCGGGGTCTTTCCAGTGGTTTCGGAATACCCTCGGCGATCTGGAGCGCGAGCGGGAATCCGGCGGTGGCAAGGATGCTTACACCCAGCTGATCGAGCTGGCGGGGAAGGTCTCGCCCGGAGCGGAGGGGCTGATCTTCCTACCCTACCTCACGGGTGAGCGGACGCCGTATCCGGATCCGCATGCTCGGGGTGCTTTTATCGGGCTGACGCTGCGGCATGGGAAAGGTCACCTTGTGCGCTCCGTGCTCGAAGGGATTACCTTCGGAATGCGGGACTCTGTGGAACTGATGCGGGAGCTGGGCGTGGATCCCGAAACGATCATTATCAGCGGGGGCGGGGTGCGCAGTCCACTCTGGCGGCAGATGATGGCGGATATCTTCAAGGCCCGGGTCGCCACGGTGAATGCGGCGGAGGGCGCGGCATTCGGGGCCGCCTTGTTGGGAGGGGTCGCCTGTGGTGCGTTCGAATCGGTGGAAGCCGCCTGCAAGGCGGTAATCCGGGAAACCGGGTCGGAGGTTCCGGGGGCGAGCGAGGCCTAT
>CAYQKH010000040.1:681-20769 GCA_964417945.1 uncultured Opitutales bacterium
GATTTACCGTGAGCTTTACCCGACACTGAAGGGGATGTTTCCGAAGCTGGGGTAGGTTGTGAGCGGTAAACGGTAAGGGGTGAGCAGTAAACGGTAAGCGGTAAGGGGTGAGTGGGAAGTCGAGGAAGTTGCGGTGGTCACACGGTAGTGCTGGACCTCCGGGCCAGCTGGGCACTGTATTCCCTTTACCGAGTACGATAGCGATTAGAATTGGAAGGGATTATGATAAAAATGGATTTTAGCGAGCCGGTGGTGGTGGCGCAGGCGGGCCCGGAGGTCCGGCATTGGGGGCCGTATCAATTCCCGCTGATCCAGCGGCTGCCGGACGGGCGTTTGGCGGTGGGTTGCCATGTGGAGGCGGATTCGGCGGTGGCTTACGGGAAAGCATCGGCGTTTTGTATTTCGTCGGATGAAGGGGAGACTTGGACACCGGTCGAAACCGGAGCCTTGCCGGTCCGGAATACGAACGGAAAGGTGTTCCGCCTGCCGAATGGGGACCTGCTGAGACAGGAGTTATTGCGGTCGGTCGACCCGGGGCCCTTTCGCGATCGCCTGCCGCCGGTTGTGGGAGAAGGGGGAAGCGGTTACGGACACACGATGACGTATTTCCGGGACGAGGCGTTTCCCGAGGATCTGAAGGGATTTCAGTTTTCCCGGAAGGCGGCAGGCAGCGACGCATGGGTCGAAGAGTCAGCGGTGGTGGATTTCCCGGGTGCGCTTCGCAAGATCTACTTGGACGTGCTCGTTTTTCCCTGGTTCACGCTGATTCAGCAGTCGCCGGAGGGTGGACTCTGGGGGATCCTCTATGATCGACGTTGGTCGGACGGGGCGGTCACTCCATACGTGGAATCGATCTTCACTTACTCGTCGGACGGCGGCAGGACGTGGGATTACCGCAGCAGTATTCCCTACGCGCCGGATTTTGAGGCGGATCCGCACGCGGGGGAGCGAACCGGCTTTACGGAGCCGAACCTGGTTCACCTGCCCGACGGTTCCCTGCTGGCGTTGTTGCGGACAACGGATGGTTTGGGACCCGGTCCCCTCTATGTGGCGCGTTCGAAGGATGGGGCGCGGACCTGGTCTTCTCCCGAGGTCTTTGATGAGATCGGGGTCTGTCCCTCCCTGGTGTCTCTCCCTTCCGGGGTGACCCTGGCGGCATATGGTCGTCCCGGGTTGTTTCTCCGGGCTTGCAAAGACCCTACAGGGAGGAAATGGGAAGAACGGATCCCGATAATCGAACCCCGGAAGCTTCAAACCGACACCTGCTCCTATTCGGACCTGCTGGTCCTGTCGGAGCGCGAACTCTTGATAGCGTATTCGGATTTTAACTACCCCGACGAAAACGGACAGCCCTGCAAGACGATCCTGGTGCGCCGGGTGCGGGTCGGCGGCTAAAAACCGCAAAAATTCGAATCGGCGCTTGCCAGCATTTTTCGGGTGGGGCATTTTCAGAAACTTACGAATTGAGTCTGTGAAAATTTCGCTGTGTGACTCCGGCGACCTTGATGAATGCTAAGAGGCGGAAAACGGAGTCGGCTGGGAACGGGCCGACGAATGGTGAACTGACCCGTCGTCTACTGGGACTCGCCTGGAGCTACCGAGGCCAGTGCGTTCTGATCATCGGGATGCAGCTTTTCCTGACCCTGATGGGCTTGGCAGGCCTTGGCTTGACGGGACTGGGAATCGACATTCTACGGTTTCATCTGGATCCCACGGTGGATCCTCCGGGTTGGCCTTTCGGTTGGGAACCTGCGCCGGGGACAGCACCGATGACGCTTCTGGTCTGGATCGGGCTGGGGATCCTGGTTTTCGGTCTGCTGCACTTTGGACTCTTTTTCATCAACCAGATCGCGGTAGGAAAACTGGTTCACGAGTTGTTGGTGGCGAATTTGCGAAAGCGGGTCTACGCGCAGCTGCAGCGGTTGAGCTTTCGGTTTTTCGATACAAATGAGAGCGGGTCGCTGATCAACCGGGTGACGAGCGATGTAATGGCAACGCGAATGTTCGTGGACGGGGTGTTGGTCCAGCTGTTCACCCTGACGATCACGCTATCGGTTTACAGCTTTTACATGTTCAACATCCATGTGGGGCTGACGCTGGCCTGCCTTTCGATTCTGCCCATCCTTTACGGGATCACGGTCCTGTATTCGTCCCGGATCCGGCCCCTTTTTCTGGAGGAACGGACGCTGATGGACCGTTTGGTCCTGAACTTTGCGGAATCGGTGTTCGGGATTAACACGACGAAAGGGTTTGCGCTGGAAGAGGAGGAAAAGGCGAAGTTCGAGCGGTCCGCAGAGGCGGTGCGCCAGCAGCGGCGGAAGATTTTCACTTTCAATTCGGTCTTCGGGCCGTCGGTAGAAATGCTGACGCAGATCAGCATTGCGATCCTGCTGGCGTATGGGGGCTGGCTGGCGATTCAGGGTGAAATTTCGATCGGGGCGGGCCTGGTCGTCTTCGCGCGGATCCTCCAGCAGTTCGGCAATCAGGTCAGCAGCATTGCGGCAGTGGCCAACGGGGTCCAGCAAAGCCTGACCGGTGCGCGCCGGGTCTTTGAGATCATCGACGCGGACCCGGACGTAGAGAGCCCGAAGGATCCGGTGCCAATTCCCCGTGCGCAAGGACACCTCGTATTCGAGTCGGTCTGCTTCACCCACTCTCTTTCGAAGAAGGCGGACCGAGACGCGGAGGACGAAGAAGCCCCGGACCTGCGGGAGACCTTGCGGGATATTTCCTTCGAGGTGCAACCGGGCGAGCTGGTGGCGGTGGCGGGGGCCACCGGTTCGGGGAAGACCGCGCTGCTGAGTCTGGTCCCGCGGTTTATGGATCCGTTGAGCGGGCGGATTTTGTTGGACGGGCATGACCTCCGAATCCTGAACCTTGAGCAATTGCGGCGAAACATCGGGGTGGTCTTCCAAGAGAACTTTCTCTTCAGCAACACAATCGCCGAGAATATTGCTTTTGGAAACCCGGATGCGACCCCGGAGCAGATTGAGAAGGCGGCCCGAATCGCCTGTGCCCACGAGTTCATCATGGAAACGGAGCTGGGCTATAACACGGTGTTGGGTGAAGCGGGGTTGAATCTCTCGGGCGGGCAACGGCAACGCCTCGCGATTGCGCGGGCGCTTCTCCTCGATCCGGCAATCCTGATCCTCGACGACCCGACGACGGCGATCGATCCGGAGACAGAGCATGAGATCCTTGAAGCGATGGAGCGGGCCTTGCAGGGGCGGACCACTTTGATGGTGGCGCACCGACTCAGCACGCTTCGCCGGGCGCACCGCATCATTGTGCTCGACGAGGGCAGGATCGTGCACATGGGGACCCATGCCGAACTGATGGAGCGGGAGGGTCCCTACCGGAACTCCATCCAATTGCAGGAGATCGACCCGAAAAGCCGTCGGATCCTGCAGGAGGTCGAAATGCGGGAGGGAGGTTTGGCATGAGCGGCGAATCGCAGAAAAAGGCCTCCTCAATCGACAAGGGATCGATGACGATCGCCCGCCGCGACAACGCGGAAGTCCGCGAGCGTTTCAGCCATCTGGAGCAGCCGCTGAAGTTGAACATCCTGATGAAGATTTTTCGCTACACGCGGAAGTATCCAAGGATGCGGAACGGACTTTTTATACTGGTTATCCTGCGGGCGATCCAGATGCCGGTCTTGACGTGGGGGATCGGACAAATCATCAGCGGTCCGATTGAGGGTCGGGACGTGAACCTTCTGGCGTGGTCAGTAACCCTTTTTGTTGGGTGGGCATTGTTCCAGAACAGTACCCATGCGCTGCGATCCCGCATCGGTCAGGAGCTGGACGAGGCGATCGTTTTCGATCTGCGGAACGAAGTATTCGCGCATTTGATGCGGCAGACGATGGGCTTCTACAATCGAACGAAGGTGGGGCGGATCATCAGCCGGATGACCTCGGATATCGAGCGATTGCGGGCGGCGATCCAAAGTGTTTTTTTCGGCTCGATCGTGCAATTCGGGCAGATGATCGGGACGGCGGTGCTGCTGTTGATCACGAACTGGGTGTTGTTTTTAATAGTGATGCTGTTGGGCCCCTTGCTCTATGGGATGGACCGCTTTTTCCGGAAACGGATCAGCCTGGCCTCACGTCGGGTGCAGGAGAGTTTCTCGAATATGACGGGGGCGATTGCGGAGTCGATCAAGGGCATCCGGGTGACCCAGGCCTTTGCGCGGGAGAAGGTCAACGCGGGGATCTTCAACGGGCTGGTTTACGACCATTCGGACAACAACAAGGACCTGGTGAAGCAGACGGCGCTCTTCCTGCCGCTGCTGGAATTGAACACGCAGGTGAGCATGGCGATCATTTTGATCGTCGGGGGTTGGGGGGTCCTGCATCCAGGCTTGGATTGGACGGTGGGGGACCTGATCACCTTTTTCTTCCTCGCGAACCTATTCTTCGCTCCGCTGAAAGTTCTGGGCCGTCAATTCACGGTGGCGTTGTCGGCAATGGCGGGGGCGGAGCGGGTTTTCCGGCTCCTTGAGCGGCAGCCGGAATGGGCGGATTCCGAGGATTGCGACACGATGCCTCCGATCAAGGGAGAGGTGGAATTTGACCACGTTCGTTTCAGTTACGATGGAAAGACTGAAGTGCTGAGGGACGTTTCCTTCGGCGTGAAGGCGGGTAGCTCAATGGCGCTCGTCGGTCATACCGGCAGTGGCAAGAGCACGATCATTAATTTGTTGAGCAAGTTTTACCTGACCACGGAAGGGGCGGTGCGAGTGGACGGCCACGACTTGAAGACGGTGGAATCCCGGAGCTACCGCAAGCAGCTGGGGATCGTCTTGCAGAGGAACTTCATGTTCAGCGGGACGGTGATGGACAACATCCGGCTGGGCAAGCCGGGGGCGAGCGACGAGGAAGTCATCGCGACGGTGGAAAAGCTGGGCTGTCGGGACTTGATCGAGACGATGCCGAACGGCTTCCTCACCCCGGTGGCGGAAAACGGGGTCGGTCTTTCCCAAGGCCAGCAGCAGATCGTCTGTTTTGCGCGGGCGTTGATCGCGAATCCGCGGATCCTGATTTTAGACGAGGCGACGAGCAGTGTGGATATCCTGACGGAGACCCGCCTGCAGGCGGCCTTGGAAAAGTTGATCGCGGGCCGGACAACGTTCATCGTGGCGCATCGCCTGAGCACGATCCGCAAGGCGGACCGGGTCCTCGTCCTCGACCACGGAAAGATCATCGAGCAGGGCAACCACGAGGAACTCCTGCGAGAGGGGGGAACGTATTGCCGACTCTACCGTCAATTTGCGGCATAAGGCTTCCGGGAGTGATTGCTACTTGAAACCGGAACCGCTTCGTGGACAAATGAGGGCCATGGAATCGAATCAATTAAGGTGGGGTATTCTGGGCCCGGGTAAGATATGTCATCAATTCGCGAAGGGGCTTCGGGATTCGCAATCCGGCGTTCTCACGGCGGTGGGAAGCCGAGCCCTCGAACGGGCAAAAGCGTTTGTTAAAGAGGAGGGCGAAGGCCGTCCGCACGGATCCTACGAGGAGCTGCTGGCGGACCCGGAGGTGGAGGCGGTTTACGTGGCAACCCCGCACCCGATGCATGTGGAATGGGCGATCAAGGCGGCGGAAGCAGGAAAACACATACTCTGTGAAAAGCCCGTGGGAGTAAATCTCGGGGAGGCGGACGCGATTTTCGAAGCCGGGGAAGTGAACGGGGTATTTGTGATGGAGGCGTTCATGTATCGCTGTTACCCGCAAACCGCGATGCTCTACGAGTGGGTACGCGAGGGGAAGGTGGGGGAAGTCCAACTGATCGATGCCAGTTTCGGTTTCCGGACAAATTTCCGCCCGGAGAGCCGGTTATTTGCGGATGCTCTGGCGGGCGGAGGAATTCTCGACGTTGGCTGCTATCCCATCTCCGCCGCCCGGATGATTGCGGGTGCGGTCGAAGGGGAACCCTTTTTGAATCCGGTAGAGGTGTGCGGGTCGGCTCATGCGGAGGAGACCGGAGTGGACGGTGCGGCCGTGGCCTCCTTGAAGTTTCCGAACGGAATCCTTGCGCAGTGCTCGACCGGGGTGCGGATGCGGGGTCATAACGAGATCCGGGTGACGGGGACAGAGAGAATACTCGTGGTGGAGAGTCCCTGGTTCGGGAAGGGGGGCATGAAGATCCTGGATTTCTCGGGGAAGGTGATTGAGGAGGTGGGGCCGCAGGCAACGGGCTACCAATTTGAAATCGACACCTTTGCGCGCCAGGTTTCCCTGCGAACGGGTCGGGATTTCGGGATGGAGGAGGCTTCGGTGGCGACGTGGATGCGACCGGAAGATTCCCTCGGCAACATAAAGACCCTGGATGCCTGGCGGAAGGCGGTGGACCTGGTATATAGCTTTGAGAAGGGCAAGCGGGGAGGGGTTCCGCCGGTCAACGGCCGGCGCTTGCGGATGGGGAAGGGCCCAATCCAGCGAAGAGAGGTGGAGGGCTTCAGCAAGCTGATGTCGTCCCTGGCGATGGGGATCGACAACCAGCCGGACCTGCCCTTCTTGCGGACGATGGTGGACGACTTTGTTTCCAAGGGCGGCAACGTCCTCGACACCGCCCATATTTACGGTGGCGGGGCACTGGAAAAGATGCTCGGCGACTACTTGAAGAGCCGACCGAGTTTGCGGAAGCACCTCTTCATCATCGCCAAAGGGGCGCACCTGCCCTACTGCTATCCGGATGTCATCGGCGCCCAGTTAGGGGTGTCGTTGGACCGGATGGGACTGGAAACGGTGGAACTTTACCTGATGCACCGGGATAATGTGCAGGTGCCGGTTGGAGAATTCGTGGACGCGCTTCACGAGGAGCAGAAGAAGGGTCGGATCCAACGGTATGGCGTATCGAACTGGACGCTCGAGCGGATCCGGGCCTTTAACCGTGTGGCCAAGCGGAAGGGCGTGGATCCGATCTATGCGGTGAGCAACAACCTCTCCCTGGCGGAAATGATCGACCCGATCTGGCCGGATTGTGAATCGGCGAAGGATGCCGGGATGGCTGCCTGGTTAAAAAAGACGCAGACTCTTTTGCTGCCCTGGTCGAGTCAGGCCCGGGGCTTTTTCACGGATCGGAGCGGCCCAAAGAAGCGGGACGATGCCGAACTGGTGCGGTGCTGGTACAGCAAGGGCAACTTTGAGCGGAAGAAGCGTGCGGAAGTCCTAGCGAACCATTACGGAGTCCTACCCATCAACATCGCACTGGCCTGGCTCTACACCCGACCCTACCCGGTTTGTCCCCTGGTCGGGCCACGGCGCTTGTCGGAGTTGCGAACCTCTTTGCCGGGTCTAGAGGTGAGCCTGACGAAGGCGGAAGCCGCCTGGCTCGACCTGGAAACCGACGAGCGGCCGATTTAAGTGCTGTGGGGATGCTTTTTCGTGAGGTATGAATCGTGAATCGGCCGTTTGAGCCAGATGAAGAGGCTTTTCAGCCGGACGTTCGTCTTGATCGGAGTCCTGACAATGGTTTTTCTTTTCATCCGCATCTTCCCGGATGTCTTCTGGGCAAGGGCGGGGTCAACCGGCGAAGGTGCAGGCGGGAAGCCCTCGAACGCCAGGTCTGGCCTGGAAGAGGCCGCCGCCGTGGGGCTCTTTTTTCCAGCGTTCCTCGTCGAAACCGGCACTGGCGCAGGTGATGTAAAGGGTTCCCCGATCGGGCCCACCAAAGGCACAGGAAGTGATGGAACCGGTGGGGAGGTCGATCTGGTCAATTTGCTTGCCCGTATTGGGGTCGTAACAGGCGACGCGGTAACCGCCCCACTGGGCGACCCAAAGGTTGCCCTGATCATCCATCGTCATGCCGTCGGGCATGCCGGTGTCTTCGGGGATCCGGACCGCGACGCGGGGCTCGGAGATAACACCGGTATCATTGTCGTAGGTGTAGGCGTCGATCCGCTTGGTCGGGGTGTCGATGTAGTAAAAGGTCGTGGCGTCGAGGCTCCAGCAGAGACCGTTGGAGACGGAGACGCCCTCGATTTTTTTCTCGCAGGTTCCGTCGGGGAAAAGGCAATAGAGCGAGCCTTTGCCGGTGCGGTCGCCGCGCATCGCCATGGTTCCGGCCCAGAAGCGACCGGTGGGATCGCACTTTCCGTCGTTGAAGCGGTTGTCGGGGAGATGGGCTTCGGGATCGGTGATGAACTCGAGGTTGCCAGACTCCGGATCAAAATGGGAAAAGCCGTTTTCAAGGGCGACAACGAGGCCGTTTTCGCGCCGGGGGACGACGGTGCCGATGCGGCTGGGCATTTCGTAGGCGCGGTTTTCGCTGGATCCCGGATCGTAGCGGAAAAGGGTTCTGCCTTCGATGTCGATCCACCAGAGGACCTGAAGGGCGGGATCCCAGATGGAGCCCTCCCCCAGTTTCGATTTTGCGTCGAGAATCAGTTCTGCGTTCATGGAGTGTTCAGCGGGAGGCCCAGAGCATCCCGCGGGTGATCAGGGTTTTCACTTGGGGGATTTCAAATTCGTGCGGCTGGTGGCCGAGAGAACAGTAGAAGATCCGGGATTGGTGGTGAATTTTTTTCATCGCCACCGGCATCTTTCGACCCTCGACCCAGGGAAAATTTTCGGAATGGAAGGTGCCTTCAGCGAGCCATTCGAAGGCGGGATCGACCAGCATGTAGTATTGCTCGGATTCGATTTCAAAATCCGTCAGCCCCCGGACGATGGGGTCGTCGCTGATTCCGAAGTTTACGGTCCACTTCTTCACGTCATCGGGGTGGGCGACGAATTGGGCGCCGGTGATGAACTGGTAGGTGACGTTACCGCGAAAGGCGTCCCCCATCCCCCCGTGGAAGCCGGCGATCCCGATGCCGTTTGCGGTGGCCTTGACGAGGCCCTCGGTTTGCCCCTTTTCGAGGGATCCCATGGTCCAGTTAGGGACGATGAGGTCTTGCTCGGAGAGGAAATCCCAATCGGCGAGGGAATCCAGGGTATCCCGGACGGAGACCTCGAAATCTTCTTCCCAGAGCACCTTCTCCCAGAATGCGGAGGACGCCTCGGGGCTGTGCCCTTCCCAACCACCGGAGTAAATGACGGCTGACTTGCTCATGATCAACTATTGGTCGGGAAAGCCGAGACGCCGTCGAGGAAAAAGCTCGAATGGGCTCAAATCGTCCCGAAAAATACATGACTGAAGGTATTTGCCGTGATAAGATACAATCATGATTTCGGTGGAATTCCTGCAGGCGCATTCCTTGTTTGGCGGGTTGCACGAGGAAGAGTTGGAAGCCGTCTTGCCGATGATGCGGAGGGAGGACTATGGGAAAGGCGAGTGGGTAGTCAGGGAAGGGGAGCAGGGAGACCGCTTCTTTTTTATATTAGAAGGGCGCGTGGAAATCCTGAAGGAGGCGAAGGATGCGAGAGCCGGGGGTCCTTGCCGACTGGCAGAGATTGGGGAGGGTTCGACTTTCGGGGAGATGGAATTGATTGATATCCAGGCCCGTTCGGCTTCGGTGCGTGCACTCGAGTCGGTGAAGGCGTTGACGCTGACGAATATGAACCTTTATCGCCTTTACCAAAAAGATCCGGCGGTATACGGGCGAATTTTGTTCAACCTTGCGCGTGAGATCAGTCGGCGTTTGCGGCAGATGAACGAAAAGGTGGGAACGCTGGAGGCGGCCCGGCACCTCTTGCTAAAACCGGAAGGATCGAAGGGGCAGGAGGGTCCTGCCGCTTAAAATTCTCCGGTCCGTTGACAAGCGGAAGGAAGGGTTTTCTTTTTAGAATCATCTTAAAACCTGAACCCAAACTAGATCTATCGATGATTTTAAATCCAGCTGAACGCGAATTCCCGGAATTTTCCCTTCCGAATTTGATCAAAACCTGCTTCGGCAATGTCCGGGGTGAAAAAACCTGCATATTGATCGACCTTCCGAAACCGGAAGACATTAAGGATTTCCGGTTCCTTAAAGATGAGTCTCTCTCAATCCAAAACTACGGATACGAAGTATTCTACAAGGGTTTCCAGGATGGTGTCCTTGAGGAACTTGGCATGGAGGGTGGCGAAATTTTCGCTTACCAGGAGACCGGGGGGAGCAATCTCGATTTAGAAGATGATTGTTACGATCCATCAGGCAATCGCCTCAGCTTGGACCGTGATGTTTATCAGAAGTATGATCTGATTTTTACAGTTTCCACCTATTCTGCGACCGCCCCGCTGACCGCGAAGTGCAAAGAGTTTGGGTTTCGCGGGGCCACGCTCCATGGGCTGAACCAGATCATCGTCGAGACAGGATTATCCGTTGATTACGAGGAGGTTTCGGCCGATGCGGAAGCAATGCGTCAGGGCCTGACCCGGGCGGACTGGTTTGAGATCGACTTTGAACTCGAAGGCCAGCGGACAACGATTCGACTAATGACAAACGGCCAGGAAGCGCAAAAATCCCATGGACTGTGTCCTCCCGGGACACCCGACGTAGCAAATCTTCCCGCTGGGGAAGTTTATTTCGTGCCGCGCGGGGGTCATGGACAATTCCCGTTTAAGTATGGCGAGGAGACAATCGGTATGCTGACGGTTGAAGATGGAAGGATTGTGAAATCCCGTCTGATCTACGGAGACTATGAGCAGATTAAAGCGCACAACGAGCGACTCACCTACGACCCGATGACGGGGATGCTTGGTGAGCTGGGCTTCGGGACGCAAGTGCTGCCCTTCAGCGGACGGGATATTCAGGACGAAAAGGTGCTGGGAACCATCCACGTCGCAACCGGCCGAGACGATCATCTTGGCGGGGATATTACGCCAGACCTGTTCAAGGAGAAGTTGCACGCCTCCCACGACGACGTTCTCTACGCGCCTTTGAAAACCCCGGAAATCAAGGTGCCGGAAGTGCGCATGCACAAAAACGGCGAAACCCAAGTGATCATGGGCAACTACAAGCCAGGGCGGTTTTTGATCGACCTGATCGAGGCTGCGCGCGCAGACCGCGCGGTCAATGCCTAAGCGGTAGAGAAGATAGGCCTCCTAGCAATTCATTTGGGTAGTTAGGCCTCGGCCTTCCAGCGCATCACGTATGGTTTGAGTCGATTTCATACGAATATCCTCCACAGCCTGTGTGCTGCAAAATGCGGCATGGCAGGTAATGATGGTATTGGGTGCCTTTAAATCGGCTTCGGACAGATCGGGTTCATTCTCAACCACATCCAACCCGGCCCCGGCGAGAGTTCCACTTTGCAGGGCCGCAGTAAGAGCTCTCTGGTCGACGATCGGCCCCCTCGCGGTGTTGACTAGGTAGGCGGTCGGCTTCATCAAGGCGAGCTCAGGCCCACCAATCAGGTGGCGGGTGGAGGCTTCGAGGGGACAGTGAATGGAAATGACATCGACTTGGGAGAGAAGGTCTTCCAAGCTGCGCTCCCGGCGAATTCCGAGTGATTTTTCAATCCCCTGTGGGATGTTCGGATCAGTGAAGACAACATCAAACCCGAAAGCCTTCGCCCGCATGGCGGCGGCAGTGCCGATCCGTCCGAGACCGACGATCCCGAAGGTGAGGGTGCTGAGCCGTTTCATATGGGGCTTCTGGTCATCGAGATTCCAGTTCTCGCGGCGGGCTTGGGCATCGAGGGGAAAGAGCCTGCGGAGGAGCGCGAGCGCGAGGCTGAGAGCGTGGTCGGAAACTTCCTCGACGCCGTAATCGGGCACATTACAGAGGGGGATCCCGTGCTCCCGTGCGGCGTCGCCATCGACGGAGTCGACCCCGGCACCGTTTCTGACGATGACCTTGCAGCGGGTGAGCTTCTCGATAAAAGGCCGGTCCAGCTCGAAGTTATGCCAGATGGAAATGGCATCGGCGTCGTAGATCTCTGGAGGAAGGGCGGAAGTGTCGTTGGCCTGGAGGTAGATAACCTCGGCCAGATCGCCGAGGATCGTCTTTTCCAAATCACAGGAGGGTTCGCCTTGGGGAGAGGCTTTCCAATCGAGAATGTAGGTTTTAGGTTTCATAGAATCAATCCGGTGCGGGACCGGCCACCACCCACATGTTATCACTGGTTGGCAGGGTATCGAAAAAATTCATCCGGACGACGCGGAGGTCGGCTTTCTCGATGATGGCGCGAAGAGTCACCGGGGTGAAGTAATTGACATGGTCGGGGTAGCGGAAGCCGCACCAGCGGGGACCGCGGATCCTGCGGTTAAGGGAGCCGAAATTAGGGACTTTGATGATGACCCGGCCACCCGGCTTCAGCACCCGGGCGCATTGGCGGAGGAGAGGGAGGGGATGGACTTCGTGCTCAAGGAAGGAGCAGAGGAGGACGAGGTCGACGGAGCCCTCCTCCATTTTCTTAAGGCCATTAATGGCGTTATCCCGGATGCAGTAACCTTCGAAGGGGGCAAGGACTTCCTCGACGACGATAGCCTGTCCGCTGGAGATTTCGATCCCGACGGGAAGGGGACGGATGTGGTCCCGCTCCTGTGAGAGCCGGGCGATGGCGACGGATTTATCGGCAATCCCGCAGCCGACGTCCGCCATCACAGGGCGGGTTTCCCTGTTGCTCGCCTTCAGTTCGGCAAGGGCGTTGCAGGCCTCGGTAACAATGCGGTCGCGGGGGCGAATCTTCCGGCGAAGGACTTTTACGGCGCTGCTGAGGAAGGCGACGACGGGTTCCCGTTTTTTCCGGGAGGCTTTTTCCTCGGCAAAGGTTTTCTCCCATGCGAATTCCTCGACGAGGCGTTCGTAATCGGGGGGATTGGCCAGGTAAACCATTCCGGTCTCGGTACATTCGACAATTTCCCAAGGGTCCCTGGAGTAAGGAGTGTTCCGGGTGGGGGTCGAGGATTCAGTTAAGGGGTTTTCCCGCATAGGAGAGGATAGGACCTCATTTTTTTCGGGCCCGGGTCAGACGCAACGTCAAAGACGGTAAACTCAACGGGGGGACGGCTCAGGAGTTGACCGGGTGGCGAGGAACTCCACTGCGAACAAGACGGCAGCTCCAAGGACGACCATGCCGACTGTCAACCCGGTCGCGGGATCGGAAATTTCCGGGAGGAACCAGCGGTAGCCGATCGGCCATTCCTCGAGCTCACCCTCGATGATCGCGCGTTTCATGAGGGTCTCTTTCCACGGCCAGATGAGGAGGAGGGAACCGAGGACGAAGCCGGTCATGGTGGAGAGGGTGGAATCGGGGAAGCGCTTGAAGAGCCATCCGAGGATTTGGGCGAACCCGAGCAAGCCAATTCCGCAACCCATAGCGAGAGGGAGGAGAACGGAGAAGTCGAGGTTGTTGATAGCGGCAAGGACGAGTGAATAATTGCCCATGAGGATGAGGACGAAGGAACCGGACAGCCCAGGCAGGATCATGCTGCAAATGGCAACCACTCCGCAAAGACCGACATACAACGGATGCGGGTTTTCCTCGCCGGGGACGATCAGCGAGATCGACACCGCGACAGCGGCACCCAGAACAAGGGCTCCGATCACAGCGGGGGACCATCTCCGGACGCCTTTCCCCACATAATAAACGCTGGCCGCAATAAGTCCGAAGAAAAAGCCGAAGGTTGGGATTTCGTGGATTTCGAGCAACCACTCGAGGAGGCGGGCCAGGCTGAAGATACTGACGAGGACCCCGAGGAAGACCAAGGAGAGGAAAGATCCATCGATGGACCTCCAGAAGACGGCGATTTTTCCCTCGAGAAGTCGCTTCAGGTTTTCCGGGTGAAAGGACCGGAGGGCTTGGATAATGCGTTCGTAAATGCCGGTAACGAGAGCGATGGTTCCGCCTGAAACGCCGGGAATGACATTGGCCGCTCCCATGGCCAAGCCTTTGAGGAAAAGGAGTATCACCGGTTGTATCATGGTCGTTGTGACAAGTTCGTGAAAGGCCAATGGAATCTTGCAAAAGCGGCAAGATTATCCCAAGCTTTTGTTAATGCAATTAGCGATTCCGCCACTTTCAGCACCGGCTCATTCCGCCGCGCGCAGCGGCTGTATTCTATATGGGTAGCGGAACCGGCAAGATTGGACTCTTCGGTGGGTCATTCGACCCCGTCCATCTTGGGCACCTCATCATCGCATCCGACGCAAGAGAACAAGCCGGGCTTGAGGCGGTATGGTTTCTACCCGCGGGGCACTCGCCCTTAAAGGACCGTGGTCCGCTCGCACCGGGTGCGGCACGGCGGGAAATGCTTTGTTTGGCCACCTCAACCTCTCCCTTTTTCAAGGTCGAGGGATTGGAGCTGGAGCGCGAAGGGAAAAGTTTCTCTGTGGACACGGTCGAGCAATTGCAGGGAACGCATGCGGACACCCGATTTTTCTGGATTCTAGGCGCCGACCAATTTGCCCGGCTAGGTGAATGGCACGAGGTGGAACGGTTGTGCGAGCGTGTCACCTTCCTGGTCACTCATCGGCCGGGTGGGGAATTGCGGGAGCCGGATTTGCCGGGAGTCAAATTGAACTGGCAAGCATTGCAACCGCGCTACCTGTCCATTTCTTCGACGGAAATTCGGGATAGAATCGCAGCGAATCGGGAAATCCACCCTTTTTTAAACCCGGCGGTCGCAGTCTACATTGAGACGCACCGCCTTTACCACAGCAACCCAAGCAGAAAGATGAAAACGACCCCCTATGGATCCTAATGCGAAAGCGGAAAACACGATGGAGCAGCTGCGTCTGATCTATCGTGCCCTCGACGATAAAAAAGCGGAGAGCCTGAAGGTTCTCAATGTAGAGGGGTTATCCCCGATAACCGACTACATGATTATTGCCAACGGTACTTCTGAACCCCATCTCAAGGCCCTGCGAAACACCCTGGAAAAAACCCTGAAAGAGTCTTGCATTCCGCTAACGGGGGAAGACCGGGACACGCAGTCGGGGTGGGTCATCCTGGACGCTTTCGATTTCATGGTGCACCTTTTCACGAAGGAGCAGCGGGACTATTATCGGATGGACCTGCTTTGGAAAGACGCGGAGGAAATAGAATTAGCGGAACGGCTTTCGGCGTAGTCCGGGGATTCCTGCTCACCGCATGATTCGGATGCGGTGCTGAAGCCGCGGCTCTTTCAGGCTCTGTTTCGTCAAACGGCACGGGCCTCGAGGTATTTATTGCAGATGCCTTACGGGGATTCCCGTGGAGTGCGCGTGGACAGGACCCGCCCAAAAGAATGGGTCGGGAGAGGCCTCCGCTCCCAAAAGGAGAGAACAATTAGATATTGAGGGGGAAGGTAACGGTAATGGAACCGTAGCGCACACTTTCGGGTTGGGCGACGAATTCCTTGGTCCGCCAAACCATGGTAAAATTGACCTCCACATACTCGAAGCGAAGGCCGAAGCCGGTCTTGGCGGTGGCGACCCAATTTTCCTTATCGATGCTCCGGCTGTCCTCAAAAGTATTTCCGTCGAGGAAGAGGTTCCGGGCAACCCAGGCCCCCTCGGCTCCGGCGAAAAGGTGGAAACCCCAGGGGCCCCAATCCTCGGGAATGGATCCACCGGGCAGGGGTGGGCTGGAAGCGCCGCGCATCTGGGAGACTCCGAAGTCGAGGGGAAGGTTGTAGCCGGCGCGAAACTCCATGCCGGCATTGGCGTGGACATGGACATTGCCGAGGGCTACACCGTATTGGGGAAGCCATTCAACGTTGTACGGTCCGTGCAGGTTCCGGCGAAAGTTGTATTTTCGCTGCCAATACAGGTTGAGGGTCGGCTCGTTGTTCAGCTGAAAGTCCCAGCCCATGGGCGCGGGTGCATCGATAATGGAGTGCCAGGTTTTCTGCGCGTTCTCGGCGAGGGAGGCGGGGCCGACGACCCCGAGGTTGAGTTCGAAGGAGTCGAGGAGGGCGAGGTTTTTTTCGGGGAAGGCGATCTTGGTATGGTAGGCGATGCCGAGGTTGAGCCACCCGGCGTAGGGCCGGTCGTCGAGGGGAGGATTGGGCTGGGAGATATCCTCGGGGGTGAACATGTATTGGGCGAGGGAGAGGCCGAGGTGAGCGGTGCGGCCAGGTTGCTGCATCCAGGGCATGCGTTCGACCTGTTGCCCGAGCCAGGAGGGAATCGCGGCGAGAATGGAGTCCTCGGGTGCAGCCTCGAAGTCGAGGAGTTCGGGGGAGATCAGGGTCAATTGGATGCCATTGGTGTAGTAGCGATCGGAGCCCCCGTAGTAGAAGTCATTCTCGGTGTAGAAGTTAAAGGTGTAGGGGGTCCGCTGCTCTCCGGAGGCGAGGAGGCCGGCGGGATGGAGAGCCAGGCAGATTCCGAGGAACCGGAGGAGGGCGGAAAGCCTTCCGCGGAAGGGGTGCATGGGAGAGTTCAGTTCTCGAGCCGGTGGCTGGAGTATTCGTGATCCCCGATCATGCAGGTGCCCCCATGGGGGCGGGCCCGTTTGGCGCTGAGATCGTGGTAGTTGAAGGTTCCCTCGACAAAATAATGGCAGACAACGGACTTCCGGGAATACTTAAGATTTTTCCGCAAGCTGCCGCCATGAAGAAGGTTGGCATGCCAGATCAGGACATCACCCTTTCGGGGGAGGAAATAGGTGGGTTGAAGGGCCTCTGATTCAATGAGGGTGCGGACGGCGGGCTCGTATTTTTCGCGGTAGGCATCATACTGGCGTTCCTGAAACTCGCGGATGGTGATTCCGACGTCGGTGCTGAGCATGTAGGGGAGCTTGTGGCTGCCGGGGTAATAGACGAGAGGGCCGGAATCCTCATGAATATTCTCCATGGCGACCCAGGCGGCGGTAAGGTAGCCGAGAGGGAAGGTCGTCATGTGAATGGAATCGGAATGGGTGGCCTGTTGGCTGCCCTTGTGGGCGACAAGGGTTTGAAAAGGCTTGGCGGGACGCTCCATGAAAAGGGAGATCCAGGACTTGATGGTCTCGTTGCAGAGGACGGCGGCAATTTCCCGAACCTTGAGGTGGGTATCCTGGGACCTTCCGGGATAGGGGTCGTCGGGGTGTTTGGGGTCCTGGTTCAGCTCGACCCGGCCTTTGGCGATCGCGTTCTCGTAGGCGTTCCAGGTGGCGTCGGATTCGGATTCGGAAAAGCACCCCTTGATGATGAAGTATCCATTGTCGCGCCAGAATCGGCAGGCATCGGCCTGTTCCCAGGTGATTTCTCCGGATTCCAGTTTATCGCAAATCCGAAGTTCGGCATCGGCCTGATCGAGCCAGGGGTGGGGTCCGGCGTAGGGGAAGAGCTCCGGGCGGAAGAACTGCATGTGCTTAAAGTTGGCCCCCAGTTCGCCGATGAATTTCTCCTCCTGATCGGGAGCGAGGACCCGTTCTTCATATTCGGCTTGCCAGTGGTCGTCGGATGAGGACTCGGAGGAAGGTCCTTGGGACTCCTGCCGGTTGGAGGGTTGTTTCAGCTGCGGTCTGTCCTGTTCAGGGTTTGGCATAAACCTAAAAGATTAAGATTTGGGGATAGGGATGACGGGGAGGAAGGGCAAGTTTCGAATAACCGGGCTAGGATAGGTCGGCATCCGGGGCGCGGTGAATAAGCACGCCCCACGCCGGTGAAATTTTGGATGAGCAGGGGACTTTCTCATCGGCGCCACCGGGGGAGACGTCCCAGGTGGGGGTCATCGGCGGCACGCCGTGTTCGATAAGAACATCGAAATAAGGCTCGCGGGACTCGGCAAGCATTCGGAGGAGGCGCTGTCTAAGGTCCTGGCAGCGGTCGGGGAGTTCGGAGGCGAGGTCATGCAGCTCGTAAGGGTCGTTTTGGAGGTCGAAGAGGAGCTCTTGTCCGGTTTCAAAAAAGGCGTATTTCCAGCGATCGTTGACGAGGCCGCGCCAATCGAGAAGGTCGAGGCTCCAGCGGGGGTTTCCCTGCATTTCGAGGAGGACATCGTTCGGGGTATCGGTGGTTTGTCCGCGGAGGAAGGGGCCGGCGTTCCAGCCCTGGAGGTGGGGGGCTTGGGGAAGGTCGAGGAGGCCGAGGGTGGTGGGAAGGAGGTCGACGAGGCTCCAAAGAGGGGAATCGATCCGGCCCCGGACGGGAATCCGACCGGGCCAGTGGAAGATGGCGGGTATACGGACGGATTCCTCATGGGGATACTCCTTTCTCTGAAAGATATCATGGCTGCCCATGAAGTCGCCGTGATCGGAAGTATAGATCGAGAGGGTGTTCTCCTTGAAGTCCTGGAGACCGTCGATGGATTGGAGGAGGCGACCGAGATTCTGATCGAGGTTTTCGATCATGGCATAGTAGACGGCCAACTGTTCGCGATTTCCTGGGGTGTCGGAAAAGTTGGGACGTACTTGGAGGCTAACGGGATCGAAGCGCAGATTGGACTCGGGGGCCTCGAGCGGGAAGTGCGGGGGCTCGACGCTGAGGACGAGAAAGAGAGGCTGGTCGCGGTCGTAGTTCCGGAGGTAATCGATCGCGAGGCTGGTAAGAACATCGGTCTGGTAGCCATCCATCCGACGGGGGTTGGTTTCGTGGTCCTGGTAATAGAAGCCATCGAAGGGGGCGTTATTGACTTCGAACCCGAACCAGTCTTGGAATCCGCCGCGGTGGTGCTCAGGCGTCCGGTTCGGCCATTTTGCTCCGGGAGGCGGGTTGGTGCGCATTTCGGGTGGGATCTGGTCCCGGATGGTTCCGCAATGCCATTTTCCAAAGTAGGCGGTGTGGTAACCGGCATCGCGGAGAAGGGTGGCGGAGCTTGGAGAAGTGGCCTTAAAGACGTCGAAAAATCCCTGGACAGGGCCGCAATGGGCGTGGCGTCCGGAGAAGATGGTTCCGCGTGAGGGTGTGCAGACGGGGCAGTTGGCATAGGCGCGGCCGAAGGAGACGCCCTCGGCGGCCATGCGATCAAGGTTGGGGGTATGGAGGTTGGGGTCGCCGGTGTGGGTCATGGCGACACCGGCGTGCTCGTCGGAGAGGATGAGAAGAATATGGGGGAGGGAAGGCATGGAGCGGGAGATTCAGGGGTTGGGGTTCATCTCGATGAGGACGGGGACATGGTCGCTGCCATCGACTTCTTTGAGGATGGAGGCGGAGCGGACCTGGGGAAAGAGCCTTTCCGAGACGCCGAAGTAATCGAGGCGCCAACCGATGTTTTTTGCCCGTGCCTGCCCGCGGAAGCTCCACCAGGTGTAGTGGCCGCCCTCATCCGGGTGAAAGGCGCGGAAGGTATCGACAAAGCCCGATTGAAGAAGAAGCGTGAACCCTTTCCGTTCCTCGTCGGTGAAACCCGCGTTCCGGCGGTTTTGCCTGGGGCGGGCGATATCGATCTCCTCGTGTGCGACGTTGAGGTCTCCGCAGAAGATCACGGGTTTCTCCTTATCGAGCTTGCGGAGAAAGGCGCGAAAATCGACGTCCCACTCCTTATGGCGGTAATCGAGTCGGGCGAGCTCGGCCTGAGCGTTTGGGGTGTAGACATTGACGAGGAAGAACCCGCCGAAATCGGCGACTTGGAGGCGGCCTTCGGAATCGTGCTTCCGTTTCTCGAGGCCGTGGGAAACGGATAAGGGTTCGGTCCGGGAAAGGATGGCGGTCCCGGAGTATCCCTTTTTTTCGGCGCAATACCAGTCCTGGTAGGGGTAAAGATCTGCGGCGATCTCAAGGGATTCGAGGACATCAGGAGAGATCTTGGTCTCCTGGAAGCATACGATATCGGCGTCGATATCGACCAATTTCTCCTCGAGGCCTTTTTTCAGGCAGGCCCGCACCCCGTTCAGATTCCATGATATCAATTTCATGGAGCCATGGAGTAACTGGAAGCGGTTGGAGGCAAGGGAAAGGAGGAAAAGGGAACTCCTCAGGAGAAGGATTGAAAGTTCAAGGCGAGGGAGGAAAAGGCCCTGACGGCGTGAGGAATGGCCTCGTCATTAAAATCGTAGTGGTTCTGGTGGAGGAGGGCAGGGTTTTCGTCTCCCGGGCGGCGGACCCCGATGAAGAAAAAGGTGCTGGGGAGGTCGCGACCGTAGAAGGCAAAATCCTCGGCGGCCATGATGGGGTCTTGGGCGACGAGGCGGGCATTCGCATTCAGCGGGGACCGGAAAACGGAATGCAGGTAATCAACGGCCCGCGGGGCGTTGACGCAGACGGGATACCCTTCCTCGATGGTGACCTCTGCCTGGCAGCCGAGGCCCTTGCAGACGGATTGGAAGAGGACTTTTGCCTCCTCATGGATCTGTCTCCGGGTGGACTCCT
>CAYQKH010000041.1:0-20669 GCA_964417945.1 uncultured Opitutales bacterium
GGCGGTCATCGATCCCGCGGCAGAGCGAGAATAATTCGAGGCCAAAGGAGCCAAAGGACTGGACAAGCTCCGGGCGCTCAAGGCGCTGCAGCTCTCCGCAGGTCTCGATACCCATCTCCTGGAGACGGGCGGCACCTTTTGGGCCGATACCCCAGATGCGTTTGACGGGGAGGTCCCGCATAAAGGCGGCGACTTCGGAAGGACGGACTACCATTTGCCCATCGGGCTTGTTCCAGTCACTGGTGATTTTGGCGACGAGCTTGTTGGGCGCAACGCCGGCGGATGCGGTGAGGCCGGTCTGTTCACGAATTTGTGCGCGGATCGCCCGGGCAAGCTCGGCTCCCCGGGTCTGGTGGTGTGTGAGGTCGAGGTAGGCCTCATCAAGGGAGAGCGGTTCCACACAATCGGTGAACTCGGAGAAGATGGCGCGAATCTGTCGGGAAACCTCGCGGTAGAGGTCGAAGCGGGTGGGAAGGAGAACCAGCTCCGGGCAGAGCTGGAGCGCCTTCCAGTTGGGCATGGCGGAACGGACTCCGTAGGTGCGGGCGACGTAGTTGCAGGTCGTGAGGACGCCTCGGCGGGAGGTGCCGCCGACGGCAACGGGTTGATCCGCCAGTTCCGGGCGCTCCCGAATTTCCACCGCGGCATAGAAGCAGTCCATATCGATATGGGCGATGCGTCGGAAGGGGGGCATGGGGGCGGGTCGGAGGATAGGGAGGATTAAGCGGGAATAGTTCCTCATTTTGCCGCCGGTCCAGTCGGCGGCAAGCCCGAGAAGGAAATGAGCGGCGAACCAATTTTCGGGTTTCCTCCGGCTGGGGTAGGGCGCAAGGTAGGCGCATGTCAGAAGTACGGATACGCTCGATGAGCCCGGAGGACATACCCGGTCTGGTCCGGTTGAACCGCCTCTGTTTTCCCCGGATGGCGGAGGAGGACGAGGTGTGGACAGAAAAGCAGTTACGAAACCACCTGCGGATGTTTCCGCAGGGGCAGCTGGTGGCGGAGCTGGAGGGAGGGGTGGTGGGTGCATCCGCAAGCTTGATCGTGGATATGGGAGAGGATCCTTACCGCGAGCACACTTACGCGGGGATTACGGATGACAGCACCTTCCTCAACCACACCTCGACGGGAGACACGCTTTACGGAGCGGATGTCTATGTGCACCCGGAGCACCGCGGCAAGCAGATCGGGCACCTCCTTTACGAGGCCCGCCGCAACCTCTGCCGCCGCCTGAACCTGCGGCGGATTCTCGCAGGTGGGCGCCTTTCGGGCTACCACAAGTGGGCGGTGTCCCTCTCGCCGGAAGATTACTTGAGAAAGGTGGAGCAGGAGGAGATCGAAGACCCCGTCCTCAGCTTCCAACTGGCTGAGGGTTTCGTCGTCCGCGGTCTCCTCGAGAACTACATTCGGGACCCTTTAAGCCTAAATTACGCCTCGCTGATCGAGTGGTTGAACCCGGATTACGAAGCGATTGGTCCGGGTATGCGCAAGGTGCGGGTGGCCTCCGTCCAATATCAGATGCGCAAGGTAAAGACCTTTGAAGACTTTGCCGCCCAAGTGGAGTACTTCGTGGAAACGGCTTCGGATTACCGGGCGGATTTCGTGGTCTTTCCTGAATTTTTCTCCGTGCAGCTGCTCTCGCAGGAAAAGCTGAGCCGGCTACCTCCCCTGGAGGGGATTGCACGGCTCTCGGAAATGGAGGGGGCTTTTGTGGAATTGATGCAGTCGATGGCCACGCGCTACGGGGTCACAATCATCGGGGGAAGCCACCCGGTCCGCCGTGGCGGACGCCTGCTCAACTGCTGTCCGATCATCGGGACGGACGGGGACCTGCACTGGCAGCCGAAGCTGCACATTACCCCGTCCGAACGGCATTACTGGGGCATTTCCGGAGGAAAGGATCTTTTCGTGGTATCGACGCCGAAGGCCCGGATCGGCGTCAACATCTGCTACGACGTCGAGTTTCCGGAGGTTGCGCGTTACCTTGCGGACGAGGGACTGGAGATCCTTATGATTCCCTTCTGCACGGATGACCGGCAGGCGTATACGCGAGTGCGGAACTGCGCGATGGCGCGGGCGATCGAGAACCAGATCTATGTCGTCACGTCAGGGGTTATCGGAAACCTGCCGGATGTTCCCGCGATGGACATCCACTACGGGCGGGCGTCCGTATTCAGCCCCAGCGACTTCGAATTCGGGCGGGATGGCATCCTCGGGGAGGCGGACAGCAATGTGGAAACCCTGCTTGTAACCGACCTGGACATCGACGACCTCTACCGCAATCGCAGCGGTGGGAGCGTCAACCAGAGGCGGGATCGCCGACGGGACTTGTTTTCCTTTCACCATTCCTTCCGGCAAACCCCAGTGGGCGGAGCCTGAGGCAGGCGGCATACGGAACCGAGGAGAGGCTCGGCTGTCCCCGCATTCGGTGCAATTCGACCGCTTTCACATTGCTCAATGAAGGGAAAGACATTGTTCTCACTCGTAATACCCAGTTATCCGTCAGTCATCCGGCTTTATCCATGCGACCCATGACCTTTTTTTCCAGGAAACGATTCATCCTCCTGCTGTGGCTTCCGCTCTTCCTCTTCGGTGAAGGGGTTCAGGAACGGGACTTGGGGGAGGATCCCCTGCAATCGGGATTTCAGCTGTTGCATGAGGGGGATGTTCCGGCAGCGATAGATAAGTTTGAGGGGGTCCTCGCCGAAGACCCGGAACACCCTGCGGCGCTTTACGGGAAGGCATCCGCGCTGTTCAAAGAGGAGTCCTTTGAGGAGGCGTTAGCGGTTTTGAATAGTATGTTGAAGACCCGCCCGGAGGATTTGAATGCCCTGAACCTGCGGGCGATTCTTTATTATAATCTGCACCGTTTCGAGGAGGCCGTGGTGGATTTTCAGAGGGCCTCAGAGCTGGACCGGGATGAGGGATACTTTTTTGAATGTCTCTCCTGGGCCTATCTGTGCCTTGAGAGGCCGGAGGAGGCGAGCAAAGCGGCATTGCGGGCCAACACCCTTTACAAGCAGTCGGGGGAGAACCCGTCTTTCAGCCTCCTTGTGGCCTACCTCGGATTTCGCATGTCGGAGGACGAGCGGGAGGCTATTAAGGTCCTTCGTCATGCTTCGGATGCGATGGATCCGGTGGATTGGCCCTTTCCCATTGTCGATTATTTCCGGGGTTCGATCGACGAAGATGGATTGATCATCGAAGTGGACACCCTGCCGCAGGAAACGGAGGCCCGGACTTATATCGCGGTGAAAAAAATCCTGGAGTGGGATCGGGAAACGGCACAAAGGAATCTCAATTGGGTGGTGAAGCGGGGAAACCCCGAGGTATTTGAGCATACTTATGCCCAAATACTTTATTCCAAACTGGCGGATAACTAGTTGCGGCTGTCAGGGGATGCATCTAATTTTTGCTGTGTGTATAAATCACCTTCCAAGGAAGAACTCCGACAGGTGGAAATTGCATTGGAGCAAGGGAAGAACGCTCCGCAATTTCAAGGAATCCTCGCCCTATTCTGGGGTTTGATCTTCGCGAAACTGTTCATCCTTGAATACGCTATGCAGGTGTACGCGGTTCCGTTGAATTCGACGATTTACATATGGACCCTGACCTTGATAATGGCAGCGGGTTGCACGCTGGCCTACCTTCGGTTGGGTCGGCATCGATTCAAGGGAAAGCCGGTCACCGGAAAAATGGTGCGTTCGATCTGGATGGGGGCTTTTGCAGCTATCCTGACGGCGACGGTGGCGGGCAACTTTTTGGCGGATTTCAGCTCTTATGTTCTTCCCGCGATCTTCGCGCTGGTGCTCGGGGTCGGTTTTTTCAGCCACAGCGTTTTGAACGACCGAGCGCTCTTCAAGGTGCTGGCGATTTGCTGGTGGCTGGCGGCGCTGCTTCTATCGAGTCGGGATGAGGTTGTGACTTACGCATGGTTCAGCGGCTTTTTAGTAGTTTTCCAGGTTTTACCGACGGCGTATCTCCATTTCTGGCCCACGAAGCGACAATCGGAGGAGGGGAATTACTCTATTTAGCGGATTGTAACACGGGTTTTCGATGGCTGTGCTCCACGCATGGGATTGGGCGGTGCTGCTGCTTTACCTTGGGGGAATGTTTGGAATGAGCTTCTGGCTCAGCCGGAGGCAGAAGACGGTGGGGGATTACTTTCTCGGCGGAAATCGGACCGGCCCCCTGCCGATCGCCCTATCGACCACGGCGACGCAATGCTCAACGAACAGCCTGTTGGGCGCGCCGGCCTTCGTGGCTTTTTCAGGGGGACTCCTCTGGCTGCAATATGAGCTGGCGGTTCCGCTGGCGATGGCCGTCCTGCTGTTGTTCATCATGCCGGTTTTTCGCGGGCTGAATCTGATCTCGGTTTACGCCTACCTGGAAATGCGCTTTGGGCTTGGGGCGCGCACGACGATGAGCGTGCTCTTCCAATTTTTACGGGCCTTTTCCACCGGGGTGACGGTGTATGCGCTGGCCCTCGTTCTGCAGCATCTCCTCGGGCTGAGTTTTCTTGCGGCGGTGGTGTTGGTGGGGGTCTTCACCGTAGTTTACGATTTCCTCGGGGGGATCCGGGCGGTGATCTATTCGGACGTCATTCAATTGACGGTGCTGCTGGCCAGCATTCTGGTCGGGATCGCACTCGTGGTGGAGGCGACCGGTGGATGGGGATCGGTCTGGAGCGCGCTCGACCCAGGCGTGTTGCAGACCGTGGACTGGGGAGGGCACGGACTGGGGGATGGTTCGACCTACAGTTTCTGGCCGATGCTCTTCGGCGGTCTTTTCCTCTATGTCAGCTACTACGGCTGCGACCAGACACAGATTCAGCGGGAATTATCATCCCGCTCGGTGGATCATTCGCGGATGTCGCTTTTGATCGGAGGGGTGGTTCGCTTTCCGCTCGTCTTCGCCTACTGCCTGCTCGGGGTGGCGATGGCGGCCTACCTCGCGGTGGATCCGGGATTCGTGGACCACCTTTACCGGCTGGAACGGACCGCGACGGGGATGGAGCCGGTACGGGACAACAACCTGCTGGTTCCGGCATTCGTGGCGGAATTTTTCCCGGTCGGGCTGACGGGCTTGTTCATGGCGGGCCTGTTGGCCGCGGCGATGTCCTCTCTGGATTCGACGATCAATTCGCTGAGCGCGCTCACCCTGAAGGACGTGGTGGAACGCTACCGAAAGGAGCCGCTTTCGGAGAAGGCGGCCTTCTGGGCGGCGAAGGGGCTGACCTTGTTCTGGGGGGCGGTCTGTATCGGGTTCGCGTTCACGGTGGCGGACATCTCGGGGACGGTGATCGAATCGGTCAACAAGATCGGGTCCTTGATCAACGGACCGCTCCTTGCGGTATTTCTCCTGGGCATGTTCACCCGCAGGAGCCACGAGGCCGGGGTGCTCATTGGCCTGGGGGCGGGGTTCGCAGGGAATCTGGGCCTGTGGAAATGGGCACCGGAGGTCAGCTGGCTATGGTGGAATGTTATCGGTTTCGGGGTGACCTGGATGGTCGGATACGGGACGAGTCTGTTGCTATCCGGCCGCGTGCACCCTTCGTCGAAAGATCCCGCGCTGTATGCCGATCGTTCGAACCCGGCCTTTCAGACCGGGGGGAGACGTTGGGTCTACGGGGCTGGTTTCCTCGTCGGGTATTTCTGCTTCCTTCTCCTCATCCTGGTTCTCTTTCCGCTTTGGATTTGAGGAGTGCCTCTTTAGAATCTGCGAGGTGGGCGGTCGGAGTGGGCTCGCCGGAACAAAGCCAGCTTTTGGATTACCATATACGGAACCCGTAGAATTCGTATAATTGCCAAAAATAGTTATTATGAAACTGACCTACTTCGGCCACTCCGCGTGCCTGGTGGAAACCGGCAATCATAAAGTGCTCATCGACCCCTTCCTCTCGGGGAATCCGCATGCCGAAAACGCGGAGATCCGGGCAGACGACCTGCCGTGCGACGCGATCCTTTTGACCCACGGACACAGCGACCATCTCGGGGATACCGAATCGATCGCGAAACGGACCGGAGCGACGGTGGTGGCAACCTTCGAGTTGGCGGTTTACCTTGAGAACCGCGGCTGTTCGGTTCATCCGATGGGCCTTGGCGGCAGCCGCGAATTCTCCTTCGGGCAGGTAACGTTCACGCTGGCGCACCACAGCTCCTCGTTTATGGACGACAACGGGGTTCCGATTTACCTCGGGAACCCAGCCGGCGTCGTCCTGCAATCGGGTGGAAAGACGCTCTACCATGCCGGGGATACCGCCTACTTTCTGGATATGAAACGGATCGGGGAAAAATTCGCGATCGACCTGGCCCTTCTGCCGGTCGGGGACAATTTCACGATGGGTCTGGAGGATGCGGCGGATTGCATTGATCTCCTGAAGCCAAAGGCGGTGATTCCGATCCACTACAATACCTTTCCCCCGATCCAGGTGGATATCGAGCGCTTTTCAGGACTTGCGAAAGGGAAGGGCGCGGAGGTGCACATTCTTTCCGCGGGCGAACCAATCGAGCTTTGAAGGCAAATCTTCGAACTACCGCGACCGGCTGGGTGTTGCTCGGGATCTTGTTGGCAACGCCTCCGACGGTGGCGCAGATGGAGCCGGATGCGCCGGTGAAGAATTTTATCCTGCCTCGATTCGGTGAGAATGGCGACCGGATCTGGATCCTGCGGGGGCGTTTAGGAATTTACGTAAACGATGCGCGGATCGATGTCGAAGGTATGCAGCTCCAACTTTTTAAGGACGGCGCCCCCGATGAGCTGGACCTTCAGATTGAGAGCCCAAGCGCGACGATTCACCCCGAAAAAAACCGGGCGAGCGGACCGGGAACGCTCGTCGTTTTGGGATCCCGTTTTTCACTGACTGGGCAGGTTTGGGAATGGAAGGGTGAGGAGGACACCATCATCGTGAAGAAAAACGCCCGGGTCTCCTTCTCGGAAAACCTTTCCGATATCCTGCGATGAAACGGTTCTTTTTCTTCCTCCTCCCGTTGCTCCTTTTGTTGGCGGGGCCACTCTGCGGGCAGCCGGATCCGACGCCCCCCCGCACGGTGATCGAAAGCGACTACTTGGAGCTGATAACGGCTGCGGAGCAAAACCGTTTTCTCTTTGAGGGAAACGTGCGGGTCGGGGGAACGAACCTTACCGCGGTCTGCGACCGGATGGAAGTCCTCGCCAACCGCAGCCCGGATTCCGATTCGGAGGCAACCTTCGGGGAGATCGGGGCGATCGAAACCATTATTGCGATCGGAAATGTCGTGATTGAACAGGCGGGCCGGAAGGCGGAGGCCGGGCGGGCCGAGATTTATCCAAGGGAAGGAAAAGTCATCCTGACGGAGAATCCGAAGGTGACAGATGAAAAGGGAATGGTCGCTACCGGACCCCGAATGCTCCTGTTCCAAGGGGAGCGAAGGGTCGTGATTGAAGGAACAGATAGCGGCTCACCGGAAGATCGTCCGACGGTTTCGCTTCCGAGTCTTCCCGATCTGGGGTTTGATGACGAACCGGAGCCGGAGGATAAAGAAACGGAAGTAAGTCGTGGGGTAAAGGAGGCGCCGGAGGCCCCATGAGCGCTTCCCCGCCCAGCCCGCCGCCACCGGAGTCCACTCCCGAAGCGGCACCACTGAAGGCTCCGTCATCGATCCGGACCCGGAGACTGACCCGGGATTTCGGCAAGCGCCGGGTGGTGGATGAAGTGGACATCGAGGTCAATGCCGGGGAAATTGTGGGCCTCCTCGGGCCGAACGGAGCAGGCAAAACGACAACGTTTTACATGGTGGTCGGGCTGATCTCGGCGACGAGCGGCCAGGTTCACCTGGACGATGACGAGATTACCCGGTTGCCTCTCTACCGGCGGGCACGTCGGGGAATCGGCTACCTCCCGCAGGAACCCAGTGTTTTTCGTAAGCTGACGGTCCGGCAGAATATCGAGGCGATTGCAGAGACAATGCCGGTAAGTCGGCAGGAACGGGCGCGGATTATTGAAGAGCACCTGGCCGAGCTCGGGCTGACCGGACTGGCGGGGCAACGAGCCTACACTTTAAGCGGAGGGGAACGCAGGCGCCTGGAAATCTCCCGGGCCCTGGTTTCCAACCCACGGTTCCTCTTAATGGACGAACCTTTCAGCGGCGTGGATCCGATCAGCGTGGCGGAGGTCCAGAAGATCATCCTCGACCTGCAGGAGCGGGGAATCGGGATCCTGATCACGGACCATAATGTCCGGGAAACCCTGAGCATTGTTGACCGGGCCTACCTTCTTCATGAGGGAAAAATCCTGGTTGAGGGCACGAGCGAATTCCTTATTAATGACCCGAAATCCCGAAAATTTTACCTCGGCGAAGCGTTTCGCCTCTAGTCGCGGGGAATGACGGACATGGCGACACCTCACAAGACTTATCAGAATGAAAGCGTCCCGGTTCGCCAGCTCTTCGAGGATTATCGGGAGCGCCTGGATCTGGACCTGGTCAGTGGCGAGTCCGGCCTGGACCGGGTGATCCGCGAAAAGAGCCTCAATCGTCCGGCCCTCGCCCTCACTGGCTATTTCAAATTTTTCGCGGCGAAGCGCATCCAGCTGTTTGGAGCGGGGGAAATGGCCTACCTTCGGGATCTCAAGGAGGAGCAGCAACTCCAAGTCATGGATGAAATCGGCAAGAAGCAGGTGCCCTGCATTGTGGTCTCCCGGAATCTCGCTCCGACTCCGGCGATGTTGAAGGTCACGGAGCAGCAGAAAATCCCCCTTTTCCGGACGCGGATGAAATCCAAAGAGTTTACGACCGATGCCACCCTCGCCCTGGAGGAAGAAATGGCACCGCGGAGTATGATTCATGGGACCCTCCTCGACATCAAGGGCATTGGAACGTTGATCCGGGGAAAAAGCGGCGTGGGGAAGAGTGAATGCGCCCTTGCGCTGATCGAGCGCGGCTACAGCCTGGTGGCGGATGATGTGACCTACATCCGCCTCCTCAGCGACCACGAGGTCATGGGGAAATCTTCTTCCCTGAACCAAGGTTTTATGGAGTGCCGTGGACTTGGAATCATCAATGTGGCCGAGCTATTCGGGATCCGATCCGTCCGGGTGCAGAAGCGGATTGACTTGATCGTCCATTTTCTGGAGTGGAAACCAGGCATGCAGGAGGAACGTACCGGATTAGAAGACGTAACGGAAAATGTCCTCGGGGCGGAGATTCCCCTTGTCGAGATACCGGTGCGGCCCGGACGAGACATGGCCCGATTGGTTGAGGTGGCGTCTATGGTCCAAGCTCTGAAACTGATCGGTCATAACTCCGCCCAGGAATTCAATGAGCGCCTGATCAATTACATGGCGGAACAAGCCCACAAGGGTTGAGCCTAGGTCCACTTCTAATTTGTTTAAAAAATTTCGATGCCAATTCCATTTCAATGCTCTCTTGGGGGCCCTTTTTTGACAGACCTAAAGTGGCATAGTATTTCGGAAATAACCGGCTTTCAGTGACTAATAGAATTGTTACGGGCCGGTAAAATTTGAAACGGATCCATGTTTTTTTTACTATCAATCCCGTGTGAATAACTTGTGACCAAGAAGGTCTTGCAAAGAAATTAGGATTTACTGAATCTGTTCGTTCTTCTCGGGGATAATTCTCTTCTGCTTCTGGTTCTGACGAATCGGTGATGAAGATGCTGTCTCCTCAAAAAACCAGTCTATAATTCGTAAGTCCTTGTTCTGCATACTTTTATGATACCCCTCAACCATTCCAGCCCACTTAAAACCTCCAAACGAGACCGGGGGTCAGGGCCTGAGAATAGAAGCAACCAGAGAAAGCTCCTCAGAGCAGACCTTCGACTTATTCCCCACTCCCCGCCCTGTGAATAAACTTTTTAATTGTTAATTTAATGCCGACCGAAACCACCCAGGAACAAATTTGGACCTTAGCTAAAAAAGACTTTAAAACCCTCTTTCCCTCCGACGTTTATCAGATGTGGTTTGAACCATTGAAATGCGTTCGAATCGAAGAAGAGGAGGCAGTATTGGAAGCGCCGAACGATTTTTCATCGATCTGGATCCAAGACAACTATCTGGACCTGATCACCCGCCAGATTCGTCAATATTGCGGAACAGTGAATCGTGTCCTTTTGGAAGTGAAACCGGAGGGGACGGTGAACGGGGACCGCCCGGTGGAGTCTGGAGAGGACTCGCCGGTTCGAGAGGTTTATCGGGCAAACCCGCGGTCGCCGGTCCTGGTTAATCGCAGCCCGGAGATGAACCAGGATCCGGTGGGGATGTTACTCAACCCGAAATACACCTTCGAGACCTTTGTCGTGGGCCAGGGCAGCCAGCTGGCGCACGCGGCCTGTATCGCGGTGGCGAATGCTCCGGCGCGGGCCTACAATCCGCTTTTCCTCTACGGGGAGACCGGCCTGGGAAAGACCCACCTGATGCATGCAGTGGCCCACCAAATTCTAGAAGGGAACCCCGCGGCCCGGATCGCTTATCTATCCTCGGAAAAATTCACGAATGAATTTATCCGGGCGATTCAGGAAAACACGGTGGTAAAGTTCCGGCAACGCTACCGGAACGTGGATGCGCTGCTGATCGATGACATTCATTTTCTTTCGGGGAAGGAAAGCACGCAGGAAGAGTTCTTTCACACCTTTAACGAGCTGTTTGAAAGCCAGCGTCAGATCTTCATCACGAGCGACCGTCCGGCCAGTGAAATCGCAAAACTGGAGAGCCGCCTCGTCTCCCGTTTTCAGTGGGGTCTGCTAACGGATATCCAATCCCCTGATTTTGAGACTCGCTACGCCATCCTGACGAAGAAGGCCTCCACGCTGCAAGTGGAGTTGGCGGATGAAATCCTGCAATTCCTGGCCCAGCGGGTTTCGAGGAATGTTCGTCGGATGGAAGGGGCCCTTACGCGCGTCGCGAGTTTCATGACCCTGACGAAGCAGTCGGCGGATATCCCCACGGTTGAGCGACTTCTCCAAGACATCCTGCAGGAAGAAGCCCAGAACCAGGTAACGATTGAAAAAATCCAGAAAAAGGTGGTCGATTATTATCATTTGCGTCTTGGAGACATGGTGAGCAAGCGTCGCCCGAACAACATCGCCTTTCCCCGCCAGATTGCGATGTATTTAAGCCGGGTTCTGACGAGTCACTCCCTCCAGGAAATCGGCGAAGCTTTTGGGGGCCGCGACCACGGCACCGTTATCCACGCCGGTAAAACGGTGGAAAACATGATGGACCAGGACGAATCCGTAAAGCGTAGCGTGGACTACTTAATGAAGCAGCTGGCCGGTGACCGCGGCTAAACGATCCTCCGAGGATAGCGTCTAAAAGCCCTGTTTTTGGATGACGGCCTGTAGTTCGTTTTGGAACTCCACAAGGTCTTCTTCGGGGGGTTGGTAGCCCTCACGCGGAGGGATTAGACCAAGCCGTCCCATTTGGTCGATCTGCCACTGGGCAGTTACTCCATCGGAAAAGGTGACATCGCCTCCGATAACCGCTCCGGGCCTCTGGATTTTATCGACCGTCACCCGGACGGAGCCGCCTGCGGAGCCGGGCCCGCCATCGATCTCGGGCTCGATGGCCTCGTCCTCCCCGAGGATCGGAGGGGGCGTGTTACCGTCCTCAAGATCGGGTTGGGTGGGTCCCGGGGAGGGAGCGTCTTTAAGCTCGGCGCCGATGTCGTCGACGAGAAACCTCACGTCCATATAGGTCAGGGAAATGTCGAACATCTCCTTAATCCCCGCCTGAATTTCGGAGAGGCCTTTTCCTTCGTTGACCCACTGCTTAACGGTGGCTTGTTGATCTGGTGTCAGTTCGCTCATGCAAGAAATAACTTGGCGGACATTGAGCCGAATGTCCAGTATGAGGGAGGAGGTAAAAGACTCAGCTTTTCTCGAAGAGGACGAGAAAGGCTGTTTCGTCGAGAATCGGGATGTCCAATTGCCGGGCCTTTTCCAGCTTGCTGCCAGCGCTGTCCCCGGCGAGGACATAGTCGGTCTTTTTACTGACGCTGGAGCTGGTCCTCCCTCCGGCAGTCTCGATCCGCGCGGTGGCTTCCTCCCGGGTGAGGTTGGGAAGGGAGCCGGTGAGGACAAAGGTTTTGCCGTCGAGGACGCCGGAGCGGGCATGTTCACGGGATTCCTCCATTTGCAGGCCGTGGTCTCGCAAGCGTTCGACAAGGTCGCGGTTCTCGGCGTCCTGGAAAAAGGTGACAATACTTTTGGCCATGATGCTCCCGATTCCGTGGAGGTTTTCAAGGTCTTCGGGTCCTCGGGACATCATCTCGGGGATACTTCCATAAGCGCGGACGAGGTCTTTGGCCGCCTGTGCGCCGACATGGGGGATGCCCAATCCGTGGATCAGCCGCCAGAGCTCGACGTTTTTCGATTTCTCGATGGCATTGACGAGGTTTTCGGCCGACTTGGTGGCAAATCCCTCAAGAGGCTCCAACTGTTCTTTTTTCAGGGAGTAGAGGTCGGCGACATCGCGGATCAGTTTCCCGGAGACGAGTTGGTCGACGACGGCGGTACCGAGGTTCTCTATGTCCAGGCACTGGCGGGACGCGAAATGCCCGATCCGGCGGCGCACCTGGACGGGGTTGTTCCGATCCTTTATCCGCCAGGCGGCCTCACCTTCCAGCCGCTCGGCATCCAGTTCCATTTCCTTCAGGAGATCGGGGAAGGAGAAAGGGCGTGTATTCGGCGGACGCTTGTCGACCACGACACGGACGACCTGAGGAATGATCTCACCGGCCTTCTGGATGAGGACGGAATCGCCTTCGCGGATATCCTTCCGGCGGATTTCATCTTCGTTGTGAAGGGTGGCACGCTTGACGGTTGTGCCCGCCAATTGGACCGGCTTGAGGTTGGCGACTGGAGTGAGCTTGCCGGTTCGACCGACTTGGATCGTGATTTTTTCAAGGAGGGTTTCGGCCTCCTCCGCCTTGAATTTGTAGGCGATGGCCCAGCGGGGGGCTTTGCTGGTCTGGCCGGCATCGTCCTGAAGGTCGATCGAATCAAGCTTGATGACGGCACCGTCCGTGTCGTAGGCAAAATCGCTCCGCCTCGTGTCGAGTTCCTCGATGCCATCCCATGCGGCGGCCATCCCCTTTACATGGCGGAACCACTCGACAACGGGAAACTTCCGATTGAAAAGCCACCGGTGGAAATCGGATTGGGTTTTGAAGAGCCGGGGACTGCAATAACCGAGACCGTAGAGGACGATCTCCAATTTCCGGGAGCGGACGACGGCGGGGTCGAGCATCTTGATGGTGCCGGCGGCGAGGTTGCGCGGATTGGCATAGGGTTCGAGTCCTTCCGACTCCCGTTCGTGATTGATTCGGAGGAACTCCTCACGGGTCATATAGATCTCTCCCCGGACCTCAAGAATGTCGGGCACTTCATCGCCCTCCAGCTTTTTCGGGATGGCGGAAATTCCGGAAAGGTTGGCGGTAATGATATCGCCTTCGACGCCGTTTCCGCGGGTGACCCCGTGGACGAAGACACCGTTTTCATAAGTGAGGCTGACGGCGAGGCCATCGATCTTTGGTTCGACGGTGTAGTCGAGATCCTTTTCCTCCTCGAGGACGCGTTTGAGGCGCTCTTCGAACTCGAAGAGTTCGTCGCGGGAGTAGGTGTTGTCGAGGCTCTGCATCGGCTTGCGATGCGCGAAGGATTCGAAAGCGTCGAGGCGGTCGTCGCCGACTTGGCGGGTCGGAGATTTCTCACCCGCACCGGGCAATTCGGCTTCAAGGGCCTCGAGTTCTTTCTTGAGCATATCATACTCAAAATCGGAGATCTCGGGATCGTTGTTTTTATAGTAGCGCTGATCATGGTGAAGGATGATCTCGCGAAGAGCTTGAATCCGCTCCTGACGCGAATTCTCCGGTTGCGGGGAGGACTGGCTCATGACCGAGTGAGAGAAGGCTGACGAACGGGTGAACGGGGGTGGAGTGGGGTCTCGAGGAGATTGCGGAAAGGCGGCCACAGCCGGTAGACGGTAATCGCAAGGGCGGCGCCGAACGCATCGGCAAAGAGGTCAAAAGGGTCCGTGGTTCGATAGGGTGAGAGGAGCTGGAGCAGCTCGTCGGTGGCCCCGACGGAAAGGGTTAAGATCCAGGCGGCAAACGGACCTCGGCTACCCGCGAAATGAGGCGTTCGCAGGAGGGTGAGGGCGAGGAGACCAAAGAAGAGGACGTGAAGGGCCTTGTCGATCCCGCTGAAACCGCCGATATCCGGCGCAGGAACAGGCCGGGCAGCATTCAGGAAGAGGAGCGCGCTAAGCCCGAGCGGATATGCGTAAACGGTCCATTTCATTGCGCCGGATTATTCGCGTGTCCGAAAAAACCGGAGAACGAGGATGGAGAGGCCGATGAAGAGCGCGGCTCCAAACGTACCATAAAGACGAAAGGGTCCTCCAGCCACCCGCACACTCCAGATATCCATGGCGATGCCGCAGACGAGAAGAGGCCAAGTATAGAAGGGAAGGCGGCCGGAAAAGGAATTTTTCTCGGGGTCGGGGTCGTCATCAGGGTTCCTTCGTCTGGGGTTTTCCATCAGCATGATGTTACTTTATAGGGGATAGCTTAAAAGGCCAGCGAGGAGTCGTGATCGAGGGGAAAAATCTGGACCCGGGAGGTTTGAATAGGGAAAGCTGAAACCATGATTGATGCCCGGAACTTCCTCGTCCGTGCGGCCGCCCGATTGTCGGCGGAGGTGGAGCCGCTGATTTTTGCTGAGCCGGTGGCGGTGGTTTACAACCCCCTGGTTTATGCATGGAAGGCACATGGCGCCTACCTCACGCGTTGGGGTTCCGGACGAAAACGGGTGCTCTTTCTGGGAATGAATCCCGGACCCTGGGGAATGGCGCAAACGGGGGTTCCCTTTGGCGAGGTCAGCCGGGTGCGGGATTGGGTCGGAGTGGAGGAAGCCATCGGCCGACCCGATCCGGAGCATCCAAAGCGGCCGATCGAAGGGTTTTCCTGCACACGGAGCGAGGTCAGCGGACAACGCTTGTGGGGGTTATTTGCGGAGCGCTTTGGCACGGCCTCGGTCTTTTTTCGCGACCATTTCGTGGCCAATTATTGTCCGTTGGTTTTCATGTCAGAATCCGGGCGCAACCTGACCCCGGACAAGTTGCCGGTCGAGGGACGGCGTCCGCTGGAAGAGCGGTGTGACGCCCACCTGCGTGCGGTTGTCGCCGCATTGAAACCGGAGTGGGTGATCGGCGTCGGGAAATTCGCGGAGAACCGGGCGAAGCTGGCTCTGGACGGCATCGAAGGCTTGCGGATCGAGACGGTGTTGCATCCGAGTCCGGCGAGCCCGGCGGCAAACCGGGGTTGGGCCGAGCAGGCGACCCAGCAACTGGGGGCCCTCGGTGTTTGGGCGGAAGGAAGATGAGGAGCGAGAGAGGAGATCAATCTTCGAAGGTGGTCCAACCGCCTTCGCCGCCATTGAGGGAGAAATCGAAAAAGTAGGGGGGGGCCCCGGTGGTGCGATCCCAGTAAATCCAGTTCCCCGGGCTTTCCTCAGATTCGAATCGCCACAGGTAGGGGAAAACATCGGCGCGGGTCCATATCCACCCGATAGGGGTTTGGAGGAAGCTGCCGCCGTTGCTGCCGGACGATGCAAGGAAGAGCCAATCCAGTTTGGGATGAAAGATCCAGCCGGAGTCGGTTTCGTAATAGAGGCCAAACCACTTGGAAAGCTTCCAGCCGTTGTCGAACTCGCGGTCGGGAGTGATGCCACCCAATTGAAAGGTGAAGGTTTGCTCAAGAAAGTTCGATTCGCTGAAGGCGGTTTCATTGACACCAAAGGTGGCCGTCAGCTCTCCGACCGCACCCGGGACGGTCGTGACGGTCAGCGTGGATCCCTCGATGGAAAATTCGGCGAGATTATTAGAAATTGATTGTAGATCAACTTGGAGCAGACCGGGGTCTTCGCTGGTCCCGATCCGCTCGATGACACTGACATCGAGAAAAATGATAAAGTTATCGAGGGTGAGGGCGGTGGTGTTGTCGAAGTCCGGAAGCGGGATTTCCTCAAAGGCACCGCCAAATGCGCTGGTTGCATTCCAAACTGCGATGTCCGCGATGGCATCGATGGTGGTCATTCCATCACCAATGACGCGTGCGAAAACAGTGAAACCACCGTTCTGGTCGTCGAGAATGTCGGAATTGTCATCAAGGTTGACGAACCATTGACTGGTGGCACTGTCAGGGTCACCGCCAATTTTGGCCATGCTGAGAGTGCCCCGCAGGTTCGAGTTTTCAGGATTGAATTCGTTGACAATGGGCGGATCGGTTTTGATGACTTTGGGAGCGGAGTCCCCGGGTTCGATGGAGTAGCCCCCACCCTGTATGACAAAGTCGAAATTATTCGGAAAGCTAGGATTTTGAGAAACGCTCCGGTGGATAATCGAATTAGTGTAGCGCCCGGAATTGAGGTAGGTGAGGAAGTTATCAGTGGTGATGGGCGCATCCTCTTCCAAGAGCTCGATATGAAAGACACCCTGGTTGGAGATAAAGCGGACAATCGTCCCGTCCCCGAGTCCGTTCAAAGTGAAGACCTCGGTGAGGTCGAATTCGTGCGTTGCGGATACGGGGGAAAAGGGAAGAACTATGGTGTCTGTTTCGAATGTGGTCGTTACTTCCTGTGCGCTGAGGAACGCGCAAGAGAAAGCGCCGACGAGAAGGCCATTCAAAATGGATTTGAAGAGGAATTTCATGAAGGAACCGCTAAAATAATAAAAATCTTTTGCGGCTGAACTTCAAATGGAAAATCGGTTCCCCAAAGCACACGCCAATGAAAACGCGGAAGATAAACAGGGGGCCAAACCGCTCGCGATCAGGATGCCGACTTTTTTAGGGGCAGAGGAGTGCAATATGAAAACATCCGAACCTTGAATGAGCAAATTAGGGATCAAACGTAAAATATGAATATTCTTAATGTGATTGTGGGAAATCTTTAAATTTTGCGTTTGACCCCTTACGCAGAATTACGGTTCGGCGGTTGGTTTAGGGACGACGTTATCGGTGGTGACGACGAGGACGGGTTCCTTGGTCTTTACCCAGACCTGTTCTTCTTTGGTGATTTTGGCGGGGGCGACCTCGCAAGTTTCCCCGATGGTCTGGAGGGGGAGGCGTTGACCTTTCGGGGTGGTGTTGTATTCGTAGGCGGCCCGGATAAGGCGTTCGGGCGCAGTGTAGGGGGAGTCGTCTTCGGGGATTTGGAGGACCCAACCGGTGTAGTCACTGCCCTTGAGGTTGCCCTCGGGATCGCTGACGAGGATGGTAAACTGCTTCTTCACGGGCGGGGGTCGGTTCTCTTGCTCGGCGGCCTGGATTTCGAGCTCGGTGTTCACATCCTGGATGATTTCCGCCACTTTGCGGACCTCGATATTATTGCGCTGGAGGATGAGTTTAAGGGAGTCGAGATCGATTTTGGCCATAATTGCAGATAAGTTTGCAGCAGATAGGAATCAGAACAGGATCACGGGTTTTGGGCGTAAATCCAAGGTGAAATTATTCACAGCCGGAGGAGCGTTCACACGGACGGCATGACACTAAATTCTCCACTGCGCCGCATCGACCCCTGGTCGGTGAACTTCCCGATACGCCCAGGCGGCTGGCCATTTTTTTACGGCTGGCTGCTGATCGGGGGTTCAGCGTTGGGGATGCTGGGAAGCATGCCCGGGCAGACGATCGGGTTCAGTGTCTTCATTGAGATCCTGATGAGGGAGCTGAAACTGACCCGTGACCAGATCAGCTTGTCCTACATGGTGGGGACGATCCTCAGCGGGTTGACCCTTCCCTATGGGGGCACGCTGCTGGACCGCTTCGGGGCGCGGAAAACGATGGTGTTGGCGAGCGCCGGACTGGGCTGCATCTGTCTTTATTTCAGCCAGATTGACCGCATCGCGGAGGGGCTGGGCGGGTTACTGCGATTCGCGGCGCCGGGGATGATTGCCTCGCTGACGGTTGGCCTCGGGTTCTACTGCATCCGTTTTACGGGTCAGGGGATGATGGCCTTAGGCGCGACGACGATGCTGGGAAAGTGGTTCAATCACCGGCGTGGCCTGACACTGGGGTTGCGAGGGCTGGTTACGGCTCTGGGTTTTTCTCTGACGCCGCTGGTTTTGAACGGCTTGCTGGAGACGGTCGGCTGGCGGGAGTCCTATTGGGTGCTGGCGGCGACGTGCGGGTTCGGGATGGCTCTGTTGGCCTATGTCTTTTACCGGGATAACCCGGAGGAATGTGGATTGCAGATGGATGGCGGTTACATCCCGGCCGGGGGGAAGCCCCGGATTGAGGACCTTGTGATCTACCGTGACTACACGCGGAAGGAGGCGCTGCGCACGTTTTCCTACTGGGTTTACAGCACGTCGCTCTGCCTGAGTTCCTTCCTGATCTCAGGTTACGCCTTCCATGTGGTGAGCATCGGGGAGACCCTATTGATGGAAAATAATCGGATCCTTGCCCTTTTCCTGCCGATCACTTGCATCAGCATCCCGACCAATCTGTTCTTTGGCTGGTTGAGCGACCGGACCCGGCTGCGCTACCTCCTGATGGGGATGACCCTGGCGCAAATTCTGACCGGCCTCAGCTTCCTGTTCTTACCGGGATTCGTTGGCGAGGTGCTGCTGATCATCGGGATGGGGGTTTCGAGCGGGGGATTCGTCAGCCTCTCGGGAATCTTTTTGCCGCGCTACTTCGGGCGACGGCACTTGGGGGCGATCAACGGTTTCCATCTTTCTTCGGCAGTAATCATCAGCGCGCTGGGACCGATCGTCTTCAGCCGGATATTTACAGAAACGGGGAGCTACGCACCTTCCTTTATTTTCTCCGGAATAGTCGCTCTTGGGCTGTTTATGAGCAGCTTTTTCGTTCACAATCCGCAGCGAAAGGCCCGGGTTCCGAAAGGGGACGATCAGGAGAGGGAAGAATAATCAAAATCGCCGGCAAGCTGGAGAAGGTCCCGAATGCTGCACTGGGCCTCAAGAGGATGGCGCAGATGCGGCTCAAGATGGATATGGTAGTGATTCCGGCGACCTTCCCGGATCCGCCCGAGGATTCCCCCGTTCTCGAGGTCCTTCACGATCCCCTGAACAGCACGCTCGGTGATCCCCACCTGCTGGGCAACATCGCGGAGCCGCTGGTGGGGGTCGCGGGCGAGGCAGATGAGGACGTGAGAGTGGTTGGTGAGGAAGGTCCAGCTTCCTTTGGAGAGGGCATTTTTGGAAGACTCCATTTTTCTGGTTTCAAGCCGATCCAGAAGAAAAGTTCAGTAATTTATCTTCTGGAAATGGTGCACAGCCCCAGTCGATTATCAAGAAAAAGGTTCAACCGAGGAGGAGGGAGCCGAGCTGTAGAAAGATGAAGAAGCCAAAGATATCGACGATGCCGGTGAGGAAGATGGAAGAACTCTGGGCGGGATCGAGGCGGATTTTCTTCAGGAGGAGGGGGATGGCGGCGCCGCAGAGGCCGGCGAACCCCATGGTGAGGAGAATGGCGCAAATAACGACGAAGACGACCATGGGCTCGCCGGTAACGAGAAAAATGAGGGCAGCAGCGACGGATGAGACGACAAGGCCGTTAAGGAGACCCTTGGCGGCCTCCCGCAGGCAGATGGGGAGGGTATCGCGGGCCTGAAGGTCACCCTTGGCCATGCTGCGGATAAGGACGGCGAGGGTCTGGGCACCGGTATTTCCCCCGATATTGGCGATAATGGGCATGATAACGGCGAGAATGGTGATCTCGGCGATTTTCTCCTCGTAGATCATGACAACGCTGGCGGCGAGGCATGCGGTGAGGAGGTTGACGAGGAGCCAGGGGTTGCGCCTACGGAGGCTTTGGACGATGGGATCGTGAATCCCTTCGTCTCCCCCGGCTCCGACCATCTTCTGGAAGTCCTCGGTGGCCTCCTCGGTAAGGATATCGATGACATCGTCGTGGGTGACCATGCCGAGGAGCTTGCCTTCTTCGTCGACAACGGGAAGGGCGTAGAGGTTATGCTCGGCCATTTCAAGAGCGACGTCCTCTCGGTCGTCCTCGACGGAGCAGACACCGTGGACCTGAGGATTCATAATGTTCCGGATGGAGGCCTCCTTGGGTGCGAGAAGGAGATCCCGCATGGAGACGACGCCCTGTAAATGGCCGTCCTCATCAACGACGTAGAGGTAGTAGATAAAATCGAGTTCCTCGCGGAGGCGGCGAACCTCGAAGATGGCCTCTTCGATGGAATCGGATCCCCGGAGGACGGCTATGTCGGTGGTCATGATCCCACCGGCGGTCTCGGGGTCGTAGGCGAGGAGGTAGTTGATTTCCTCGGCGGTCTCGGAATCGACTTTTTCGAGAAGGCGGACGCGGTCGGCCTCGTCGAGCTCGTTGATGACGTCGGCGGCATCATCGGGCTCGAAGCCCTCGATCATGGCGATAGCCCGGCTTTCGCGCATGGCACCGACGACTTCGGCGGCGGCCTCCTCATCCATCTCGGCGAGGACTTGGGAGGCCTTCGACTCGTCGAAAACGCGGAGAACGCTGCGGCGGTCGTCGATGCTGAAGCGGCGGATAGCCTTGGCGAGGAGGGCGTTTGAAGTGAGGTTGAGCCGCTCGTGGCGGAGCTGGATGAAGTCCGCGAAATCGAGTTCGAGAACCTCCTCGTCCTCGTAGGGCTTGAGGGGAAGCGGCCCG
>CAYQKH010000042.1:0-4516 GCA_964417945.1 uncultured Opitutales bacterium
GGAGAGTCATTTAAAAGAATCCAACCCTCCGCGCTCTTTGCGTTCTCCTGTTGTTTTTTTGAACAGGAGGCCGCAGAGGGCGCAGAGATTTAGGTTTTGTCCGCACCTGGGAGGATCAGGCGTTTGATTCCTTGAGTGACCTGAAGCTCGTGGAAATTGATGATGAGCCCCAGGGGAACATTCAGCAGCTTCATATAGCTCAACAGTTGCGCTTTATGAATAGGGAGAATTTTTTCCACCGCTTTCACTTCAACCAGCAAGCAGTCCTCAATCAATAGGTCGTATCTCAGCATCTCAGATTTCTGCACTCCTTTATACTCAACGATCACTCTTTTTTGGTTGGTGCATTTGAGTTCTCTGATGCCGAGTTCGATTCCCAGACACCATTCATAGATGGATTCGATCAATCCAGGGCCCTTGTCTTTGTGAACTTCGATTGCCCCGGCGATAATGCTCTCGGTGAGCGAATTGGCTTTTTCTAGTAATGGATGCATCTTCGCATTATCCAAACCGCGGCGTGCTCTGCGATCTCCTGTTTGTTTTTTTTGAACAGGAGGCCGCAGAGGGCGCAGAGATTTGGGTAATCGGTCCGCACCTGTGAGGGAAGTATCGCTCCTGAGTTTTTTGGGGAGAGTCATTTAAAAGAATCCAACCCTCTGCGTGCTTTGCGATCTCCTGTTGGTTTTTTTGAACAGGAGGCCGCAGAGGGCGCAGAGATTTGGGAATAGAGTCGATTCTGTGCCGTGTTTTGGTACGCTGGATCTTATGACACCACGGGAGCGTTTTCATGCTTGTGTGCATTTTGAACCGGTGGACCGGGTGCCGCGGAAGGCCAGCTATGTGGGGGCGATTTCACGAGCGACGAAAACGGCTGCGGCCACCGTAGCCGGGGCTTTTTCCACTTCACGGAGTACGTCAGCCCGTTGCGGAATTGCACCCGGTTCGAGGAGATCGAGACCTATCCTTTTCCGGACAAGCGCGGCTGGTCCGATGAATCGTTGCGTGCGGCGGTGGCGGCGGCTCATGCGGAAGGCCGGGGCGCCTGGGTCTTTACCGGGCACATGTACGAGAACGCCTGGCAGGTTCGCGGCTACGAGCCCTTCCTCATCGACTTGCTCAGCCAGCGGGACTGGGCGGAGTACCTCCTCGACCGGTTTATGCTGAACAACGAGGCGACCGCGGTGGCCGCCGCGCGGGCGGGTTGCGACTGCATCATGGCGGGCGACGATGTCGCCAACCAGAATGCGATGATGTTCCAGCCGGACCTCTGGCGGGAGTTGATGAAGCCGCGCTGGGCCCGGGTCTTCGCCGCCGCGCGGGCGAACCAGCCCGGGATCCCGATCTGGTACCACTCCGACGGAAACCTCTCCGCCATCCTCAAGGACCTCGTCGAGATCGGGGTGACCCTGCTCAACCCCGTCCAGCCGGAGTGCATGGATCGGCTCGCGATCCGGCGCCGCTTTGGAAAAAATCTGGCCTTCGACGGCGGCATCGGCCCCCAGACGACCTTTCCGTTCGGTAACCCGGAGGAGATGCACCGGACCGTTACCGCCCTTTCCGAAGCGCTTGACGGACTCAACGGCGGGCTCACTCTTTCGCCGACCCACGTTCTCGAGCCGGAGGTGCCGGTCGAGAATGTGGTGGCCTTCTTTGAGGCCTGTGATACGTTACGCGTGAAATAGATCCCATATGCAGTGAACGTTTCCATTCTGCCCCCGTTGGCGTGCATCCGCAGATTTTATGGAACGCAACCGGCTCAGACCTGACCGACCTGTATAAAGCCCGTCCTTTGTCGCGGCGAAGTAAGCCGATCCGCCCCCACTTTATGTCAAAAACAAAATCGAAACAAAGAACCCACCTCCTGAGCCTTGGGCTTGGTCTGATCCTGGCCTTCGGAGCGGCTCCGCTTCTCGGCCAGGAGACGGAAATACCCGAGATCGAGATGCCAAACCTTCAGCCGGAGGCACCTGATGCGTCCGTTTCCCCGGAAGTAAGGATGGATCAAATCCGGGCGGAATTCGCTCAGATTAACGAGACCCTGCAGCAAATCCAGAGTGAGGCGATGCAGGATCCGGCCGTTCAGGAAACAGAGGAGGCTTATCAGGAAGCCTTGGAAAAGGAAATGCTGGCGATCGCTCCGAAGGAGTCCGAGCCGATGGTAAAAAAACGTTTTAAGCTGTCGGACCGCCTCGATGCGGCGACATCCGGGGATTCCCAAATGTCCCAGCAGCAGCTGGTCAGTCTGAACCAACGTTTTGAAAAAGCGCGGGAATCCGTCGCCCCGATCGAGGAGGCCGCCGCGGCGAAACCGGATGTGAAGGCGAAGCAGGATGCGATGCTCTCTCAAATCGCGAACAAGATGCAGGAGATCAACCCGAACTTCGTGCAGCTGGTCCAGCAGCAGGAAGCGCTGGCACGGGAATTCCGGCAGATCCAGCAGCAGCTGGATGGCTGATCGCTTCGCTCTTTATCGCTTCTCTTGCAAAGCCCCTGGCGCGGAAAGCCCGGGGCTTTTTTTGACGTGTAAGTCAGCCTACCGCCACGGAATAGGGGGGGATCTTCCGGCCGAACGTCCACTGGGTCCGGAGGAGGTGCTCAAGGACGCGGAGCCGCAGGGCGTCCTGAAGCGGTCGGGTCTGCGGGTCGGCGACCCGGTTTTCGGTTTCCAATGGGTCGTTCCGGACATCAAGGAGAAAATAGGGCTGCCCCGCGGAGTTGATCATCAATTTCCACTCCTGGGTGAGGATCATGATTTCGCCCTGGAGTTCGGAGATCGCAAATTCGCCGTGGTCGGAACAGAAGACGATGCCGGTGTTGTGGGGGTAGAGGCCGATGGCGAGCGCGAGGCGGGTGGGGATGCAGACGGGAGCGTTCGTCACGCAGTTCGTGAAGCGGATTCCCTCTTGGGCGATGCGGTCAATGTTGGGGGTCTCGACCCAGTTTCCGCTGCAACCCATAGCGTCCCAGCGCTGTTGGTCCGTCATGAGGAGAAGGATATTGGGAGGCTTCATCGGTTCCGGGTCAGTGGTCGTGGGTTTCGGAAGTGCCGTCCGCCCAATGGAAGGTGATGGGGGCTTCGATATCGGGATGGAGGCTGCGGTGGACCGGGCAGGTCAGGGCGGCCCGCGTGAGGCGTTTTTTCTGGTCGTCCCCGAGTGGCTGCTCGAACCAGACGTCGACGACGAGGCGGGCGATGCGCCGGGGGGGCTCAGTGCTCATGATTTTCTCCACGGCGTAGCGCATGCCCTCCACGGGGATATCGGAGGTGCGGGCCTGGATCGCCATCGTCGTGACGATGCAGGTTGCGAGGGCGGTGGCGCAGAGATCGGTGGGAGAGAAGGAGGCCCCGAGACCCTGATTATCCTTTGGGGCATCGGTCTCGAGGGAGGTCCCGGAGGGCTCGTGGGTGGCCGTGCAATGAAGGGTGCCGGTGTAATGGCCAGTGATTTTTACCATGGCCCGACGATTCGGATTAGTGGAGGGAAGCGCAAGCATCGCTTGCGGGGAGAGTTCAGGGGTCTCAAGCTCCGAATCCGCCTTGACTCGAAAATGCCCTCCCGCTTGTGTCCGGACTTTCCCGAACCCGAACGCAATGACGACCCCCATGAGCAACCCGAAAACGTGGAGAATCGCCGGTATCAATTTTGATTTCCGCCACATGGACCACCTGCTGTGGTGCGCCCACGAGGAGGCGAATGCGGAGATCGTAGGGATCTGCCATGACGACCCCAAGGAGATGGAGGCGCTGACCCGACGCTGTGCGATTCCATCCGAGCTCATCTTTACGGATTGGAAAGCGTGCATGGAGGAGAGCCGGCCCGATCTCGTCATCTTGTGCCCCGCTAACCACGAGCACGGCGACTGGGTGGAGCGGATCGCCCCCTACGGCGTGCACATCCTCGTGGAGAAGCCGTTTGCCCATAACCTCGAGGACGCCGACCGCATGATCGCCGCGATGCAGAAGGGTGGCGGGCAGCTCGGGATCAGCTGGCCGCTGGCCTGGTACCCCCCGCACCTGACGGCTTACCGGCTCCTGCAGGAAGGCGCCATCGGCGAGCTGGAGGAGGTCCATTTTTATGACGGAAACCGCAGCTCGATCATGGACCGGACGGTCCCCGAGCCCCGCCTGCCCACCCTCGAGGAGAAGCTGGCCAACTGGTATTATGATCCCGTCGGGGGCGGCGTCCTCATCGATTACCTCGGCTACGGGGTGACGATCGCGACTTGGTATTTCGGCGGGCGCAAGCCGAGCGAGGTCACGGCCGTAAAGGCGGGGGATCCCCGCGTGCCGGTCGACGAGCAGAGCGTGACGGTGGCCCGCTACGGCAACTGGCTCTCCACCTTCCAGACGCGTTGGGGAACGTTTACCGACCCCTGGGAGCACCAGCCGCAGCCCAAGTGTGGCTTCGTCCTCAAAGGGACCGCCGGAACGATTGCGAATTACGACTACGAGGACACGGTGCGCATCCAGACTCCGGACAGGCCCCAAGGCGAGGTGCTACCCGTCGACGAGCCC
>CAYQKH010000042.1:4526-20639 GCA_964417945.1 uncultured Opitutales bacterium
CAGAACGCGGTCCAGTACTTTCTCCATTGCCTCGAGACGGGGGCGCCGATCGAAGGCCCCCTCTCCGTGGAAACCTCCCGGATCGGGCAGGAAATCGTCGATGCGGCGGTGCGCAGCGCCGCCGAAGGGCGTGCCGTCCAAATGATCTAAATTGTCAATCCCTGCTTTTTCATGAACGCACCTGAACTGCATTACCAACCGGTCGGTCCTTCCCGGCCGAGCGAACATAAAATCGGCCTCATCGGCTGTGGAGGGATCTCCCAATACCACCTCCAGGCGGCTAAGTCCTTCGGGGTCGAGGTCGTCGCGATGGCCGACATCAGCTGCGAGGCGGCGGAAAAACGACGGGATGCGTATTTCCCCGACGCGCAGGTCACCACCGACCACCGGGAGCTGCTCGCCCGGGAGGACGTCACGGTGGTCGAGATCGCGACCCACACCGCCGTGCGGGTCGGTCAGATCCGCGACGCTCTCGAGGCCGGCAAGCACGTCCTCAGTCAGAAGCCCTTCACCTTTGACCTCGATGAAGGAGAGGCCCTCGTCGCCCTCGCCGAGGAGAAGGGTGTGCACCTCGGGGTCAACCAGAACGGGCGCTGGTCCCCGCAGTTCGCGGCCATCCTCGCCGGGGTGAAGTCAGGCCTCCTCGGGGAGATTCACTCCCTCGACATGGTCATGGCCTGGGACCACACCTTCACCCGCGGAACGCCCTTCGAGGACCTTCACCACCTCATCCTCAGCGATTTCGCGATCCATTATTTCGATGTCGTGGCCAATGTCTTTGCCGATCGCGAGGCCACCGGCGTCTTCGCCAACGCGGTGAAGGCACCCGGACAGGACATGAAGCCGCCGATGATTGCGAACGCCGTCCTCAAATTTGGCACAGGGCTGGCCACCCTCGGCTTCAGCGCCTACGAAACTCACTCGCAGAAGGAATTCCTCTGCTGCGTGGGGTCCAAGGGCACCCTCCGCGCCCTTGGCCGGATCAACCGCATCGCGGAGATGGAGTTCGCGAACAAGGAGGGCTCGGTCACCTTTCCGCTCGTCGGGCAGTGGTTTCCCGACGGGTTCCGCGGCACCCTCGGCGAATTCCTCCGCGCCATTGAGGAGGGCCGTGAGCCCACGATCAGCGGGCGGAACAACCTCAAGAGCCTCGAACTGTGTTTTGCCGCCCTCGAAAGCGCCGACTCCGGGCGACCGATCGTCCCCGGCGAGGCGCGGAAGGGTCGGCTTTAATCCGAAAAGGGGTTCACGCAGCGGATCTCTTTGATCCCTTCGAAATCGTTCACGTTTTCCGTAACAAGGGTGGGTATTTCCTCCAGGAGCATCGAAGCGACAATCTGCATGTCGAAGTAGCGTTGTCGGGTCACCCCGTATCGCTCGGCAATTTCCAAGGCCAGAAACACGGTCTCGAGGGTGATCGGTAATACCTTTACGCCGGGCAAGCCACTCAGCGAGGTTATCTTCTTTCGTGCCAATCCGGGCGAATCCGGAGGTTGGGCCTTCGGACCCGTAATATTCGGGTAGATCTCCGACAAATTCTGGACGGATACGAAGAGCTGGTTTCCCGAGCTGCGGCGGAGGTCCAAAACCTCTTTTGAGATCGCGTGTCGAGGGTCGCTACCCATCGTCGCGTAGATCAAAATATTCGTATCGATGAGCAGTTTCCCGGAAAGCGTCATGGTCATCGATGATAGGTTTCGGCCCGATCAAACTTCCCCGTGAAGCGTCCCTCGGAAATCACAACGTCTTCACTTTCGCGGAAATCCGTCTCCAGCAAGCGTTCCACCGCCAACTCGATGACCTGACTTCGTGAGCGTCGCACGGCTTTGCGATAACGATCGACCCGCTCCAATAGTTTTTGATCAATGGTAGCACTAATATGGGATTTCATGGCATATATGTATCATTACTCTCTTTTTCGTCAAGCGTATCGGTCTCCACGGCCCCTCCGGCAAGGGATGAAGCATTGCCAATGGCGGCCGAACTGATAGAAAGACCGTATAACCCGGGCCAACCCAACTCTATAAAATGTGCGCTCTTAGGATAAAACGAAAGATCGTGCGCATCCTGATAATCCTGCTGCCGGCTTGCGTTCTCGTCGGCGGAGTCTGGGTGGCGGGGGACTGCACGCGCTTTGCCCTGACGGAGCCGTTGGGGGAAACCCCGGCGGGCGCCGCATCGGCTGATTCCGGGGTCGGCCAGGTCCGGAACGTGCTCCTGGTGCACGGGATCTTCGATTCCTCGAACAAGTTCCGCTATCTTGGGCGCCGCCTCGAGGAGCGGGGTTTCCGGGTGGTGGCGATCGACCTGGAGCCGTCGGGCGCCCGTGACGGATTGGATCCGCTGGCGAAGCAGGTCGCCGGGCTCGTGGAAGCGGAGTTCGGCAACGAGCCGTTTGCGCTCGTCGGCTACAGCATGGGCGGCCTCGTCTGCCGGGCCTACCTGCAGAAGCTGGCGGGCACGGAGAGCGCGCTCGTCGGCTCCGCGACGATTTCGACGCCGCACCACGGGAGCCTCTGGGGGTGGTTGCATCCGTCGCAGGGCGCGCGCGAAATGCGGCCCGGGAGCGAGTGGATGACGGACCTGAACCGGGATCCCGTTGCCATCCGGAACCGACCGTTTCTCAGCCTCTGGTCCCCGCTCGACCTCATGATCGTCCCGAGTTGGAGTTCACAAACGGATTACGGGAAGGAGTCCCTGCACTGGGTGCCGGCGCACCCCCTTATGCTCTTCAACCCCGGGGTGGCGGACCGCCTGGGCGACTTCCTCGAGGGGGCCTTCGCCGGTGTGGAAGACCGCCCGGAGTGACCGGGAACGTTTCTACAATTGCCCGAGGAATGCAAAGTGCCGGTCGCGGTAAAGGAGCTTGGCACCGTAATGGTTTGCACAGGCTTGAATGAGGATATCCGTGTTTGGAACGGGCCTGCCTTTCCGGGTTGCCTTGATGGCCAGGCTGCAGGCGATTTCCCAACAGCCGCGATCTATCGATAGACAGGGAAAAGCCTTGAAGATGAGATCCGCCTGAGTGCGCTGGTTCTCGTTGGCACGCATCAATTCCAGTTGAATGAGTTCGCACCAAGCCACGGTTTTTTCCCGGATGGCACGGGTTACCGCGGATCGGACTGCGGGATCTCCGTCCTTCCTGAAATATTCGATCCACGCGGAGGTATCAATCAGTTGATACTCAGTCATTCTTCCTGAAAGCGGTGAGCTCTCCGCGGGTGAGGAAAGTTTCCATCGAGCCCGCCGCCTGCAGCAGGGATTCGATCCGCTTGTTCTGGAGGTAGGTTTCAATTGCCGTGTTGACGGCCTCTTTTTTGCTTCGAAAATTACCTGATTTCAGGAGTTCGTTTAGGGTGTTTTCGGGAATATCTAAAGTGGTTTTCATTATGGAAAAAATCGCTTAAATTCTACGCACGAAAACCGCGGTAACGCAATGCCATTCGTTGTCTACCTTATCGAAGCACTCCTGTTGGAGGATACTTGCGGTGGGCTGAAAAAGCGGAGGTCGCGGAAAAAGTCCTTCCATCCGGTCTGATATTGGAGGGGTGAGGCGACGAAGAAGAGGAGGAGGAGCCAGAAGTGGTCGCGGAAGTGGATGCCCATGGTGAGGGAGATGAAGAGGTGCATGCCGAGAAGGAGGAGGCCCAAGGGGAGGTGGAGGCGCGGGCGGAAGGCGGCGGGGAGGGCGAGGAGCTGGACGAGGACGGTAAGGGGCAGGAGGGGCCAGAGCCAGCTGCTGTTTTCGATGGTCCATTGGGTGAGGGGCGGGGACTCCTGGGTCTGAAGAACGCGGGAGGCGAGGTGTAGCTCAAGGGCGCGCGGGTGAAAGACCTGGATATGCCCATGGGCGGCCTGCCAGAGGGCGCCGACCGCCTTCCAGAGGCCGGAGAGGGTATAGGAGAGGGCGATCGCTAACTGGATGATGGAGAGCATGGCGACCGAGCGGACCGGGTTGAAGCCGGGGGAGCGCGGGCGTTGGTAGCCGCGGGGGAGGAAGATGAGGATGATGCTGATCCAGAGGACAAGGTGGGTGCCGTGGCCGATTTTTCCGAAGGAGTAGTTGAGCCCGAGGTACTGCAGGAGGGCGAAGGCGAAGATGAGCCGGATCCAGCGGAAATGCGGGAGGAGGATGGCGAGAAGGGCGCTGGTCGCGAGCAGAATACCGACGGCAAGGGCGGCCTGATCGGCACGAACCCAATCCGCCCAGAATACGGGCCAGAGCGGGATGAGTTCGGTGTCCGGCTGAAAATAATCGCGCAGACCGGCCCGAGCCTCGAAGAGACGGTAGGCGGTAAGGAGGTAGAAAACCCGGACCATCCAGGGAAGGGCGGCGGCCCCCCGGTGGACGACCCGTCGGGCTCGCCCCGGGGATAGCGGTTTCGGACTGCGCACCCGGAACCTCATGGGTCGACCCCGGTTTCATGGGTTCGCCGCCCGATCACGGAGCGGGCGGCTTCACCCGTGCGATAATAGTGGGCGGGGTCCATCTCGAGCCGGATCAGTTCGTAGGACCCTGGCGGGAGGTAGTTCCGCTCGAGAAATTCCCAGGCGGCCTCGGCCTCGTTCGAGCGGGCGGCTTCGGAAGATTTTCCGATCCTTTGCACGGAGGCGTAAAAATCAATGGGGTTCCCGCTGCCGGGGGCGGGCTTGAAAAAGGTGTCCGTGGGGCTCCCGACCTCTTGGAGATGGTATTGGGTGATCGTATTCGGGGTGGTCGGAAAAAGGATCCAGGCGAAGAAGGGAAAGATCTCGTGGTTGTCCGTGGGTAGACCGGCCAACGCGATGAGGAGGTAAGCGAGAAATGCGGCCCTCCATCGTCGCCGAAGGCTTCTCAGGGAAAAGCCTGAAGGGTTCCCGTTCACGGCATTGGTTCAAAGGAATACTGGTGGGCGGCGGGCTGGTAAACCTTCCCGGTGAACCCGCTTCCGGTCTTCGCTTCGAGGTAGACCCGGGCGGAATCCCCTTCCCGGAGGACGGGAGGATAATAGAGCACCTGAGGGCCGACCCATCCGGTCCGGGCTTTCCTCTCCTGGGCACGGGCCTCCCGCCGCCGGCGGTCGTGGTCCTGATCAAAGGCGATGAGCGAAACGATTTTCATGGTGCGGGGGGTGTCGCGGTCCGGATCAATCCGGATCGCCGGTTGATAAAGGTTTCCTTATTCATATGATGTTGTTTATTAACCAAAAAAATTATGAGCATAGTAAATGAAGAACAAACCATCGCGATCAAAGATGATCTACGCCTTCTCTTGGCGGACAGCTATTCGCTTCTTGGCCTGACCCACCTCTGCCACTGGAACGTTGAAGGTCCCAGCTTTTTTGCATTGCACCAAGCCTTTGAAGAGCAATACACGGAGCTTTTTACCGCGGTTGACGACATTGCGGAACGCATCCGGGCGATCGGTGGCTACGCACCCGGTGGCCTTTCCGCTTTTGTCAATATGGCGGGCATCGAAGAAGTCGCTGAAGATGCGACCGCTTCGGAGATGGTCAAAGCTCTGGCGGTCGCCCACCGAAAAGTGATCAAGGATGCCGTGACGGCACGCAATCGCGCCGGGGAAGCCGGAGACTCTGAAACGGAAGACCTCGTGGTTGCCCGCATTCAGGTCCATGAAAAGACTGTCTGGATGTTGAATTCCTTCCTCAAGGGTTGAAGCTCATTTCTACTTTTCTGAAAGCTCTTCCCGTTGCGGGAAGGGCTTTTTTTTAATCCTAGGATTGTTATGGAAGATGTTTTTGGAAACCCGATCCGCTCAGGCGATCTCTGCGCCATTTCTACTCGGATGGGGAAACATGACAGCTGCATAAAAATTTTTTATGTATCCTCGGTCCATGAGTCCAATGGGGAGGCTCCCTTTCTGCGCGGCTACGACGGCGCCGGCCGTCTGACTCAGGTGCAGAAGGCAAACAACCTCGTCGTCGTCACGGAAAGCGTAAGGCGAGGAAACCTGCGGTTACGGCATATTCTCGAGCGGCTTCCCGAGGAAGCGCGTGTAGAGCTGGACAAGCGGTTGAAATCACCTGAGCCGGGGGAACTTTATTAGGTCCGTCCCTGACTTGATTTTAGGACATGATAGAAGCACACTGTAAGTATGACAACACTCGGCATGAGGGCCTACCTCGGCGTTACCCTCGTTTTGACCGGGGTCGGGCTGGGATTGATCTATGGTTTTGGGCAGGTCCCGGAGGAGTCGGAACCGACCGAAACCGCTACGCCCCCGGCGGCTCCCGAAACCCAGGAAGTCGCGCAGGATCTGGAGCTGGCGGAGACCCCGACCGACCCCGAGGTTTCTAGCGAACCTCTCTCTGAAGAGATGTCCTCCCCCGGGGACGGGGAAGGGAAGAAAGTCTACGTGGTGCCGATCGAGGGACAGATCGGCCAGCCGCAGCTCTTTATTTTGCGCCGCGCATTGAAACAGGCGGTCGAGGAAGACGTGGAAACCATTATCCTGGATATGGACACGCCCGGGGGCAGCGCGGCAACGATGATGCAAATGATGGAGGCGCTCGACCGCTTCCCGGGCACGACGATAACCTTCGTCAACCCGGAGGCTATTTCCGCAGGGGCCTACATCGCGAGCGCTTCCGACTACATTTACATGACGCCGAAGGCACTCATCGGTGCGGCCGAGGTCGTGATGGGGACGGGAGAGGACGTTCCTGAGTCCATGAAGCGAAAATTGAACAGCTACCTCCAGGCCAAGGTGCGCTCGCTTAACAGCGAGCATCCGGGGCGGGGGGATGTCATCCGGGCGATGAGCGACCCGACCTTTGTCCTCGAAATTGGTGGAGAGGTGATCAGCCCGGAAGGTGAGCTGCTGACATTGACCGGCGAGGAAGCGGTGAAGCAGTATGGTGATCCCCCTCGCAAACTCCTCGCGGATGCCCTTGTCGAGGATAAGGAGGAATTGCTAGAGGTTCACTTCGGCGGCACTCAGGGTGAGCTGATGGATTTTGAAATCAGCTGGTCTGAGGAGATGGCAAAATACCTCTCGGTGGTTGCGCCGGCGCTTCTGGGCATTGGGATGCTTATGCTTTTCATCGAATTCAAGACCCCCGGCTTCGGGTTTTTCGGTGTTGCGGGCATTCTGCTCGTGCTGACCGTTTTCGGCACCAATTACGTTGCGGGTTTGGCGGGCTACGAAGAAGTTATTCTTTTTGTGCTCGGGGTGGCACTTGTTGTCGTGGAAATTTTTCTCCTACCCGGGACCTTTTTCTTCGCCGGCCTTGGGCTCCTGCTGATGGTCGGCTCCCTCGTCTGGGCAATGGCCGACATCTGGCCGGAAGGCAGTGACTTTACTCTTACCCCTGAGGTATTTATAATGCCGATGCTCAATACCTTCTCCGGCTTCGCGGTGGGAATTTTCGGCGTCATCCTGCTTTCGCGCATCATGCCGAAGAGCTGGTATTTGTCCCATATCGCATTGCAATCTGCGGTCGGCCGAAGCGCGTCCTCGGTGGCGGTAGGCCGGGAAAGCGGCCCCGCAGGGGTCGGTGTTGATAGATCCAAGGCCACCCCGCCCGGGATGCCGGATATCGGTGAAACCGGGGTGACGGTGACCGACCTCTTTCCCAGCGGGGAAATCGAGATCGGGGGTCGACGCTACCAGGCACGGACTTCCCTGAACCAGATTGAGAGCGGGACGCCCATTGTCGTGATTGACCACAAGGATTTTGCCCTCATTGTTAAACCTAAAAATTGAGCATGTTACTGGTTTTTGCGCTCATCATTGCTGCCGTCCTTCTAGCGACGGGAGAAATCCTTCTTCCGGGGGGAATTCTTGGTGTGCTTGCTTTTATTGCCATCTGCGGGGCAACCTGGCAGGCGGCGGAAGAATTCGGACCCTTCGTGGCCGCCCTCGTTTTTTTCGGAGCGACCACGATTACGGTGGTCTCGGTCTTCGTCTTCTTCAACGTCGCCCGCAAAATGGGCTTGTCCCGTGGCATGTTTCTGAGCAGCAAGGTGGAGGGACACTCCGGGACGGCGAATCCCTCAAAACTGCCGGAAGACATTATTGGAAAAGCAGGGGAAACATTGACCCCTATGGTTCCCAGCGGCATGGTGGGACTCGATGGTCAAAGCTATGAGGCCTTTTCCCAGTCCGGGTTTATGGAGAAGGGGGAAGCTTGTGAGGTCATCGGAAAAGATAACTTTCGCCTTATTGTCCAAGCTTTAAAATAAAACACCGTCATCCACTCGCACAACCCCTGAATTCAGATCATCATGAATTGGCCCATCATTGGCATCATCATCATCGGTATCGTTCTCCTTATCTTGGGGGGATTGATTATCAGTTACCTTGGTTTATTCATCCGGGCCCTCGTTGCTGGAGCGCCAGTCGGGTTTGTAAACCTGATCTTCATGCGTCTGCGGGGAGTTCCGCCAGCCATGATCGTCGATGCACGCATCAGGGCTGTAAAAGCGGGGCTCGAAATGAATACCAATGATCTGGAAGCACACTTCCTCGCAGAAGGTAATATCATTCAGACAGTCCAATCGCTTATTGCTGCAGACAAAGCAAATATTTCTCTCGACTGGAATCGCGCTTGTGCCATCGATCTGGCCACCAAGGGTACTGGAAAGTCCGTGCTGGAAGCGGTTCGGACTTCGATTAACCCTAAGGTCATCGACTGCCCCGGCGGACAGGGTGGACGCACAACGATCGACGGGGTTTCCAAAGACGGCATTCAGGTAAAGGTCCGGGCACGGGTAACAGTGCGTTCAAATCTGGACCGCTACGTCGGCAGCGCACTTGAGGAAACGATTATTGCCCGGGTGGGGGAAGGGATCGTGACGACGATCGGCTCCGCCGATACTTACAAGACGGTCCTGGAGAGCCCCGACTCCATTTCCAAAGTCGTGTTGCAACGCGGGTTGGATGTGGGGACGGCGTTTGAAATTCTTTCCATCGACATTGCGGATGTGGATGTCGGAGACAATATCGGTGCGAAGCTGCAGGAAAGCCAGGCGCTCGCGAATAAAAACATGGCTCAAGCGCAGGCGGAAATTCGGCGTGCGGCGGCTGTCGCGGCCGAGCAGGAGATGAGTGCCCGGGTCGAAGAAATGCGCGCCAAGGTCATTGAAGCGGAGGCCCAAATCCCGCTGGCGATCGCTGACGCCTTCCGCAGCGGCAACCTCGGGATTATGGATTATTATCGCCTGAACAACATTCAGGCCGATACCAAGATGCGCGAAAGTATTTCCGATGAGGACGACGGCAACAATCCCACCTCCGGCCAGAACTAATCCCGACTGATCGGCCCGAGAACCATGGACCTGCTTGAAATTCTCCTGCCCATCCTCTTTGCGGTTGGCTATTTCATCGTTGCGGCGATGAAAGGCGGCAAGAAGGAAGAAAATCCCGCTCCCGGCCCCCAGCGGGAAGCGGAGGCGGAGGAAGCGGATCTCAGCGGCCGCGAGCGCCAGATCCAAGAAGAAATCCGGCGTAAGATTATGGAGCGCACTCGTAGGGATGCCGGAGCCGAGAACCCGCCGATTACGGCTGAGGCGGAGACGAGCCCCCGCTATGACCCGACTCGTTCGGAAGCGGATCAGAGGCGTCGACAGGTCCGGGAACAAGTTAAGCGGGTGGAGGAACCTCCTCCCGTGCCCGGTCAGTCCAGCCGCTGGGCCGGACAGCGGCGCTCCTCCAGGGATGCCTATGAGAAGCAAGAGCCACCGCCACTCCAACCGGCCATGCAGCGCCGCGAAGATGATTTCCAAGAGCGGATGCGTGCGCAGCAAGAAGAAATCGACGGTATGCAGCGCCGTGCCGAGGAAATCCGCAAGCGGGCCTCGCGCCAAACTGAGGAAGTCAGTTCCCAGTTGATCACACCGATCCGGGACGGCAGTCGGCGACGGAATTACAGTCGGGGCACGGGCAGTTTTCAGGCGGACGTGATCAACGCATTAAAGGATCCGCGCGGTTTCAAGAAGGCGGTCCTGTCGTATGAAATCCTTGGAACCCCCGTCGGCTTGCGGAAGCAGGATAAAATTGGTCCGCTCTGGCAGCAGTAGAATTTTTAGAAGGGTTGGGATGCGGGTAGGGGCCGTTGACCCAACGGCCCGGATGGGATGGCGGATCGGAATTGGGAAAGGTCGGGTGGGGTCAGCCGCCCCTACCGTAGATCCATGGTGCCGCCGAATGCGGAACCCTTTTCTACGGCATGGTCACGGATGCGGACCCAAACGCAAAGGGCGCTGGTCCGGAGGGTGGCGATGGTCGCTCCATCCCATCGGATTGGAATCTCGATTTCCGGGAAGGCTTGAGGCGCTTTTTCCCCGAGCGCCTCGACCGGGTTTTCGCGGTCGGTGAGGAAAAGGAGGTCGGCGGCGCCGTCGTGCAGGTGGACCTCGATTCGGCGATAGCCGCGGATCTCTTCCTGCGCGGACTCGCGCACGGCGTTGATGAACGGCGAGCCGCGATAAGGTTCGAGCACGCCGATGAAGGCGGAGGACGGACCCGATTTCCGGAGCATGAGGGTGGGGATCCACGCGTCCTGCATGCCGCCTTCCTTGTCCTGCCAATTGGTGACATCGACCCAGGATTGACAGAGCGAGGCGGAGGCATCCGGAGTCAGGCTGTGGTAACGCAGGTGAACGGGCGGGCCGGGGTCGAGGAGCTGAAAGCGGTCCTCCAGTTCAAAGTCGACGTGGAAGCCGGGCACAGGGTTGGGATCGCAATGGAAATCGCGCATGAAGGTGCCATGGCCGTACGGTTCCGCGGGTTGGGTGTTCAACGCCGGGGCAGATAGGGTGGCGTAGCAGGAGCGAAGGAAGAAGGCCTGATCCTCCCCGCCCTCGACCCGAAAGCAATCGAGGACATAGCTGTGCTCGGAGTCGGCGTCGACCATGAGGCAGAGGCGCTCGTAGCGGCGGACCCCGGCGTATTCGGGAGCTTCCGCGACGACGATCTGGGGGTTGCCGCCGGCGCCGAGGAGGGTCGCTTTTCCATATTCCGGATAGCGGATGAAGCGGCCCTCGGGCAGGTTGGTATGCTCCTGACCGTCGATGACGACGAGGTTGTGCGAGGCCGGTTTCCGGTACCAGTTGAACTCCGGGGTGCTCCAACCCCCGCGGCTGACCGGTGGATAGCCGAAGGTCGACATGAGGTTGAGGCCGTAGGCGAACATCCCGATGTTGAGCGCTTCGTGGTTGGCATGGTTCGCGCCGGAGTCGTAGTTCATCCAGAAGAGCCGCTGGCTTGTGCCCGATCCGGAGTAAAGGAGAGCGAGCCGCCACTCGGAAAACAGCTTGGAGATCTGGCGCAGCTCCGGTCCGTGTCGTGAGAGCGTGGCGTCCACTTCCTGCCGGAGGTCAGCCGGGGCTTCAAGGAGGGGGTCGGATTGGAAGAGCCCGGCGGTCTGGCGGCCGTTATTCAGATAGAGCACCAGGTGGAAATCGGGATCCTCGAAATAAATGGCGAGGCGTTGAAGAAACCATTCGAAGGTGTGCGTGTCGGGACGGAGGAACTTTTCGGAGTTGGCGAGCGGCGCATACTGCCGGTTGGGCCCGCCAAAGGAGCCGGAATCCCCCACCCCCGGGTAGTAGCGACAGCGATACCAGGTATCGATGTGAAAGCGAAAGCTCCGGTGGAGAACAGGGAAGCGCCGGAGGATTTCCTCAAAGGCATCCGGATCGGCGTTGTGGAGGAGGAGGAGGAGGTTCGCAATTCCGCGGGGCCCGATCGCGGCGTAGCCGGGGAGGCCTTTCTCGCCGACGAGTCCATCGACCTTGGTGCAGAGCGCGATCATCTCACCGATCTGGTCGAGGACCCGCTCCCGGTTGTCCGGCCAGCCGAGGACCGCCTCCATAATGATGTCGGCATTTTCCGTGCTCGGCGGGTTGGAGGTGTAGCGGTCGGGGTGTTGTTGCGCCTCCCGGAAAATCCTCTGCTCAATGGATTCCTGGATGGCGTTTCCGTCCGCCTCGAGGAAGCGGGTCAGTTCGGGGTCGTCGGCGACGTCGAAGACGCGATCGTAAACGAGGGCGAGCGCGGGAAGGTCATTGGCGGTTTGGGCCCAGTAGCCGATAGAGCCGTCGGAGTTATTCTCCTTTTCATACATGACGCCCTGCTCCCTCCAGTTATATTCGAGAAACGAGCGGGACAACTGGTAGAGAAGGATAAGGGCCCGGCGTGCGTACTCGCGGTCGCCGGTCAGGACATAATGGAAGGCGAGGGCTTCGAGGCCGGGAAGGATGAAGGCGATCCAGTGGCCATGGACGAGGTAGGCTGCGATAAAGAGCCAGCGGCTTCCGTCCGGGCCGATGAAGCCGTTTCCGTCATCGACTCCGAAGGAGTCGCCGGCCTCATTGACGAGGAGGGACGGATCAGCCCGGCTTGGGTCGAAGCGCCCGTCCGGGCCCATTCCCGAGCGGTAGTAGGCCAGGAAGTCGTTTTTCGGGAAATGCTCCCGGCAGCGCGGACATTGCACCTTCCATGGGGTGGCGAGCGGGTCCATCTCCCAGTCATACATCGGGACGCTCCCTCCGCAGGAAGGGCAATTCCCGGAGGAGAGGACAAACCAGGAGCGCTTGAGATTCGGGCTAAAGACCTGTTCGCGGACCGCTGCATACGATTGGTCCCGCCACCAGCGGGCGACTTCCCCGTCGATTTCACGGAGGAGGGAAACCTGTTGCAACCGGGCCCGGATCGCCTCCGGAAAGAAGGTGGAGACAGATTTCGGCATCCGGTGGGGATTACAGGTTATCCGTATTGATCTTACCGATCAAGCTGCGCTCGGTGTTGGGCTCGAAGGCCTCGCCATCTTTGATGATGCGCAGGTTCTGACCATTGGTAAACGCGATGTCAGCCGCTCCACGGATCTGGAGGGGGACACGCTCCCCACTGGAAAGAGTCCCTTTATAGAGGATTTCCCCATTCTCGATCTGCTTGACTTGAACAAAGGTTTCCCCGGTTCCGACGAGAATAACTTGGGTGAGGTTGCCCGGCTGCGCCTCGGGGGTGGGGGTCGTCCCGCTTCCGGTTTGGGGCGGAGTGTCATTGATTCGGGGTGGAGCGTCGCCTCCCCCGCCACTGGTAATCGCTTTGATCAAAGCGAAGATGAGAAGAAAGAGGATAAAGGCGCTGCCCGCAACGAGCCCGATCTTCCAATAGAGAGTCTTATCGCCGGTGAGAAGAGAGGCCGCCTCTTTGCCACCGGAAATCCGGGAGTCCCGGGTGGGGCGGGCTATCGGTTCGGTCTCGGTTTCCGAGGCCGTCGTCTGCACCGAAACCGGTCCTACTTCCTCATGAGATCCCGTGGCAATCGGCTCGGTGGGTTCGGCGGCCTGGCGTCGGCCACCCGAATTCGGCATGTCCATGCGCCCGAAAAATTCGCGTCCTTCCTTGCGGGCGAGTCGGCTGTTGCCGAGTTGGTGCGCGGTGTAATCGGCGAGCATCTTCTCGTAATCGAGGCTGAGGAAGACGGAGTAATTCTTCAGGAATCCGCGCTTGTAGATCTCTGGAAGGGTGATATCGCCGAACTGGTTATTCTCAAAAGCGATAAGAAAGTCTCCCCGGATCTTCGTGGCTTCTGCGGCTTCTCGGATGGAGAGCTCCTTCCGTTTGCGGGCCTCCTCCAGACGTTCGCCGATATTTACCATGTTGAACTGTTGTTAATGCAGGACCGTCCCGCTTTCAATGTAAAAGGGTGCGGGAAATGCCCGTGATGAAAAGCCAAATTGTATAAGAAATTCCATTACGGCCGGGTCGGGGTGGAGCGGGAACTGCCGACGTCACCCGATTCGGGCTCGGGGTCATAGGTTTCCCAGTCCGGTGCCTCGGGGGATCGCGGCTCGGGCTCAAGGGATTGGAATTCCCGGATAATCGTTTTCAAGGTAGCGAGGGGGAGCTCCAGCTGGAAAGAGAGACGCGGGCCTTCGTTCTTGGCGACCATTCGAACCGGCTTGAGGTCCTCGTCGATCAGCCCTTGGAACGCGCGCCGCAGGTCCCGGGGATTGACCATGGAGGAGAGCGCATCGCCAGGCAGGGCGGTGGAGGTCTGGAGGTAATAGCGGACAAGATCGAGTTCACCCTGGAACCAGGTGCCGGGGGTGCGGGCAAAGACCGTCTCCAGCGCGTCCCCCGTCGGTTTTCCGCGGCGAATACTCTGGATAAGGCGATCTAGGTCTTCGACGGATCCGACCTGGATAAGGTTTCCGTCGGCTACGGCGATAAAGATCTCCTGCTCGGAAAACGCTTCCATTCCCTCAGGCACGGAATCAGGAGGCAGGGTTTGTTGACGGAAATGATGATAGGAGACGCCGTCGATTTCGCCAGCATTGAGCTTGAAATCCAATTCAAGGGGCCCGGTGCCGTCGCCGGGATCCTGTGTGACGGACGCCTCAGTAAGCATCCCGAAGAGGAGGCCGAGGATCGCTTCGGCGAAGGCGGGTTTGAAATCGCCGTCGAGGATCTGGGCGAACCGGACGCCGTCGGCATCGACCGAATAGGACCCGCCGCCGAGCCCGGACCAGGATTCGTGGTATTCGTTCAGGTTTTCGCGAAGGGCGTTGAAGTCGAGGCCGGAACCGGGGGGCAGATCTTTCTCAAGCTGGTTCAGGAGGTGGTCGAGGTAGTCGCCCATCGCATCGGCGGGGAAATCGACGATATACTGGACGGTTTCGCCCGCGGGGAGAAAGCGTCCACCGTCGACGCGGCCCTTGCTCCCCTCCTGGATGAAGGCGGCAAGGGCGGTGCCCCGGAGGGCCTCAAGATCCATGCCATACCCGATCGCCTCCTGATCGATATTGCCGCCAATGGTGAGGCTGTGGGCGGACTCGAGTTCATTGAAAAAGAGGTTGATAAGAGCGGCTGCCCACTGCTCCGCTTGTGGAGAATCCGCTTGTGAGATCCGGGCGAGGGCATCTTCCATGATGTCGGCCCGCTCCTTTTCCAGCACCGCTGGGACGAGGGAGAGTTGCAGGTCGTAGAGGGCCGCTTCTTCGGCGATGCGGACGAGCTCCTTCTGCGAAACGATACGGTCGAAAACGGATTCATCCTGCACGAGTGCGATCCAGGGCCCCCACTCCCGGGTGGTCAGCTTTAACTGGGGAACCAGTTGGTCAAGGAGGCGGGTGCCGGGTTCGGCCTTCGCGAGGGCGATAAGGTCGGGTTTTTCAAGGGTTTCCCCGCGGAGGAAAAAGACGGTAATGTTGGCCTCTTCATCAAAGCCGCTGTAGGAGGGGTGGCCGTAGCCGGCAAGAAGGAAGGGCAGAAAGAGACCGACCTGCCCGGTGGAGTCCAGCTGGTTGATCAGGGTTGTGCTTTTGCGGGCCAGCACCTTGGGCGGCGGGACCTTGAGGTAGCCCAGCATCGGGTTCTTGAATTCCTGGGGCTTTGGGCCGGGGCAGCCGACAAGGCTGAAAACTAGTGCCACGACAAGGGCGGCCCTGAGCGTGCGCGAAAAGAAAGAAAGGGAAGGAGGCGTCATTTGAGTGGGTCGGGTTGGGAGAGGAAGCAGTGGACTTGTCAAGCGGTTCTAAAGGGAGTCAAGGTCGACGAGGATTTCACGTGGGCTGGAACCGTTTTCCGGGCCGACGATTCCTCGTTCCTCCAGGAGTTCCATGACGCGGGCCGCGCGGTTGTATCCAATGCGGAGTCGGCGCTGCAACATCGAGGTGGAAGCCCGCTTGGTCGAACGGAGGACTTCAATCGCCTCATCAACCCGGGCGGCGTCCCCATCCTCCTCTTCGCCGGAAGCGCCTCTCCCGTCGGGGCCGACATCCTGATCGGCGTTTTCAATCTGTTCCTGGACCGCGGAAGCGTATTGCACGGGCTCGTTGTGGTTTTCGATGTAGGCCACCATTTCCGCGATTTCCTCATCGGAGACAAAGGCGCCCTGCGCGCGGACCATCGAGGTGCTGCCGGGGGGAGTAAAAAGCATGTCTCCGCGGCCGATCAGGGCTTCCGCGCCCTTGCTGTCGAGAATGACGCGGCTGTCAATATTGCTGGCGACCTTGAAGGCGATCCGGGTGGGCAGGTTCGCCTTAATCACCCCGGTGATGACATCGGAAGAGGGGCGCTGGGTGGCGATGACAAGGTGGATGCCGGCGGCCCGGGCCAGCTGGGCGAGGCGGGCAATACAGGTTTCAATGTCGGCGGGGGCC
>CAYQKH010000043.1:0-20315 GCA_964417945.1 uncultured Opitutales bacterium
GCGGGTTCCACCCGCTGGCTGGAGGGCGCCTCGGAACCCGAGCCCTCGCCCGCTGCCGAGGATCTCATCTCCTTCGCCCATGAATCCGACGAGCCCCTTTACGTCCTCACCATCGGTGCGCCCACCAATGTGGCCAATGCGCTCCTCCTCGCACCTGAGATCCGCTCCAGGGTCGTCGTTCTCTGGCTCGGTGGGCATCCCTACAATTGGCATGTCACCGGCGAGTTTAACCTGCGACAGGACCCCGCCGCTTCCCGGCTCCTCCTCGAACCCGACGTCAACCTGGTCCGCTTCCCCTGTGTCAACGTCGCCGCACACCTTCGGATCACCCTGCCCGAACTCGAGGCCTACGCCCGCGGGAACGGACCCGTCGGCGATTATCTCTACCATATCTACGCCGATTATGAGCGTATCGACCTGAAAAAGCCCACTGCCTCGAAGGTCATCTGGGATATGGCTCCAGTCGCCTGGCTGATCGATTCCACCTTCGTCGACACATGGCTCATCCCCGCCCCCATCCTTACCTCGGAAATGACTTGGAGCCTCGATCCCCGGCGCCACCTCACCCGGGAAGCCTACTCCCTTAAGCGGGACCGCATCTTCGAGGATTTCTTCTCCCGCTTCCCGGATTCCTAACCCCATCAAGCCCGTGTCCGCCCCGCCCTCCATCCTCAGTTTCGGCTCCCTGAACATCGACCATGTCTACCAGGTCGATGCCTTCGTCCGCGCCGGAGAGTCCATTCCCACACGCGGTTATGAGATCCACCCCGGGGGAAAGGGGGCCAACCAGTCCGTCGCCCTCGCCCGGGCCGGACTCCGCGTCCGCCACGGCGGCGCTGTCGGCCGGGACGGACTCTGGCTCGTCGAACTTCTGCAGAAGGAGGGGGTCGATACCTCTCATATCCAAATTTTGGATACGGTTACCGGTCATGCGATGATCCAGGTAGACCGCGCGGGAGACAACGCCATTTTCGTCCACCCCGGAGCCAACATGGCCCAGGAGGTCGGCGACATGATCAAGACGATCCACTCCTCCCCTCCCGGCACCTGGCTCCTCCTTCAGAACGAAATCAACGATGTCTCCAGGTTGATTGATGCGGGCTATGACCACGGCCTGAAAATCTGCCTGAACCCCGCCCCCTTGGACGACCGGCTGCGGGATACGCCCATTGAAAAAGTCGACATCCTCATCGTCAACCAGCCCGAAGGAGCCGCCCTTTCCGGGGAGACGGAACCGGCCCGAATCCTCTCCACCCTGAAGGCACGTTTCGGCGTCCCCGAGATTGTCCTCACCCTCGGCGGGGACGGATGCCGGGTCGCGGAGGGAGAAAACGTCGAATCCATCCCCGCCTACCCGGTCAAGGCGGTCGACACCACCGCCGCGGGGGACACCTTTATCGGATACTACCTTGCCGAGCGGTTGCGGGGGAAGGTCCCCGTCCGTGCTGCCCGCTTGGCCTCACGCGCCGCCGCTCTTGCCGTAACCCGCGCCGGGGCCATGCCCTCGATTCCTCGACGCGAAGAGCTCGATCAGTCTGACGGGGAGTAGAGGAGCAACAGGGCCTTTTCGGGCTGTAGTTGCTCGTCGAGAGGACTTCAAAAAAGGCCTGTTTGAAGCGAAGATCCCGTTTCAAGGTGCTCAGGAGGAGTAAGGTATCCCGGTTATCCCCGCAGGTGACCCGCGGTTGATTTGCGGAGACCGCCCCCTCCCCACGGATTCCCTCCAAATGTTCTCACAAGAAGAGGTGGTTTCGAATTCTCCGTTTGCCCAGCCCTGCGTCATTCAATCAGTTGCCTTGGTTCACGGTCGGTAGAAAAATATACGGGGTTATTGTAACACCGTCCCTTCCTTCCTATCTTTTCAATCCCTGCTCAATTTATAATTTGGGCGGGAAGCGCTGTTCCCACGATTCAACTTCATGTTATTCCATACCCCCCAAATGCTGAATCAAGAACCGATCTCCGTAAACCTTCCCGGATGGGGGGTTGCTTTTGCGGAAAGCCATCATCATCCGGAGTTCCAGATGGGAAAGCGCTCCGACCCCTTCCACAAATTTTTCCTCGTCAACGAAGGCCGGATCGCCCTCCATCTCGGCGATCGTCCTTCCGCCCAGGTTGAATCCCAGATGATTTTTTTCGTGCCCGCCCACACCGGCCACCGCCTCGAGGACCTCGCCACTGCTTCCCTTCTCATCCTCTGCGTCGACGAGGGGTTCCCGCGCACCTTGTGCACTTTTCAGCCCGTTTGGTCCAGCCTTGTCGCCGGCTTTGAGCAACCCATCCTTCCATCCGGCTTGCTCACCCAGAAAATTGAGGGCCTCTGGCGGAAGGGCATTCATGAGCAGGAGCGCGCCGGGCACTTAACCCCAATTAATCATCAGATCCTCGCCATGGACATCATGGTGAACCTCGTCCACGCCATACAGTTTCCCCGGAAATCCGACCCCCGGCACCGCGTCACCCAACTTGAGGAATTGTTGCAGTCCGATTACTACGAGAATTGGAGTGTCGAACGCGCCGCCAATATGGTCCAGCTCTCCCGCCGGCGTTTCTCCGACTACTTTAAAGAGATCTCCGGAAAGTCCTTTATTGAGCGGCTGACTGAAATCCGCCTCGAAAAAGCCCGGCAGCTGATGCGCGTCGGCGAATACTCTATTGCCGGCGCCGGGTTTTCTTCAGGCTTTAATGACCTTTCGCACTTTTACCGAACGTTTAAAAAATATTTTGGCCTTACACCGGGGGAGTGGCTTCGCCAACAGAAAGCGAAGGACTGATCCGCGCCTCTGCGCCGTTTTCCCGCAGCCATTCCGCGCATTTTTCGAGGCCGCCGAAGGGATAAAGATGAAAGTGTGGCGTTCCCTCCACCAGGCTGACGAATTGCTCGGGCTTGTTCGACATTAACAAACGGCCAAAGCTCAACCCCTGTTTTCGGATCACCTCTTTCGCCGCACTGACCCCACAGATTTTCGCATACTTTAGAAGCGTCTTCAGGGTGGCTGGTCCCGCGATTCCGCAACGCACCGGTGCCGTAATACCCTCCGCACGCAAATCCTTGATGTAGGCCGAAACTTTGTCCGGCGCGAAACTCCACTGCGTGACGATCTCCATTCCAATTCCGGCGTCCTGGAGAAACGACCATTTCTCCCTTAAACTAACCCGGGAATTCCGGTCCGCCGGGTTTCCCTCGGGATGCCCCGCAACGCCTACCGTTTTGAACCCTCCTTTGGCAAAAGCCGGGGTCTGGAAAGCTTTCAGAGTGGAGCCATACGGCCCCGCTACATTGGAAACCCCTCCCGCTAAAAACAGCGCACGGGTAATTCCAAGGTCCTTGATCGCGGACAGGAAATCCGCATACGCCCCTTCCGTTTCGAAATTGCGCACCGCGATATGCGGTATCGGAGTGAATCCTCTTGCCTGTATCGTCCGAACCGCCTCCAGAACCTCCCCAGTTTCCGACTGGGGGATCATCGTCACGAATATTTCGTTGACCAGGCCATTAAAGACATCGACCCGGTGTGCGTGCGCCGGAACCACTTCCAAAGTCCACGTCCGAGAAGTAGATTGAGATAATTCGACCATGCCTACACTATACCCGAATAACCGTTCCGTTTCTTGGAATTTCCGTCCGAACGACTAGAGTTCTGGGCAGACACCGCCCACGGGAGGGCAGTCAACCTACTCGCTGCCCTGCCCCATGACCGATTGATCAATCACGGATTTTCCCGCCATTACATCCCGAATCGCGGCCGTGAAGGTCTGCAACTTCACCCCCTTGAGCAGGAAACCATCTCCTTCACTGAGGATGCTCTCCTGGACGATTTTTGGGTCGTCCATTCCGGTCAGGAAAATGACTTTCATCTCGGGGAACCGTGCCTTCAATTCCGTGCAGACCGAGAAACTGGGCCCCTCCGGGAAGAAGACGTCGAGGAGCAGGACTTGCGGTTGAATTTCCGCCACCTTTTCCACGACATTGCCCAGGCGCTCCTCTTCTCCCGCGACTTCGAGGTTCTCCGCCGCCTCGATCAAAGCCCGAAGGCCCTCGCGTACGAGGTTGTGATCATCGGCGATAAAAACTCGGATAGCAGACATTCTGCTGTATACTACGGCAAAATTTCACGTTTCTGTCAATGGAGCCGCGCATCCGCCAAGATCAGGGTCGACCCGGCTCAGGGTGCCCCTTCGGAACTGCGGAAACAAACGGATCTTTCATCTCCTCACAGTAGCCCCGCAACCGTTCCCGGTGGTGGTCCAGTATCGTGAAGTAGCGATCGTTCACCGCAAGGTTGACCATTTCCCCCGGATCCGCCTGCCGGTCGAAGAGTTGCTCGCGGTAACGCCCCCAACGGTAAACCGCATACTTGTAATTTGCTGTTATGACGGACCGCGCCGGAGTATTTCCCGGGTCCCCCTGGAAGGGCCAAGCCTCAACAAACAAGGCATCCCGCCAGGAGGCGTCTCCGGATTCGAGGAGGGGACGCAGGCTTCGGCCCGGCAACCCCTCTGGAGGTTCGATGCCCGCGATTTCGCAAAACGTGGGAAGCAGGTCCAACCCGTTCGACACCAAGTGCTCCCGGTCCACCTCGCCTTCCCGGAGCCTACCCGGCCAGGACACGATGAGCGGAATCCGGACCGATTCCTCATAGAGCAGGCTCTTTTGGTTCCAGCAGTGGGCGCCATGCCCGTCACCATGGTCGCTGGTGAAGACGACGATCGTGTTATTCTGCAAACCCGCTCTCTCGAGGGCGTCCAGAATCCGTACAATCTCGTGGTCCACCTTCTCGATCAACCGGAAGTAGGCATTTCGATAATGCCGCCAATCTTCTGGCGTATAATTTACAGTGGGGTAAAAAACCGGGGCCCGGGTCTGGATCCAGCGGATAACCTCCGGCTCAAAGGGAGGAATCGCAAAATTTGCCGGAAGGTTTGGGCAATCCTTCGTCGCCCGGTCCGGGATGTTTCCCCAAGGCAAATCCTCGTTCCGGGCCCACTCGCAGATATTGTGCGGGTTATCGAAACTCGCGACCATCAGAAAGGGTTCTTCCCGATCCTCCCGAATGTATTGAATGCAGTCGTCCGCCAGAACCCGGTCATCCATCGGACTGATCTGCCGGAATCCATGAGCCTCCGGGTCTTCTCCCGGTGCGTGCAACTTTCCCCCGTATACCGTATCGTAACCTGCCTTCCGAAAAAGGAAACCCATCTGCTGCCCCTCAAAGCGGCTGTCGATTCCATCGCCCCACTCCCGGTATCCCAGCTCCCAGGGCATTCGCCCCGTCAGCAGGCTTTCCCGCGAGGGAATGCATACCGGGTAGGTGCAGTAGGCCTGCTCGAAGCGGGTGCCACGGTCCGCCAGCCGATCCATTCCCGGGGTGTGCAACTCGCTGTTGCCCGCACAGGACATCGCCCTCGCGAACTGCTGGTCCGTGCAGATGAAAAGGATATTCGGTCGCTCCGCCATATCCTTGAATTAACCCGAGTGCCTGCCCCCGTCAATGCATTCCGCTCCCTCCCCCAAATCCGGCACCTCCAACTTCACCCCGCCCTTCAATGCGGATTCATGCCCGATCAATCCCGGAAGCAAATACCGCGCTGCATCCCAAACGTGGTTGTGGGGGGGAAGCTCGCCGGATGCGCAAGCGGTCAGAAAATCATGAACGAGGAACTGGTGGGACCCGGCATGCCCGTTCGGCAATCCCATAAATTCCCTCGGCAGGAGGTGAACCGGATGCACGCTCGAGACCCCCTGGTGGGTCCCGTCCTCTCCAGCCGGGAGGATCGCCATCCCGCTCTCCGGATCCACCGGCAGGCGACGGCAAGCCAGCTTCTCCCGTAAATCTTCCTTTTTCCCGGAGTGCTCGACCCAGATCCAGCTCTCCGTCTGTTGCTCGTAGGCGCCCAAAGTCCCGTAGAGGCGCATCCGGTTCGCGCCTACCGCGATGCGCCGGAATTCGTTGAATCGCGAAACGCTCCCGTCCGACATCCGGCAGAGCATCACCTCATTGCTGAATGCGTTGTCCCAGTACTGATTCTCCCGGTGGAAGAGCCGGTCGGCCTCCCGGTCCTCGATCCCCATGCAGGCGACCTCCGTCACACGGGCCCCCGTCACCGAGACCACCAGGCTCACCGAATGCGTCGGGTAATAACTCGGCGGCCAGTTCGCATAATGCTCCCAATCCTCACCGTGGCGGTGTTGCAGAACCGGAATCAGCCCGTGGTTGTAATCATGGTAGTATTCCCCCTCCGCATAAACCACATTCCCGAAGGCGCCCGCCCGGAAGCGGTCCCGGCAGAAGATCGCACACGGATAATACACGCTCGTCTCCCCAACCATGTAGGTCTTCCCTGTCTCCCGCACCGCCTTCTCCAGCGCGACCATCTCCTCCACCCGCACCGCCGAGGGAACCGCCGAGTAGACATGTTTTCCCGCCCGTAGCGCCTGCACCGCCTGCGGCCCGTGCAGGTGGTGCTGCGTGAAGATCGCGATCGCGTCGAGGTCCAGCGCACACAACTCGTCCAGCGAACGATAGCAGTCCATCACCCCGAACTTACCCGCCTTCAAACGACATTTTTCCCGATCCAGGTCCGCCAACACCACCTTGTCCACCAGCGGGTGCGCCTTGAAAAGCGGAATGAAACACTCTGAGAACGCCCCCGCTCCACAGATGCCAATTCGCATTCCCATTCCTCACCAAAACCGATTCGGACGCTGTCTGGCAACGCACTTATTTTTCCCTTCCTACCCGCGCGGTTGGGGCCAACCACCGCTACCCCTTCCAGATCTTCTTCCTCCCCCTCTCCATCCCCTTCCTCATCAAGCGCACCAACTCGCAAGGAAAACCAACTATCCGGCAATAGGGACGTGCCCCGGACGCTTACTTCAAATCAACCTGCGCATTCCCCCCATTTCACCCCAGAAAACCTGCGCCGGACGCATCCTCTTCCCCGCCCTCCCCTGTAGGAGACGGTTGACCCGTCGACCCCTGTAGGTTGACTCGTCGACCCCTGTAGGAGACGGTTGGCCCGTCGACCCCTGTAGTCGACCCTTATGTCGGAGTGAGCGGTGAGGGAATTGCTAAGGGGGCAACCCTGGGAAATAGGATATTGGGTTATTCTCGAAAACACGCCAATCCTCGGGCTGGCTCCTTTGGACGCATCAGGATAAAATTTACAATTCCCTCACCTTCAAAAATTTTCGCACCAGACAGAACTAAATCTTTATATTTTGCGTTCGACCCCTTTTTCGTCCCCCACATCTTGCAGCAAAATCCTGAAAAATTGGACCGACCCCTTTCGCTTCCTTGCAGCAAAATCCTGAAAAATTGGACCGACCCCTTTCGCTTCCTTTAATAAGGGTAAATAAGTCGTCGAAACGAGTTCCAGTGGTTTGACAATCCACTTTGAAATTCGGTGACAAGCCAATTTAACTTCCGGGGATTTCCCCGGTAGTGGACCCTGGCGTTTACTGCCTTTTCAAAACACCCTCTCCGCGTGCATTCCAGGAATCACCGTTCTGTCCTGGCTGACGGTTCGTCACATGCCGCGTCCACGCACACTGCACCTCGCCATTCCTTACGAAGGTGAGGGAAAACATCTGGTTCTCCGTCCAGACGCCGCCCTGGTTCAACCAGCCGACCAGGATCGTGTCCCCAAGCGACTCCATGTAAGACACCTTTGGCGCGATCGCTCGCCAGCCGTTATCCGACCGGAAATACTGGGTGAAGGAGCCGTCCTCGATCACAATCCGGATCGGGAACTGCTGCCCGCTTCCAAGCACCAGGTCTCCCCTCCAGTCCCCCCGGAAAATGGCCGGCACGGACGTCCGCTCAGGGCTCCGCTGGACAGCTTCACCACTCTGACTCGCGGAGGCCGCCGAACCGGATCCAAGGAGCGGGTTCCAGGTGCAGAAAAAGAGCAGGAGGAAAAGGATTCGATGCATCCCCTACCATGGCCAAATCGAACCGGGCCGAGCAAGCCTCCATTCACCCCACATCAGGGAACGACAACGACCGGGGCCCGCCCCCTACTCCACGTTCGCAGCCTGTTCGCGCAGCCGCTCCCACTCGTTTTTCGATTCGATCACCAACCGGCTAATTTCCAGATTGTTGGCTTTGCTTCCTACCGTATTCAGTTCTCGGTAGATTTCCTGGCAGATAAAATCCAATTTCCGACCCACAATATCGCCGCCCGTGAGGCTGGAGCGCAGCATCCCGAGATGGCTGTCAAGCCGGGTCAGCTCCTCGGAGAGATCACAGCGGTCGGCGAACAGGGCGATTTCTTTGAGGACCCGTTCATCTTCGACATCGAACTCAAGTCCCGATTGCCGCAATCGGTCCATCAGGCGCTTTCGGTATTCCCGAACCGTGCTTCCGGAATTCGCCCGGATCTCCTTAACGTAGCTTTCCAGCAAGCCGACCCGCTCCAGAAGATCCCGCTTTAGTCTCTCACCCTCCGCGGTCCGCATCTTCTCCCATTCATCCAAAGCTTCTTTTGTGGCTTTCAGGATCGGTTTCTCGTGCACTTCCCATGCGGGCGATTCCGTCTCCGCAGATACCAGCCGCGCAACCTCCAGGAGAAGAGAGGTGTCAGCCTGAAAAGCGATTTTTTCCTTTCCGGCCAATTCACGCAAGGCCTCAAGCGCGGCCGAAATCCGCGCGGGATCCCACCGGCTCCCGAAATCCGCCCCTTCGTAGGATTCCACCTTCACCTGAACCGTGATTTTTCCGCGACTCGCCACCTTGCGGACCCGCTCCGTCAAAACGCGATCCAGCCCCGTCCATTCCTTTGGAGAGGAAACCTGCACGTCCAGATTCCGGCGATTGACCGAAGAGATTTCAACCACCAGTTCGAGGTCCGCGGCGGAAGCGCTCCCCCGGCCGTAACCGGTCATGCTCTTCATTCGCCGCTCAATTCGTTCAGGACCCGCTGGGCCTCCGCCACATCCTTGTCTCCCCGCCCGCTTAGATTGCAGATCAGGATCTGGTCAGAATCCATTTCCCGGGCGCGCTTCAAGGTGTAAGCCACGCCATGCGCCGTTTCCATTGCGGGGATGATCCCCTCCATCCGAGATAGGGCCTGAAAGGCGTTAAGCGCCTCTTCGTCGGTGGCATACCCGTATTCGATGCGTCCGCGTTCTTTGTAAAAAGCGTGCTCCGGCCCGACCGCCGCATAGTCGAGGCCTGCCGAAACCGAGTGAGTGCGCTCGATCTGTCCTTCACCAGTCTGCAATATCCAAGTCCGGCACCCTTGAAAAACGCCCAGCCGTCCACCCGCAAAACGTGCGGCATGCTCGCCATCGGTAATCCCGTGCCCTCCGGCCTCAACCCCGACCAGGCGAACCTCCGGGTCTTCCAGGAAATCGAAAAACAACCCGATCGCATTGCTGCCTCCCCCCACGCAGGCCACGATCTCGTCGGGGAGTCGCCCCTCCTTTTCCAGGATCTGTTGGCGAGTCTCCAACCCGATCACCCGGTGGAAGTCCCGAACGATCATCGGATAAGGGTGCGATCCAAGCGCGGAACCAAGGATGTAATGCGACGAGCGCACGTTGGTCACCCAATCCCGCATCGCTTCGTTGACCGCTTCCTTGAGCGTCCGCTGCCCGGCCTCCACGCCGCGCACTTCCGCCCCGCATAGCCGCATGCGGTAAACATTCAATTCCTGCCGCCGCATGTCTTCCGCCCCCATGTAGACCACGCATTCGAGCCCAAATTTGGCACAAATCGCCGCCGTCGCGATCCCGTGCTGGCCCGCTCCCGTTTCCGCGATGATGCGCTGCTTCCCCATCCGTTTCGCCAAAAGCGCCTGACCGATTACGTTGTTGATTTTATGCGCCCCAGTATGGAGCAAGTCTTCCCGTTTCAGATAAACCCGCGCTCCACCCAACTCCTCCGTGAGCCGGTCCGCAAAATACAACCGAGTCGGCCGCCCCGCATACTCCCGGAGATAGGGGTCCAATTCCTCCTGGAAAGCCGGATCCGCGCGCGCTTCACGGTAGGCGTCCGCCAGATCGAAGAGCGGTGTCATCAACGTCTCCGGGACATACATCCCGCCATACGGACCAAAATGGCCCCGTTCGTCAGGAAGGGAAAAACGATCAATAGTCGATACGGGAGCTACAGTTGCCATATTGAAACGTAAAACAAGACCGCCGCCTTTCAAAACGCAACGCTCTTTTCTTTTTCCAAGCGCTTCCAAGGCGGGACTTCAGCCGGTCCCCGACGCCACCTTACCGGCCCCCTGTCTTCAGGGGAACTTTCACCTTCCGCTTTGCCGTGATTAGCGTGAGGTCGTCATCATATCGGTCCTGCCCGGAAAACCGATCCACCATTTCGAGGATGCCCACATTGATGTCTCCCGGGGAACGCCAGCGCAGCTTGCGAACAGAGTCCGCAAGGCGCGCGTAGGAAAACTCGCGGTTGTCCCGATTGGTGGCCTCCGTCACCCCGTCCGTGAACAGGACCAACGTGTCTCCGGGACCGAATCGCAGCGAGCAATCCGCGATGGTCTGGTTGAAGAGCGCATCGGGGACCATTCCCAGGGCCATCCCGGGGGATTCAATCTGCTCCACCGTCCCATAGTCCCCGGTCTCCGGATTCTGGTGCAGCAGGATCGGCTTCTCGTGTCCCGCCCGCGCCAACAACAACGTTTCCGCCTCCATGTCCAGGATCGCATAAATCATCGTTACGAATTTGTCCCGCCGCATCCCCGCCGCCATCATTTCCCGATTAATCGCCTGGAGCACCGCCGCCGGGCTATCATTTTGCCGCGCAAAGTGCCGGAGGTTCGTCTGGCAGATCGCCATTAGCAGCGAGCCCGGGACGCCCTTTCCCGACACATCCGCAATCGCCACCCCGACGCGGTTTCCCGGCAGTTCAAAAAGATCGTAGAGATCCCCACCCACCTTCTCCGCCGGGATGTAGGTCGCGCTGATCTCGACTTCCGGATGCTCCGGGAACGCCTGCGGCAACAGCATGCTTTGAATGTTGCTCGCCAGCTCCAGTTCCATGTCGATCCGCTTCTTTTCCAACTGCACGTTCAGCGAGTCCGCATTGTGGATCGCCAGCCCGGCCTGTTCCGCTAGATTCTCCACCAGGGAGAAATCCGTCCGGTTGAAAGGCAGGCCATCCGAGGGATTAACCACCGCCAACACCCCGAGTAGCTCCTTCTGAAAAAGGATCGGGCAGACGATGATCGAGCGCACCAAGAGCACCGGGTCGTCATGCTGGTTGATTCTCGGGTCCCGCGTCGCGTCCGCGATCAGCTCCCCCTTTCGCGCCCGAGCTACGGTGCCGATGATCCCCTCCCCGATTGAAAAGGTTTCACTTTTGAGGACCGACTCCAAGTATTTCGCACGTGTCGTCAGCTTCATCCGCGAGGATTCCGGCAGCTGCCGGTGAGGCGGGAACAACCCTTCCACCGCAACGCCCCGCAGCTGGTCACGCTCCTGAAATTCGAAAACCGCCGCGCTCATTGCCCCTGAGGATTGCATCGCCGCGTGGACGATTCGTTGCCAGAGCTCCTCCCGGTCCGCTCCACCCCCGATTGCCTCCACCATGTGGTGCATGAAATTCATCACCAACTCGCGCTCCTGTTCGGCCAATTGTTTCTCCTCCTGTAATAGCAGGATCCGCTTGGTCTTTTTCAATCCCAGCCACCACAGCAGCGCCGCCGCCCCGATCGCCAGCAGGCATAAAGTTAAAAAAATCGTTTCCATGAACCGGAAAGTCGTCGTTTCGCCATGCAAGGTGATCCCGACAATGGGGTCAATCGGATTGCATCAACGGGTGCCTCCGGCAGGACGCCATACAATCGGTAGGCTGGGCTCAGCTGAAGTCCTCCTTCCGGTCCATTTAATCGGCTCACTTCTCAATTTGGCTTCTCAGAAAGGAAACCACGTCCTGGAACTTCTGCTTGTTCGACTCATCCGCCTCCAAGAGGGCTTCATGCGCCTTCAGGACCATTTTCGAATTGGCCTCAAGGTCCTTTTCCCGATCCGGATTTCCCTCCAGGAGCTGCACCGATTGAAGGTCGATATTCGGAATCGTATCCTCGATTACCATCAGGTTGTGCAGGCCCACGTTTTGGACCAGCTCCTTGTTCCGGTTATTTAGCCGCACCAAAACCAAGCTTCCCGGTGGTTCCTTTTCCCGCAACTGTAACCCGGCCGAAGCCAGCAGCCCAAGAAAGGTGCTGTCCATCCCCGAACATTCATGAAAATCCACTACGAATTGCCGGTAGCCCGTCTCGATCGTCCGGTCAAAAAAGTGTCCTACGGGTCCGCAATTGAGGTAGTTTATCTTTCCTTTGACGCGGAGAATCAAAGGTCCCTCACTGGCCGTGACCAAGAAATTTGTATCAATTGTCGCCGGCATGGAACCGGGAATTCAAAGGCTGCTGACGGTTAACCTCTTGAAGAAAGGATTCCCCTTAATACATAAGGAAGAATGCCGCCATGTCGATAATATTCAACTTCCATGGCGGTATCCAGGCGGACGAGTAACTCAACGGATTCGGTGGTGCCGTCGGAACGGGTAATCTGCAACGTGGCGGTCTGCCCGGGCTTAAAACTCGCATCGTCGATCCCTTCAATCGCGTAGACTTCCGAACCGTCCAAACCGAGCGTTTCCGCGTCCTCTCCGTCCTTGAAACAGAGCGGAAGAACCCCCATCCCAATCAGGTTTGACCGGTGGATCCGTTCGAAACTCTTCGCCACGACCGCCTTCACCCCGAGGAGCAACGTTCCCTTAGCCGCCCAGTCCCGGGAGGAACCCATCCCGTAATCCACCCCACCGAATACAATCAGCGGGATCCCGGATTCATAATACTTCTGCGCCCCGTCGAACGTTGGCATCAGCTCTCCCTCCGGCATCAACTTCGTCCAGCCGCCCTCGCGACCGTCCGCCATCTTGTTTTTGATCCGCACATTGGCAAAGGTCCCACGTGTCATGATCCGGTCATTGCCTCGACGGGATCCGAAGCTGTTGAAGTCCTTTTTCTCTACACCATGCTTCTTCAGGTAACGACCGGCCGGGGTATCCTCCGGAATCGAGCCCGCGGGGGAAATGTGGTCCGTCGTTAGGCTGTCCCCGTATATCCCAAGGGGCCGCATTCCACTGATCGATTCTAACTGGCCGGGTTCCATTGTAAAACCATCGAAAAACGGCGGCAACTGGATGTAGGTGCTGTCGTCTTTCCACTGGTAGAGGGTGCCCGTCGAAGACTCGATCGAGTTCCAGTCCGGGTTCGCGCTCATCACGTCCGCATACTGGTTGGAAAACATTTCCGGCTTCAGCCCTTTGGTGATCTCCGCCTGGATTTCCTCCCGGGTCGGCCAGATGTCCTTGAGGTAAACCGGATTGCCATCGGAGTCCTCACCCAGTGGTTCACTGTCGAGGTCGATGTCAATCCGGCCCGCGAGCGCGAACGCCACGACCAGCGGAGGGGACATCAGAAAGTTTGCCTTGATCGCGGAATGGATCCGCGCCTCGAAATTCCGGTTCCCGCTGAGGACGCTCGCCGCAACCAGGTCGCCTTCTTCGATCGCCGCTTCGATCGGACCGTCCAACGGCCCCGAGTTCCCGATACAGGTCGTGCAACCATAGCCCACCAGCTGAAATCCGAGTTTATCCAGGTAGGTCTGCAACCCAGTCTCATTTAAATACTCCGTGACCACGCGTGAACCCGGTGCAAGGCTCGTCTTCACCGTGGGGCCGACTTTCAGCCCTTTTTCCACCGCCTTCTTCGCAACCAGTCCGGCTCCGATCATCACCGAGGGGTTTGACGTGTTTGTGCAGGAGGTGATCGCGGCAATGAGGACGGAACCGTTCCTGATTTCAGGTTCGTTCCCGGAGTTTTCCGCCACCTCCACATTCGAGGGCGTGTCCGGGCGGTTGGTCACCATTTCCGCTTCGTTCATGCTGCCCCCGGCCTGAGCCCCGGACAGGTTTGTCGCACCGCCGCTGTGGGCAAGGCTACTCGCCGCCACCGAAACGAAATCCCTCACCTTCACCCGCTTGTCCATCGCATCCGGCTCCACCCCGAATCCGCCATCGGACGGGCTTGCCTTCAGCAGGTTCGTAAATTCCTCCTTCAGAAGCGGGATATCGATCCGGTCTTGCGGACGCTTCGGGCCTGCGACGGCCGGTACAATCGAGTCGAGGTCCAAATCCAACTCCTTTGTATAGATCAACTGCCCCTTCTCCGGCATCCCAAACATTCCCTGGGCCTCGTAGTAGTCTTTCACCAACGCAACCTGCGACTCCGCGCGACCCGTCATCCGGAGGTAATCCAGCGTCTTTTCATCCACCGGGAAAAATCCGATCGTCGCCCCGTATTCTGGTGCCATGTTGCTGATTGTGGCCCGGTCCGCCACCGTCAGACTGGCCGCCCCCGGCCCGAAGAATTCGACAAACTTTCCAACCACTTTTTCCGCCCGCAGGATCTGGGTCACGCGCAGGACGAGGTCGGTCGCCGTCACGCCCTCGCGCAGCGCCCCGCTCAGGTAGACCCCGATCACCTCCGGGGTTTGGAAGGTCACCGGTTGGCCGAGCATTCCCGCCTCCGCCTCGATCCCACCGACCCCCCAACCAACGATCCCCAGACCGTTGATCATCGTCGTGTGGGAATCCGTCCCCACCAGCGAATCCGGGTAAAAGACCGTTTCCCCATCCGTCGTGTTCTCGAACACGACGCGGGCGAGGTATTCCAGATTTACCTGGTGCACGATCCCGATTGCCGGCGGCACGACAGAAAAGGTCTCAAAGGCCTGCTGGCCCCACTTCAAAAACTCGTAGCGCTCGCGGTTCCGCTCAAATTCAATCCGCATGTTGTCCTGAAAGGCTGCCGCCGTCCCCGAGCGGTCCACCTGGACGGAGTGATCGATCACCAGATCCACCGGAACCAGCGGTTCCAGAATTTCCGGGTCCTTCCCCTGCCCCTTTGCCGCATCCCGCATTGCCGCCAAATCCACTAGCAACGGAACGCCCGTGAAATCCTGCAAGACGATCCGGCTTACCACGAACGGCACCTCCCCCTTCGAAGGAGATTTCGCATCGTAGGCCGCCAGCGCTTTTACATCCTCCTCCGTCACGCGCTGGCCGTCGCAATTGCGCAAGACCGATTCTAGTAACACTCGGATACTCACCGGGAGCTTGGAGACTTCGCCGAGGCCCGACGCCTCCAGCTTTTTCAAGGAATAGATCTTGCCGGATTTTCCGGATGCGCTGCTTTCAAAGGATTCGAGGGATTCAAAGGGGTTGGAAATCTCAGACATGCAATATGAATTGGGTTGGTGAGGTTCTTTCGGCAATGGACGGAAGGAATTATCCCTTCAGGGCCGACTGGATGGCCTCGAAGTCCGGCAAATCCTGCGGCACGTCACTGGACCAGCTGTAGATGATCTTCCCCTCCTCATCGATGACGAAGGCGCTCCGCTTGGCCACCCCGCGGTAGCCCAGGAGCTCGTCGTAAAGTATGTCATAGGCCCCGGAGACCTCCGTGTTGAAATCACTCAGCAGCGGAACCGTGATATTGTTTGCTTTTGCAAAGGCCTCCTGCGCGAACGGCGAATCCACGCTGATGCCGTAAACCGTGGCCCCCAGCTTTTCATAGTCGCCTAGCCCTTCGCTGACCGAGCACAACTCGTTTTGGCAGACGCTCGTGAACGCAAAAGGGAAAAACAGCAGGACGACCTTCTCTTTGCCGATCGCGTCGCTCAGCTTGATTTCCTTCAGGCCGTCCGCCGTCTTGGTGTTGAGTGCAAAATCCGGTGCGGGAGTTCCAACTGTCAGTGCCATGGTGTGTTTTTCCTTTGTCGAGGTTTGATTTGAGTCGATCTAAAAAACGGTAAAGCCTCTGTGCTTTCATGCAATGAAAAGCGGAGATTCTACAAGGTTTCCCTTTTTCGCGTTTTTTTTCCTCCCGGGAGCTTGCGCCCCCCCCGTCCAACCGTTTCGACTCATTCCTCTAGGCTCATAATGGATCCCCTCGACATCATTTTACAAAATACCGACGCCATCATCGGCGAAGAGGCCCTCGCCGAACGCCTGCAGGCCGGAAAGACCTTGAAGGTCAAACTCGGCATCGATCCCACTCGGCCCGACCTCACTTTCGGGCACATGGTCGTCTTTAACAAATTGCGCCAGTTCCAGGAACTCGGACACGAAGCCATCCTCATCATCGGCGACTACACCACCCGGGTCGGGGACCCCAGCGGCCGCAGCGAGACCCGGCCCGTCCTCACCGAGGAGGAGATCGAGGAGAATGCCGCCACCTACCTCGATCAGGCGTTCAAGGTCCTCGACGCCTCCAAGACCACCGTTCGCCGCAACAGCGAGTGGTTCAACCGCATGGATTTCATGGGCTGCCTCCGCCTCGCCCGGCAGATGACCGTCGCACGCATGCTCGAGCGCGATGACTTTTCCAAACGCCACCGTGACAACAGCCCTATCTCCATCGTCGAATTCCTTTACCCCCTCCTCCAGGGGAGGGACTCCGTCGAAATCGAGGCCGATGTCGAGCTCGGCGGGAGCGACCAGCTCTTTAACCTCCTCGTAGGACGACAGCTCCAGCGGGATGTCGGCCAGCCCGAACAAGCCTGCATCACCCTCCCCCTTCTCGTCGGCCTCGACGGCGTCAAAAAGATGTCCAAAAGCGCCGACAACTTCATCGCCTTCAACGATTCCCCCAAAGACATGTTCGGGAAAATCATGTCCGTCAGCGACGAGACGATGTGGGACTATTACCGGCTCCTCCTTCTCCATACCCCCGATGCCATCACCCGCCTGCAGGAGGGCCACCCCATGGATGCAAAAAAGGCGCTCGCCCGCACCCTTGTCTCCCGCTTCCACGGCGACGATGCCGGACCCCGCGAGCTCGCCCAGTTTGAGCAGGTCTTCTCCAAAAACCAACTCCCCGACGACATGCCCGAGTTCAAGTGGGCGGACCTCACCTCCAACCCCGAATCCGAATCCCTCGTCAATCTCGCTGCTGCCTCCGGACTTTTCGGTTCCAAAGGAGAGATCCGTCGCCTCCTCACCCAGGGAGCGTTCAAGGTGAACCAGGAAAAATTCGACGACCCGAACGGAAGCCTCCAGCCACCCTCCGATCACCCGGTCATCATTCAGGCCGGAAAACGGAAATTCTTCAAGATCCTCCCCTGACCTCCCGCCCACCTTCCCCAACCGTCAGGACCCTCCCCCACCAGCATTCACACCCCGTAGGGCCGCTCCTGTCACGCCGTAGTTCAATGAAGGCGGATGCTCGTCAAGCGCGCCTCCCCCCGACCTGCAAACCCACCCCCGTAGGGCTCGATGCTCGCCATCGACGCCTAACCCATAAGCTCATCCAAACGCGTTTTGTGGCGATGAATCAGGCACGCCTGTCAAGCAGGCGGCCCTACAATGCTCCCCCTCGCCCTTTCGATCCAAGCAGCGCTTGGCAACCGAAAGGAGCGTCACGCCGTAGCCTCGCCGAAGGCGGACTCATCCTCATCCTCATCCCCCTCCCCCCCTCCAAACCTCAGACCTTCAAATCCGTAGCCCGCTGACGCGTCTCTTTCAACCGCTGTCTCGCTTCCTGAAAGATGCGCCCGGCGTCCTCGTAGTTCTCGAGATCCCCGAAGCGCAGGGAGAGCAGCTCGAGGTGGGTCTTCTGATAGGTTTCAGGCCAGCGCTCCGGTTCCAGGATCCGTCGGCCGACGACGTCCTCGTAACGGGCGAGGAGGCGCCCCGCCTTTCGCCGAAGGGGATCCGCATTGCCCAGGAAGCGGCGACCGAAGGAGGTCTTCATAAGCTGGTTTTGCAGGCGGAAACGGAAGAGAAAAAGCAGGTAAAGTCCGAGGGCCGCGAGGGCGACCCCCGCGAGGAGCAAGATCCGGTCCCAGGTCAGGGGTTGGTTCCACCACCCCTTGAATCCGGTCACTGTCTCGTCGGCGGTTTTCCTCAGATCCTGCAGGAGGATCTGGCCGATATCTTTCAAACGGGTGGCGAGTTCCATTTGGGATCGGTCGTCGAAGTTCACGATACTCCGATACCAGAGAATCCGCAGGCTATCGACCCAGGCCTCCCAGCCGGTTTCCTCAAGGCCCCGTCCGCTGTCGTCGGCGAGGCCCGTCTCCGTCAAACGCTCGGCCCCCGGCGTGGGATCGACCCGCACCCAGCGGTTTTGCTCGTCGAGGATCTCACACCAGGCGTGGGCATTGCGGTTCCGGACAACGAAATAATCTTCCAACGAATTCCAGGAGCCGCCATTGAAACCAATGACGAGGCGCGTCGGGAAACCCGCCGTGCGCGCTAGAAGGGTAAACGCACCGGCGAAGTATTCACAATGCCCGGGCGATTCCTCCTGCATCCAAGCCACCACCTTGTCCCGGTTGTCCGATGGGACGTTCGAACTCAGGCTGTATTGGTGGCGGGACTGCAGATATTCCACCGCCCTCCGGCTGAATTCCCGTGCGCTCAGGTCGGCCCCGCCCGTGATTTCTGCAACCACCTCCCGCAGGTAGGCGGAGTCTTCGTCCCGGATCGGAATCGCCAGCTGGGTCATCGGGTAGCTCAGGTCCGACCAGACCTCCGAAGAGCGGGGGGCGATCATCGGCTCCGCCCCCGGCAGGATCATCGCGTCTTTGCGGGAGGCTGCCAGCATGTTCGAGGGTCCCATCGTCAGGGCCTGGTAGGAAAAAACCCCGTTCTTCGCCGTATCGAGGGAGACCACAAGAAAGCCCCAGTTCACCTCCCCTTCTTGGCGATTCTGAAAGCGCAGCGTTTGGAATGGTCCCAGGACCGGGAGGTATTTACTGATCCCACCCTCCAGATAAAAGGTCCAGGTCCCATACTCCAGCGGAGGCTGCCATCCGTCCTCCGCCATCGCATCCGGCACCCGCATCCCAAGCCCGCCCGACAGCCAACTGTTCTGGTAGGCGGAGAGGATCGAAGGATCGTTCTTCACCGACTGGCTCAAGCTGAAGCGCCCGTCCGAGTAGTAGTCCAACACGAGCATCCGGAAATATGGATTTTCCGGGATACTCTCCCGGTCGGGCGGATCCAACCGGAATGCCACTCTGTTGTCCTCCACGATGTCCGTCACCCCCTCGAGGTTTACCGAGTCGCTGAACCCCGTCAGGCTGCTTGTCTTCAATTGGAAAAAAGGGATGGCCTGGTCGAACTGGAACCGCGGCATCGTCACGAAGATCAGTGAGGAAACGGCTACCACCAACCCGAAGAGCACTCCCGCAAAGCCCGCCAGCCGCAGATCCGTCACATCCCGGATCCGTCCAAAAAAACGCCACCAGCGGAACGATTTCCAGCTCTCCCCCGATAGCGTCTGCTCGTTCTCGCTCTCCAGGAGATTGATGAGGAAGAGCAGAACCATCGCCGTCGGCGTGAAGAGGATGATCTGCAGGGCAAACAGCATCGAGAGGGTCAAAACACCCGAGATCACCGCCATGAAAAGGCATAACAGCACCAGCTGCAGGTCCTCCCGCCGGGTGCGGTAGGCGAGGCAGCGGAGGATCGCCAAAATGCTGATCAAGCGAATCAGTGGCGGTAGGATGTCGGCACCGGAGAGGATGAAATCCACGATCACCACCACGATCAGGATCGGTGTCACCGCCTTCCAGAAAATCGGGGGAAGGTACCCCGGCAGGCGCGGAAAGACCAACGTCAGCGCAACCGCCATCGCCGCCAGCACCAGCAGCGGCAGAACCCGTAGATCGAGGAAGGCCAGCGTCCAGAGTGCGATCAGGGTCAGCACCTGTCCGAGGATCCACTTCAGCTGGTTCAGCTCTTCAAGGTTTAAGGATGCCTGCCTCATTTCCACTGACATACAAGGTGACGCCGGTCGGGCCATCCGGCCGGAAACTGATCACGTGGGTACCCACCGGGTCCCGCCCCGGACGATACCGCGTCGAGGGTTCCAACACTGACAAGCGGTCCAGAAACTGATGGAGGTCGTTCAGCCGTTTCACCGGTTTCAAGGGTTCATCATCCAGGGCGATCGCTTGCAATCGGTCCACCCGGTAAAGATCTTCCGCTACCGTGCCTGCCAATCGGCAGACGCGGTTGAACTGTTCCGGATGCCGCCAGAGGCTCGCCGCCGTCTCCAGAAAAAGGATTAGTCCACTCTCCGCCTCGTCCGACATCTCCCGGACCATCAGTTTTTGCAGACGCGCGCTCGCCTTCCAGTGCACGTTCCGCGGCGGATCGCCTCTGCGATATTCGCGGAGACCGATCAAGTCCGCACCCGTCCCGACCTTCCGCAGTGAATCCCCATGCAAGTGCCGCTCCTGCCCGGGCGGCTGCGTCCATTGGTAATCGATC
>CAYQKH010000044.1:0-3246 GCA_964417945.1 uncultured Opitutales bacterium
AAGGCCCGCGCTTCGTCATGGTCTTCGGGCAGCTCGACCGTGAACGGATTTTCAGGCGTTTCGAGTTCCCGGGGCAGAGGCAGGCCGATTCGCATCCGCGGGTGGCCGCCCCAACGGCCTTTGATAAAGAGCTCCACCTCGCTTTCCCGGTCGCGGTTCATCCGGGCGACCGGCTGGGTTTCCAGCCGAAGGCCTTGGAGCCGCTCGCGGGAAGCCTGCGCATCCCAGACGGCAACCGCCGCCAGCGCGAGATAGACCAGCGCCGCGAGGGTCCAGCCCCCACCCTGCAAGAGCGGGGCAAGGAAGGTGACCGGCAACAGCAGGAGGGCGGCGTAAATCAACTGCGGACGTGGAACCATTGGAGGGGAGATAGAAGAATAAATTGCGTTCTGGGGTGAGTCCGGGCTCTGAAATCTGGTATCTGGATTCTGTGGTCTGAAACCGGATGTCCGGCTTTCGGAGGTTCTTACCTCGGCACGGGAATCTCCTCAAAGAGGCGCCGGATCAACTCCGAGGGGGTTAGGCCCTCGATTTCAAACTCCGGGCGCAACTCGAGGCGGTGCTGGAGCACGGGATCGGCGGCGGATTTAACGTCGTCGGGGGTGACGTAGTCTCGCTGGGCGAGTGCGGCGATCGCCCGCGAAGCGAGGAGGAGGGATTGCGTGGCCCGCGGGCCGGCGCCGACGAGGATGCTTTCATGGGTGCGCGTCGCGCGAACGAGGTCGACCATGTAGGCGACGATCTCTTCCCTCAGGGTGATGGACTCAAGACCGGCCCGGATGCGCTCGAGCTCACCCTCGCCGAGGATGGGGCGGACTTCTCCACGGGCGAGAACTGCTTCCGGGGACTCCTTGCCGAGCATGCGTTGGGCGAGGTCCAGCTCGCTCTCCCGCTCGGGGTAGCCGATGAGGATCTTGAGCATGAAGCGGTCTTTCTGGGCTTCGGGTAAGGGGTAGGTCCCCTCGTATTCCACGGGGTTCTGGGTGGCGAAGACGGTAAAGTTCGGGTCCAACACATGCCGGGTGGTGTCGATCGTGACGTGTCGTTCCTGCATGGCCTGAAGGAGGGCCGCCTGGGTCTTTGCGGGCGCCCGGTTGATCTCATCCCCAAGGAGGAAGGTGGTGAAAATCGGCCCCGGAATGAAGGTGAACTCCTGGCTCTTCAGGTTGTAAACATTTGTCCCTGTGATGTCGGCCGGCATCAGGTCGGGCGTGAACTGGATGCGCCCGGTGGGATATCCAAGGACGGTTCCCAGCGTGCGCACGAGGAGGGTCTTGGCTGTGCCTGGCACTCCCTCGATGAGGGCGTGGCTGTTGGTGAGAATGGTGACGAGCACCATGTCGATGACGGCGTCCTGCCCGATAATGACCTTGCGGATCTCCGAACGGGCGCGCTCGGCAAACTGGAAGAGGGTGTCAAGGGATGCGTTCACGATGGGTCTTTGTAGGATTTAAAGGTTTCGTTGAGGGATTGAAAGGTCTTGAGGGGGTTGCTCCGGGCTTCCGGTTGCCGGAGGAGGCTTTCCGCCGATTCCCGGGCGTCCGCATACTTCCGGGCCATCGCGGGCGTGGAAAGCACGGAATCCTTCCAGGTTTTCCAGCAGGTGTCGGGCAGGTCTGCGGGGGGGATGCCCCGCTGGAGGAGGGAGAGAAAGCCCTCGGCCGAGGTGCGTCCGATGACACGGCCATGCGTCGCGGCGGCACCTCGATCGGGGACCGGGGGCACAAGGGGCAGGCTGGAGCGCCAGACAAAGAGGAGCCCACAGCAGAGTAGCCCCCCGAGAAAGGGAAGAAGGCCGTAGCGCCGGATCAAGGTGCCGATACCGGGGGTCTCCGCGATGCCGAGGTGGGACTCGCTGAAAATCACCCAGCGGGTGTTTCCGGTCAGGTATTGGAGAAGGGCGATTTCCCGCTCGTAGGCCAATCCCTCGTTGCTCAACGGGTAGGCATCGGCGAGAACGACGAGCCGTCCGCGGCCGAGGGGTCGCTCGGCAAGCACCACTCCGGTGTCATCGGCGTAGAGCGCAGTCCACGAATCCGTTTCCGGGAGGAGGCTGAGGGACGTCCGGACTGGCAACTCGCCCGGCAGGCGGGCGAACTGCGGGGCGTCGTCCGTCTGGCGTCGGGCCACCGTCGGGATGTATTTTCGTTCAGTTGTTTGAAAAGCCAGCCCGAACCGGGCACGAAAAGAGTCCTCGTTCGAGAATTGGGCCTGAAGGTTATGCAGCAGGTTGGTCAGGTTATCGGAATAGGCTCCGGGAGCGAAGGCGAGGACGACCGTGCCGCCCCGGCGGGTGGTCTCCTGGATCAGGTCGGCGGTATCCCGATCCACCCGGGACCATCCGAGCGGGGTGGCTCCAAGGAAGAAGAGGGTAGAGGGACGGTCGATCTCGATATCCTCTGCGGGGGCGAAGCTGCGGCGGACCTCCCGGCCCTTCAGGGCCTGAAGGCTCTCAAAAAAGACACGCCCGCCCAGTGGATCCGCCCGCAGGGTGGAGTAGGGCGGATAGAGATCCCCTGAGGACAAGAGCAGGGAGAAGATCCAGGCCACCCCCCCTGCAAACGCCAAAAAAAGCACCCCCAGGAGCCAGAATAACGCCGGACCTTTCCTCATGCGACCCTTTCTATGTTCTCAAGTTGTTCCACGAAGCGGCCCACCGTGGGTTCATCCACGGGGTGATCTCCATACCATCCGGCTTCGTAGCAGGTCATATTTCCGGAGAACAGGTCGAGGAGGCCCGGGTGCGCGCCTTCGCGCAGGTGCACCTCCCCGAGGTAATCCCGGTTGGACTTGTGGCGCCCGAGCCGAACATGTCCCTTCGCGCTGAGGAGGGCCAGTTGCCCAAGAAAGAAGGCCCGCAAGGCGAGGCGGTATTCTCCCTTTTCACGGAGTTCCATTCCCAGCCGGATCCACTCGTTTTCGCTGAGGCGGTCGGGAGTGAGGTCTTCATCCTCGAGGTCGACTGCTCCCGGGGCGGCGATTGCATCTGCTTCCTGGACCGGGCCGACCCGGCTTTTGCGCAGGGTTTGGAGGATCCAGATCAGGAGGATCACTGCGAGGAGGGCGATCAGAACGTAAAACAGCCAATCCGCCCGGAAACCGAGGGATTGCTCCGCCGGGTCCGGCACCGTCTCCTCCTCCAATTCCTTCTGCCAACGGAAAAAATTATCCAACCACTTCCGGACGTTTTCGAGGAAGGGAATCTCCGGTAGATCGAAATCCGAATCGCGAGGAACTCGCCATGAG
>CAYQKH010000044.1:3256-20153 GCA_964417945.1 uncultured Opitutales bacterium
GGGCACCCGCCAGGAAAAACGGGGTTGGCGGAGGGTTTCGTCGATCGCCTGGTCGAGGCGGCGGGACTCCACCGCCGGGTCGACGGCGGGAGGATCGGGGCTTTGGGCGTGGACCGGGGTCGGGACCGGACAGAACCACAGGGCGAAAAGGAGGGTCGCTCCGAGGCGTTGCCCTCCGGCCGGGCGAGGGGTAAATGACCGCAGCCGCACCCGGAGGTCCAGTCCGGAGGTCAGGGACTCGCCGTAGTGTGCCTTGCGAAGCGCAGACGTGTATGTGGCGGCTTCCGAGAAGGATCCATGCTCCAAGCGCGCTGAATGCAAGGATTGACGAGTGCAGGATGGCATACGGATCCCGGGATAACGGAGTCTCGATGCCGAGGAAGGCCTTCAGGAGGTAAGGGATGAAAAAGAAACAGCCCCAGATGTTAAAGAAGAGGAAGAGCCAGATTGCGGAAAGAACGGAGAGCGCCTGCGCGGTCTTGCCCTGCCAGCGGCAGGCTTCCGCCCAGGCCCGGCGGCGCAGTTCCGGGAGATCCAGTTGCTTGTCGGGGAAGGGCAGAACGACGAGGTTCTGGTAAAAAGAATACACTGCTGGCAGCGGAATCGTGACGAGAGCGGAGAGCGTCAGGCCGATCCACGCCGTGGATTGCCAAAAGGCTTGGAGACGGAAAAGTGCGAGAACATTCCCCGGTGTCCAGCCCCGGTCCGCAGTTTCCCCGGTGAGGAGGTGTCGCACCTGCCCGGCAAATACCGTCTGCCAGCATTTCATCCAGATGGTGAGGAGGGCGAGGCCGAGGGCCCCTACAGATACCCACTGGTAGGCAAAAGCGCTTCGGCTCATCGCCCCCCAGAAGAAAAGGAAGCCGAGGAGGAAGGGGAAGGTCCCGATCGCGTAGGCGATCCACGCCGAGGGCGGTGTGCGGCGCAGCAACTGGTAGGCCTCTTCCAGCAACTCGAAACCGGTCGGGCCTTCCCGCTTTTTGGGCGGGGGCGCGTTGGCGGGTCTGGCTTTATCCGGAACGGGCATCGGTTCGGCGGTTACCAGTAATTTCCCTCGTGGAAACGCGCGGGGATTTGCAGAAGGATCCGGCCGAGCAGGTAAAATCCGTAGCAGAGCAGGAGGAAGCTCAGCGCAGTGGCGCACCATTGGAACGGGGTCTTCCACCAGACCCGGGTCGGCCCGTCCTTCTTCTTGAGCAACCCCGCCACCACCTCGGCGGAGACCATGCGCCCCTCATGCTCGACGATGCATTCGCGGCAGAAGGGTTTTCCGGTTACCGTGCAGAGGGCCACCGCCTCCCGGGTGGGGTGGTTGTAGCAGCGGGAACGGGAGAGCGGTAAGGTCTCAGGCACAGCGTTGGCGTCGGGCGTTTCGGGTGGGCCGTCTCAGGTCACGGGTTTTCCGGCCGGAGCTGGGGAGGCTCGGGTGGGCGCTCTGGAACCGGCATCGGCGGCGGGGTATTCTTCTGAAGGCGAACAAAACGGTTGAAGGTGTCCAGATCGAAAGGGGTTTGATACTGTCCTGTTTTTTCGATGAGCAGGTCAAGGAAGGCTTCCGCCTTGCGTCGGCGCTGTAGGGCGGTCAGGCGCAGGGTCTGGACCCCCGTCCGGAGGCTGCAGTGCACCGTCGGGCCCCGAACGATGTGAGTGATCAGGAGGGCGAAGAGCAGCGCCGTTGGGATCAGGAAGAAAAACGTGAGGCCGTCCCCGAACTCGTTCCGGGTCGCCCAGCTCAACCACGTGAAGAGCGCGATCGCGGGAATAAAGAGCAGGATGATCCCGGTGAATTGAAAGCTCCTTGCCACGGAGAAGGCCTCGATATCGCGAAAAAACATCCGCCGGTACTTTTCCCCGAAGGCACCGTTGATGATCAGGAGGTGGTCCTCGCTGACATATATCCCCTGAGGATCGTAGCTGCGCGCGCGGGCGAATTTTCGATATTTGGGTTCCGCCATCGGTATTAAGAGAGGAAGCCGAAGATTCCCGTGAAGACAAGAATCCAGAAAGCAAGTTGCAGGGTGGCGACGATAAAGGCCACGAGGTAGCGCCAGCGACTCTTCCGGACAATACTTGTCGGGCCCCGCCGGGCGTATCGGAAAACGAAATAATACACCGCAAATGGAGTGAACAGGGTCAACGGCCAGAACAGGACCGGGAGCACCGCAAGGGCCAGAGAAATGTCGTCGTAGAGGATCGCTCCGGTTTTCAGGCTCTTGGACTGTTCGGCATCCCGCTGGCGGAGAAGGGCCTCAAGGGAGACCTTCTTTCCGTCCCAATCGGTGGCCGCATCTTCACAAATGAAGCGCCCGGAGAGGGCGCACACATACTGGGCCTGTTTTTCCGGATAGTAAAAGCACGTCGCCTCATCGGGGAGGGCTTCCCGTGCTTGGGGGAGGGTTTGAATGAGCTTCCGGTAAACCGCCGAAAAAAGGGTGATCTCCTGCTCTTTGCCGCACTGGCGGCATGTCGTATTTCCGGTCAGGCTTATTTCATGCCAAGGGATCAGGTGCCCACATTTTACACAGGAAGGACTGGGCCCGTGACGCATCGTGCAAACCTCCTCCGGGCGGCTTTAAGTTTTGATGACCCGCGTGTTGCAGATGTGGTCGTGGAGGGCGCGCTTCTCATCGTCAAACGCGGCAATAATGTAACCGATGGCGAGGATCAATCCGCTGAGGATGGCCGCCCAATACCGTCCGAAGGCCCGCAGGTAGGTGACATCCTCTCCGTCTGCGGTGATCACGCGGAGGTTGAGCAGTTTTTTCCCGAGGGTGGCCTGGTGCTTTGGGTTGCCGTGGAAGTAGGTGTAGTAGCCCATTGCGAGGAGGAACGGCAGCAATACGATCATCGCGGTTCCGATGAGGAAAAGCGGAGAGTTTTCCGGCACTGAAACGAGGAGCGCGCCGCCGCCAAACTGAATAATAAGCGTGACCACCTGCAGGAGAATGGAGTCGATGAAATAGGCCGCGAAGCGGATCCAGAACCCTCCGTAATCCCAGACCACGCCTGCCTCCGGGTCAATGCCTTCGCGAATCATCTGGGCAACCTCGTCCTTGTTTTCAGAGGTGACGGGGGAGCCACCGGCGAGGGAAGACTGCGCGGTTGCCGCTGAATTGCCGGAAGCCGGAGGCGGGCCGACTTCCGAGAGCGGAGCCCAATCCGGCATCCCCTTTTTCCATACGAGGGTGGCCGGGTCGATTTTTCCTTCATTGATGGCGGCCAGAAATTCCGATTCGGTCAGGGGACCAACCCGGTTGCCATCGCTTCCCGCGTAAAACCAGTTCATCTGCAATCCTTTTTCTTAAAAATAGGCGCTTTTTTGAGGGCACCGCAAACCCGAGGTTGGATGAATTCGAACCTCAAGCAAGGCATAAATCCGTTTGGGAGCCCACCTTTCGGTTGCCTTTCGCAACGATTGCGAAACGCTGGATAATCCAGAGGAAATGCCCAAACGGATTTGTATATTGGATTGGAAGGAGGCGGCTTTGCCCCAATTGGTCCGGGAGATCGTACGCCCGTGCGAAGACTCGGGCAGGATCCTGGACTTGCGGGGAACGGTGGTCATGATCCAGACCCGGCAGTCCGTCCGCGCGCTGGGGGATGCCTTGGCGAAAGAAGGCGCACGGCGTGGCAAGCTCCTCCTCCCCCCCGCCTTCCTCCTGCCCGAGCAGGTCTTCCAAAGTTCCGGGGAAGCGGGGGGCCCACCGGCGGGGCCGCGACGGTCTTTCCTCGCGTGGACCCGCGTTCTCGCGGAGGTCGACCCGAAACGATATCCCAACCTCCTCGGCAACGCGCCGAACCTCGCCGGCCTGGAGGAGCGCCTGGTCTGGGGTCGGGTCCTGCGGGAGGTAGAAGCCCTTCTCGGCGAAAACCTTCTCCGCTTCGAGGACGTTGCGACGGTTGCGGATCTGCCGCCCGGTGAGGAGGAACGGTGGGCGGAGCTGGCCGACCTTGAGCGGCACTTTCGCGAGGTGCTTACGGGATGGGGGTTTTCATCGGAGGTGGAATCCCGCCTTGCGGCTTGCGCCGGACCGCAGACACCCGAGGGTTCTGACCGGCTGGTCCTCGCCCTCGTGGCCGACCCCCTCCCGGCGGTGACGACCTTCCTCGAGGCGCTCCTCGATTCCCGTCCGGAGTTTTCCGTGGACATCCTGGCGTGGGGGCCGGAGAACGTGGAAGCCTTCGATGGCTGGGGTCGGCCGCTTCCCGCTTTCTGGCGGGAGCGCTACCCGCCCGCCCCCGTCCTGCAGGGGCGATTCCATCCCTTGCGGAGCGGAGAAGAGGAGGCGCTCCGGGTAAAAACCCTGCTTGAGCCGAACCTTGAGCGCCCCGGAGCGGTGGCGCTTGGCGTGCAATCCGGTGAGGTGGTCTCTCCGCTCGAGCGCCTTGGGGTGCCCTGCTTCGATCCCTCGGGTGAGCCGCTCTCGATGACCTGGCCTTTTTCCCTCTTTGAATCCCTCGCCGAATGGCTGGCTGGGGACGGCTTCGAGCCTTTCGCCCGGCTGGTCCGCACGCCCTGGGTGGTCGCCGTCCTCGAACGGGAATTGGAGGGGTTCGACCCCCAGCCCGTTCTCCTCGAGCTGGACCGGATCCGCGAACGCTACCTGCCCGACACCACTTCGGATGTGCGCCGCAAGGTGCGACCCGGGTCCGCGCTCAAGGGCGTCTTCGAGTGTTTTTCCGGATGGCAGCGTACTTTCGCGAAGCTACCCTATGGAGATTCCTTTCTCGAGGTCATCAACCGTTGGTCCGGGCAGCTCGACGGATTACCGTCCCTCATCTCGGTATGGAACCGCTGGGTCGAGGTCCTTCCGGAGGTTGTCGAGGAGATCGAGCCTCTTCAGCCGGGTTCGGCGGCGTCGTTCCTGCACGCGCTGCTTGCCCTCCTCAAGGAGGAAGTCTACTACGATGAGATGCCCCGGGAGGGCTTGCGGGTGCAGGGTTGGTTGGAACTGCCCCTGATCGAGGCCCCTCACCTCATTCTCGCGGAAGTGGCAGATGAGCACCTGCCCGGCGCGGTTCGCTCCCACCCCTTTCTGCCGGATGCCCTGCGCGGTCGGCTGGGCCTGCGCGATGAGGAATCCCGGGAAACCCGGGATTCCTGGCTTCTCTCCTGCCTCGACCAATCCCGCCGAAAGCACGGGCGACTCGACCTGACTCTCTCGCGCAGCAACTCCCGCGGCGAACCGCTCAAACCGACCCGCCTCCTTTTCCAAGGCGCGCCGCACAAGCTGCCCGCCCGGGTCCAGGTGGCCTTTCGCGAGCCCCCCCTCCTCAAGCAGGATCCCCCCTGGGCCCTCGGTTGGAAATTGCGGCCTCCTGGCCCGGCGGAGCGGCCCTACCGCCCTGGACATCTCTCCGTTACCGCCTTTCGAAGCTATCTCCGCTGCCCCTTCCGGTTTTTCCTCGAGCGTTCACTCGGGATGGAGACCTATGACAGCCGCAAGATGGAGATGGATGCCGCCGAGTTCGGGACCCTCGTCCACGAAACCCTTGAGGCCCTTGCGCGGGACGACACGATGCGCGATTCTGCGGATGCCCCGGCGATTGCGGAATTTTTAAGGGATCGGGCGACCACCCTCATCCATCAACGCTACGGGCAGGCCCTCCCGCTCTCCCTCGAGATCCAGTTGGAGTCTGCCATTCAGCGACTGCGGGCCTGGGCGAATGAGGAGGCGAAATCCCGCCGCGAGGGCTGGAGGATCGATCCAAACCTCGTCGAGTGGACGCCCCCCGAGGATGCAGACGCGCTCCAGATTGAGGGCTGTCGCATTACCGGAAAGATCGACCGGATCGAACGCCACGATGAGACCGGGGCTCTTCGTCTCCTCGATTTTAAAACCCGGGACACCGCCGGGTCTCCCGCGAAAGCACACCTGAAGGGCTGGAACCCGGAAGTGGATGAGGACAGGGTTCCCTCCTCAGCACGGGTGACGGTTTTGGGAAAACCCTACCGGTGGTTGGACCTACAGCTCCCGCTTTATGCCTGGATGGCCCAGGACCGGTTTCCCGGAGCCGGTTTGCAGGTTGGCTACGTCCATCTGCCGCGGGTGGTGGGGAACGTGGGAGTGGACCTTTGGACCGACCTGTCCGAGTCGGACCTCGTTGAGGCCGCTGTCGAATGCGCGGGTGGCATCATCCGGGATATCCGGGGCGGCATTTTCTGGCCGCCCGCAGAGGACCTCAAATACGACGATTTCGAGGGTCTGTTCTTCGAGTCCCTCACTGATGAGCTCGAGGCCCCGACCCTTCAGAGAGAGGCCGATTGATGAGCGTTGAAATCCCGCACCTTCGCATTCTCGCCTCCGCCGGGTCGGGGAAAACCTACCAGTTAACGAACCGCTACATCCGGCTGCTCCTTGCCGGGGTCCCACCGGAGCGGATCATCGCCCTGACCTTCACCCGGAAGGCGGCCGGCGAATTCTTCGACGCCATCCTCACAAAGCTGGCGGAGGCCTCTACCCGGCCGCAGTCCGCCACGAACCTCGCCCGCGAACTGGAGATGCCCGGTGACCGTATCGATTGGCCCGGCACCCTCGCGCGGGTGCTCCGCCAGATTGGAAAACTGCACCTTGGAACCCTGGACGGATTCTTTCACGAGATCCTCTCCACTCACTCCGTGGAGTTCGGGATCGGCCCCCGCTTCAACCTCATGGAGGAATCCGAAGCCTTTCTCCGGAGGCAGCAGCTCTTTCGCGACTTCTTTAAACGGGGCGGCATCCCCCCCAAGGGCCGTCGGCAGTTTGCCGAGGCTTTTAAGGAGGCCACCTTCGGGAACGAACAACGCTCCCTGATGAAGAATCTCGAGCGCTTTATCCAGGACCAGCATGCAGTCTACCTCCTTGAACCGGATCCCCGCAGCTGGGCCAACCCGGCCCGGATCTGGCCGGGTCGCGAGGTCCCTTGGTCCGCGGGGAAGGACCTCGACCGGGCCGAAGCCGCCCGTCGTCTTCAAGGCGTCGTCGATGGGCAGTTTCCCGAAGGCCGGATCCAGAAGGGCTGGCGGGAATTTTTCGAGGCGGCGGTTACCTGGGAGCCGGGAATGGACTTTAGGGGAACCCTCCTTGATAAAGTGATCCAGGCCCGCGAAGGCCTTGAGGCCGGATACGCCGAGATCGAATACTATCGGCAAACCGCCGTTTTCGAGGGAGACGACGCCCGCCTCCTCATTCGCCTCGTCGACGCCCTTTTTTACCAAGAGCTTCAGGCCTGCTTGCGCCGCACCCGCGGCATCCGGGAGGTGATCGACGCCTACGAGCAGTTTTACGAGCGACTCATCCGGCGCCAGGGGCACCTCACGTTCATCGATATCCAGCTCCTCCTCGCGGGGATTGGTGCGCCTGCTGCCTGGCGGCTTTCCCAAGGGGCGACCGCGCTTGACGACGCCCTCCGGCTTGATGTCCACTTCCGCCTCGACGGACGCTTCGACCATTGGCTGCTGGACGAATTTCAGGACACTAGTCGACTCCAGTGGGGGATTCTGAAGAACCTTATCGACGAGGTTGTCATGGATCCCGGGGGACAACGCACCTTTTTCTTCGTCGGTGACGGCAAGCAGGCGATTTATGGTTGGCGCGGCGGGGATGTCGGCCTCTTTGACGAAATTTCCCGCCACTACGGCGGGCGTGCCCCTTCCCCGATCCGGGATGCGCGTCTCGCGGAATCCTGGCGCTCCGGCCCAGCCATCATCGAGCTCGTGAACGCCGTCTTCGGTCGGGAGGAAGTTCTCCGGGAGGTCTTTTCCCGCACCCCGGAGGTGGTGAAACGCTGGAAAGAGGTCTGGGATCCCCATGCCTCAGCCCGGGAGGACCTGCCGGCCTATGCGTCCTATCGAAAGCTGCAGGATGCGGAAGAGCGCTTCGATGCGGTGGCCGCGTTGCTCGACAAAATTCGTCCCGCGGAACGCGGCCTGAGCGCCGCCCTCCTCGTCCGCAGGAACGAGGAAGTCCGGACCTGGGTGCGCGAGCTGCGCGCCCGCTCCGCCATCCCCGTCGTCGAGGAGCGGGAGGTCTCGGTTGGAGCCGATAACGCCCTCGGGCGGCTACTCGTCGCCCTCGTTAAGGCCGCCACTCACCCGGCTGACACCTTTTCCCGGAAGTTCCTCCTTATGACTCCCCTCGGGGAGGACTTCCTTAAGCTCGGCCCCGCCGGGCTCACCCGCGATTTCCAGCTCCGGCTTGCCGCCGGGGGCTTTCACTCAGTATTTAAATATTGGATACGCAGGCTCTTCCGTAAAATTGAGCCGGACCCCTTCATCCGCGGCCGGTCGAACCAGCTTTTGGACGCGGCGGAGCAGTTTGACCGCGGGCCCGGTGGCGATCCCGATTCCTTCCTTGTTTTCCTCGAAGGCTACACCGTCCGACCGGGAGGCGTTACCTCCGGGGTCCGGGTGATGACGGTCCACCAGGCGAAGGGTCTGGGTTTCGACCTCGTCTTCCTACCCGATTTCGGATTCAAGAGCACTCATTACCTCGACAAGCCGCGGGAGGGACTCGCCGTTCAACGGGACGGTGAGGGGGAGGCCGCGTGGATCCTTAACCTGCCGAAGAGCCTGATCACCGATTCTGAACCGACGTTGGCCCGCCGGAAGGAACAGGGCATGGAGGCCTCTGCCTTCGAGAGCATCTGTCTCTTTTACGTGGCCCTGACCCGAGCGAAACGAGGGCTCTACCTTTACACCGACGGCGTATTCTCCGGCGGGGATACCCCGCGTTACGAGAAGTGGCTGGCCGCCGCCCTCCCGTTAGAGGATGGGCCGGACGGTGTTGGTTGCTGGGAGCGGGGAGATCCGCAATGGTTCAAAGGCCTCGAGGGGAGGTCGGCTACGGAGGAGCCGGTAGCGGTGGTCAATTATTCGGGTGCTCCGCCGCTGCCAGAGCGCATCACGCCTTCGCGTGCCAGTCGCCCGGCGAGGGCCGCGCGGGTCTCGGACCGGCTCAACATGGAGCGAGGCAGCTGGGTGCACCGCGCTTTCGAGCAGGTTGGTTGGATGGAAATCGGGTGGGAGAAGGTTCTTGAGACCTGGGCCGGGGAGCAACCGGCGGCGGTTCGTGAAGCGGCCCGTTTCGGCGTCGAACGCGTGCGAGCCGCCTTGAAGGTTTCGACTATCCGCGATTATTTCCTCCGGCCCGACACCGGGGAGCTCTTCCGCGAGCAGGCCTTCGATCTCCTCGTCGACAACCGGCGGATTGCCGGACAGTGGGACCGGCTCTGGGTCGATCCGGGGAAACGGGCCGTCTTATTCGATTTCAAGGGAGGAGACCCATCCCACCCCGTTCCCACCGGGGAGGAAACCCGTGAGCAGTATGGGGAGCAGCTCGAGCTTTACCGGGAAGCGGTGTCGAAGGGCTTCGGCCTGCCCGGGAAGGCGGTTGCCGCCTGCATCCTTTACTATGCCTTTCCTGAGCCCGCTCTCATCACGCTTGAATGGCCGGGGAGCTAACTTGGAGAAGCCCGTCTCTCAAGAGGGAGATCGGTTCGACTTAGGAATTTTCGAATTTTCGCCCCCAGCCGGTGAGCGCGGCCGTATACATGACCGTGACGAGAATCCAGCCGTGAAAGACGAAGGGCCAGACCTCGGTCGGGCTGACGACGGGGAGGTTCGGCAGCGGTCCATCTGGACCGGCCATCGACTGTAGCGTGACGTAGCCGATGAGAACCCCGCCGCCCCAAGGGAAGATATAACCAAGGGCCGAGGTGATGGAGTCGAGGAAGTTCGCCCGGCGGTAGGGGTGGATCTTGAAAGACTTTCCGATATCGCTGACAAAGGGTGCGGCCGCGATTTCCGCCGCTGTGTTCACCGTGATAAAGACGTTGAGGCTGGCGACCACCGTGCAGATCGTCACCTCGGCCCGGCGGACCGAGTCCTTTACAACAGACATCGCCACCCGCTTGATTAGATCGAAGGCACCGCCGATCCGCATGATGTGATTGGCGGAGAGGATGAGGAGCACAAGGACCGCCATTTCCACATAGCCTCCGATACCGTCCGTCAGCGCTCCGGAAAGAAGCCCCTGTTCCCTATCCACGGCCATCACCGAGGAAAAGGGGGCGAGCCCGAAAACCGGGATCATGACGCTGGCGAAGACGAGCCCGAGGGTCAGGGCAGTGATGATGTGGTGGCCTGTCATCGCAAGGAAAATGACGAGGGCGAAAGGGATGAGGAGGAGGAGCCCGATCGGCTCCACTGAATCCGTGCTTAAAGCTAGCTCGATGCCGTTCCCGCCGTCATTCTTACCGAGGATAAGGTAAAGGATGAGCGCGGGAATCGCCGCAGTGATCGCATACTTGAAACGATTGCGGACCACCCCGGGGATGTCGGTTTCCTGCGTGGTTGCAGAGACGATTGTCGTGTCCGAGACCGGCGCGAGGTTGTCACCGAAGGCCGCCCCCGAGAGAATCGCCCCAAAAAGAATAACCGGATCGGCTCCCAGCACCACCCCGGTCGGAAACATCAGCGTGCAGAACGCCACCGTCGTCCCGTAGCCCGTCCCGACTGCGGTCGCGAAGAGGGCCGCGAGGAGAAAGGTCAGGCCGGTGAACATCCCGCTCCCCACTCCCGACTGGATACCCATCCAGACCAACCCGTCCACAAGGCCGCCCGCCCGCAGGACTTGGGCGAACATCCCCGCCCACAGCCAGCAGACGATCGTCACCACCCCGATCCGGCTCGCCATTCCCGTGAAGATCTCTTCGCAGTAGGCATACCAGCTCCCCTTAACAAAGAGCAGGGTCAGGCTTAAGCCGAGGATCAGCCCGAGGATCAGGCCCCGCACGTCCGGTGCCCCGCTCAGACAGATAACAATTGCCCAGATGATGAAAAAGACCATCGGGACAGCCGATGTCGGTGCTCCCCCGCGAAAGGAAACGGGTTGGGTATCAGTGCTCATAGAAAGGTTTTAGCACGAAACGGGCCTTTTCCCACGAGGGCAATCCTGGATTTCTGAACAGGAGAACGCAGAGAGCGCGGAGGTGTGGATTGAAAAAATATGCCCTTTCTATAAAGCCCCAACTCCCGAGCAATAAAGCCTTCAAATTTCCCACTCAAAATTAAACCCCCTGCTTTCCCCCCCTGCGGACCTAAACCGGATCTCTGCGGCCTCCTGTTCAAAAATCTACAAACATAAGGCCGCAAAGGTTCTCCTTATGGATAGAATGCCGCCCCTGTGACCGTCTGGGGGAATCGTTCAACCGGAGCGCTCGGCCAGCAGGGGCTCGAGTCTTTCCCAGACGAGGTCAGCCATTTTCTCATGCCCCTCGGCATTGGGGTGGATACGGTCGGCTTGCATCAGTTCCGGGTCGTCGCCGATGCCCTTGAGGATGGAGGGAAGGAGAGCGGCGTCGGTCTGCTCCGCCACACGGACGTAGACCTCCTTGAAGGCCTCCCGGTAGTCCTCCCCCCAGTTCACCGGCATCTCGACCCCCGCGAGGAGGATCTGCAGCTCCGGGTAACGGGCGCGGGCACGAAAAAGGATCTCGAGGAGGTTGGCCTCGGTGTCCTCCAGGCCCACGTTCCGCAGTCCGTCGTTTCCGCCGAGGACCAGCACGAAAATGTCGATTTGAAAGGGGGTGTCCGCGGGCCAGCCCTGGGGTTTGCGCAGCACCCAGTTGATCCGGGTCAGGCCCCCCGCCGTGGACTCGCCGCTCAGACCGGCGGGAATAATCTCCGCAGCGTAACCCGCCCCCTCAATCCTTTTCTGAAGAAGGGCGGGGTAGGCCTGCCGCGGCGGGTTCTCCAATCCGTAGCCCGCCGTCAGGCTGTCTCCGAAGACGAGGATTTGCAGGGGGCGCTCTGCCCCGAATAACAACCCCGGCGTCAGGAGACCGGTGAGGATTAGGGGCCATGGGTTGCTCAAAAACTTCAACATGCCTGCGGCTGATTATTCAAGTGACAGAATCGGATACTTGACGGTGGAATAAGTTCAAAAAGGTAAAAGCGAAGTAAAATGACCAAAAGCAGATGGCGACCCATTTTCAACCCATCCTCAAGCAAAAGGTCCTCGATCCCCAGGATCCGCGTCAGGCTACGGGGATTCGATAAAATTTTCCTTTTCCAGGACAAGGGGGCTTTTTCCAGTCTTTTTTAGCTAACGTGGAGGTCAGGCGACAGGGCCCGCGACCTCTAATTCTGCGTAGCGATTAAGGCTTTCCCGGGGCGCTAAGTTCCGGCCTGTCTCGCCGAAGCCTTGTGAAAAGGCGGATTGCCGACGCCGACGGGTTCGTGTTGCTTCGGGCTGGACCAAAATTGATCCCAAGGCCGCTGACGATTTTATTTTTTTCTCACGAAGGCACGAACCTCACGGAGAAATCCAAACTTTGATGTTAAAAGAATTGGATTGACCCAAGTTCACGCCTTACCTTTCTCCCCTTTCCCCCGGCGACTCATGCGACCTCAAAATGCACGGTAAATTGGACTGACTCCTTCTTTTCTCCTTTCCTTTTTTTAACCACGGATTTCACGGATGGACACGGATAAAAGGCATTCCCCATCCGTGCCAATCCGTGGCATCCGTGGTCCGATTCCTCCCTTTCCTTCTTAAAAAGACAATCGCCAAGAGCGCCAAGGAGAAGGCCCAACAACCCTTCGCGACCTCTGCGGCCTTCTGTTTCCCTTTAAAAAATCCTTTCCCCTCACTTGCCACCCCGTAGCCATACGGTGGCGGGCCCAACAATCCCAATAAATCCATCAATCCCCGTGACTTTTTCCTTCCACGTTCACCTCAGTTGTTTGTTCGGACATTCTCGTGATTTAACGCAGTCTCAATCACAATGGAAGAATAAGCCATACGATGATTCAATGTGCAGTTCTGCTTTTTCGATTTCGGAATAAAAGGACTGTCCCAGCGATTAATCCCATGAAAGCCGCGTAGGTTGTGGGTTCAGGGATGGCGGAAATTGAAATATCATTGGCTGCACTTCCCAAATCAAGCGTCAAGGAGTCGGAATTGGATAGGGAACTTAAATAATTCTTAGCCCCACTAGAAAAACTGGCATAGCTAATTGTATTCCCATTACCAGAGAAAGTGGCAGCTGTGGAAGTTGAGTAAACAAACAGCAAGCGTGCGTGGTCACTCGATGCCGTGAACGAAGCGATTAAAAAATCTCCAGCAGAGTGATCTACCCCTGAAGTCGCCGCAACGGCACTGTCTGCTGTTATAGTGCCGATTGACCAAGCAAGTTCATGTGGACTAGCTACGGACGGATTACCACTATCAGACCCTGTTAAGGAAAGCGTCTCGGTGCTGGCATTGATGGTCAGTGTCAGCGCGGCAGAGCAAGGAACCGGCAAAGTGAGCAGGATAAAGCCAAAAGATAAGAGATAAGTTTTCATTGCTGCTTTTAGAAGTTAGGGCCCATATTTTGTCAAGCTCTATGGATTCTCTTCGGAGAATTCCCACCTCTTGTGCGTGATATGTGGCTTCTCGAGCATCCCCTATTTTATCGAACGCTAAGCCCAGGTGACGGCGACTGGCGGCCCGGCTGCTCGGCAGACGGGGTGACTGGCGACGTTGGCTACCGCTGTTTGTTGGGTGCTACTTTAATTTTAGATCTCCTCGTTTTGCGTGCCACACGCGGATAGCCACAATTTTCTTTTCTTCTTCAATGATCTGGTAGGGTAGGCGATTTGGGGAAAGAAGCACCTCTCTAAAGGCTTCTTGGCCAATCTCCGGAATCTGCCTGCCCTAGTAGGGGAATTGGGCAGCTTGCTCCAAACGCTCAACAATTCCATAGCCTATTCTTCTGGCTGCGTCCGGATTCTCTTCTTTGATGTAGAGCACGATATCCCTCAAATTCTCCCTTGCGATGTCCGCCCAGTCTAGGTGGTAAGCCATTCCTCCAAATCCCTCTTAACCGCTTCATGTGGAACGACTTTTCCCTGTCGGATATCGTCCATTCCCCGCTCCAAGGCCGCTAAAAACCGAATCCGCTCCTCGATGACCTCCCAGTCGGCATCATCAGGCAATTCCTGAATGGTTTTGATAGCCAATTCTTTCGTAGACATGGCGTTAATCTACTCCTTTTCATTCGCGCGACAAGCGCGATTCCTTTCACCCAACGCTAATGATGACTCGCGGCAACTGGACCCTCCAACCAGAGCGGGTTTAACATGGAAAATCCAACTCCAGCCAGACGGAGCGCGATCTCCGTTGAGTCCATCGTCTCGTTGGCTGGTTTCATCGTTATAATTTTGGATGTCCGCGGAAACCTCTCCAAATCCGAACGACTTCCGGAAATCCGCTTGCCTTGTTTACCCGATAGATAACCCGAAACGGGTAAACTATAATCTCCCTGATATCCGGATCCTTGAACTCTGGAACCATTCGACCCATCTCCGGAAAATCACCCACTTTTTTAATTTCGCTCAGGATTCGGTTCCCCATTTTCTCCGCAGCAGCGGGGTTTTCCTGAGCTATGTAGCTAACCAGTTCCTTCAAATCCTCCCGACCCGAAGGAGAAATGATTACCCGGTAATCCATTCTTTCATGTCCCTTTCCACCTCCTCCAGAGGTATGCCCTTACCTTCATCCAGTTCCTTCAGACCCTTTTCCACAGCTGACATGAAGTGGATCCGCTCCTTTATTGATTCCCAATCCACATCCTCAGGAAGCTCTTGGATCGTTTTTAATGCTAGTTCCTTAGTCGACATGGATGAATTCTATTCTTTTCTCTCCGCGCGACAAGCGCGTTTCTTTCCCCACCCAACGTCAAAGACACTCACGGCGCGATAGCGACGTTGAGTGCGACGACTGGTTCGAGTTTCTTTTTCACCACGAAGAGCACGAAGGACACGAAGGGAGATTCAGAGGACATATCGCTTCATGCCGTCTTTGAGTTTGGTGACATTAAAGTTGAACATGAGGCCGGTCTGGATATCCGAAAGCTTCATGTAAGTGAGGATTTGAGCTTCATGGATCGGGTCGATATTCTTGACACTTTTCAGCTCGACGATCAACGCACGCTCGACCAGCAAGTCGACTCGGTAACCACACTCCAGAGATATTCCCTTATATTCAATGGGCAGAGAAGCTTCACAGGCATGAGCGATTCCGTTCAGTTCCAATTCTCTGCTCAGACAACGCTGGTAGGAGGATTCCAGCAGCCCTGGACCAAGAAAACGATGCACCTCAATCGCGCATCCGATCACTTGACCGGAAAGCGCCTCAAATTGCTCCGCCATCTACGGTAAACCTCCGTCCTTTTCTTCGTGCTCTTCGTGGTGATTCATTCCTTTCTCGAGCGGGGAGCGTAGTGAACCGAAGTTGACTACCGCGACTTGATGGACTCGCCACTTCGAATCCAATCAGCCAGTCGGTTTCGTATATCTTGAAATCTTTCTGTTGGTAGGCTGCCCAGTTTGCCGATGAAGACGCTCGATTGGACCACTGCTAACCGACTCGTCCGAATCAAGCTTTCTTTCTTCAGGCCTGTTTTTGCGAAGCCTGGAATTTCTTCGTTCAAAACGACTTCCAAGCCCTGAATCTGGTGCCGGGTTTGAGTGCTGATCATACAAACCAGCCAATCGTCGAAATCTCCCTGAATTCTCTTGAGCAGCAATGCGGGCCGTAGCTTGCCAGCGCCAAGGTCAGACTGAGGGAATGGAAATAGAAGGATGTCGCCTTCGGTGATCATCCGATCTTCTCGATGACGTCCGATTCGGAGTAAAGGCTTTCCTCATCCTCCATGCCCCGCATGGCCGCAGCAAGCGAGGAAGCTTTGAAGTCATTCTCCTCACTCCTTCTCTCTCTTTCTTTCAGAAACTCCACGAATTCAAGCACTTCCGACTGTTTCTCCGGTCGAAGACTCGCAATCTCATGGATAATTTTTTCCGTCGTGCTCATTTTCCTTTAGACTGCTCGGGTCGCTGAAAATCTCAAGTCTATTCTCTTGTCCATCACCGAGTCTACTCACGGCGCGATAGCGACATTGAGTGCGCCGACTTCCATGCGCACTCGTTTGGATGGAGCAACCACGGCCCCGGTGCATGGTCACGGCGATTTGCCTGGCTAACCCGGATGTTTCATGAACAGGAGTTCGCAGAGGAGTAAAGGTATATAATGGTGAGTTTTTTTGATTCTGTATGGGATTTGGGCGGCAAAAGGTGTCTTTCAGAGACAGTTCCCCCTTACCCCCATTTTGTATCATCGCGCTGGAGTGGCGCTCGGGCTGGGATCACCCAGGAGCAAACCTTCGATGGGCCACCACCCGTGAGCGTTGGTCGCTCTCACTGACCATCTGGAACAAGCCGTCATCGCGTAGCGTATCAAAATCATTAAGGTCTTCGTAGCCAGCGCAGAGGCCGAAGATCCGCTGGCGAAGCATCGTCTCGGCTTCATGCTTTACCTTCCCCTTCTGCCGTGCATCGGCCAATACCTTAGCCGCCGATTGGGTCAAACCCAGTCGCCGATCTACTTCTCGTAGAAGAAGCAGGCCAGCATCGGTGCTGACATCCCCACCATTAAAATCGGCCTTCACTTCACGCCGCTTTACCCTTGTAAATCCAAACTCTTTTTGATCCACTTTTTGTGTCGTTGGTTGGTTAAGTTTTTTTTGCAACCTCATCGTAATGAGGATTTTAAACAACCAGCGACATTTTTTTATGCAATTTCCGGGCTAGCGGTTCCGTGCGCCGACTGGTTCTCCTTTTTTCAAACCGCTTATCCACGCTAATCGTTCGCTAATCTTTTCTCTTGATGAGCGCCGATCAGCGGAGATCAGCGGTTTTCTCTTCATGGCATTTTTCACCATTTCTTCAGACCCTCCAAAGCTTGAAAACCTTTCCTTCCATCTGCTCCATCTGTGGCCCAGTCATTCTTTCCGGGGAGAACGTCGAGGCCACGGACTGCGATTAGCGGTTCCGTGCGCCGACTGGTTCTCCTTTTTTGAAACCGCTTATCCA